>PKWH01000057.1:1765-7299 GCA_003131985.1 Acidobacteriota bacterium | reverse complement strand
ATGCATTTTTATGCGCACGAATCCTGCGGCTGGTGCATTCCGTGCCGCGAAGGCACGGCGTGGCTGCGGAAGCTGCTCGACCGTTTTCATGACGGCGGAGGACGCGCCGAAGATATTCCGCTGATTGACGAGCTTTCGAAAAACATGCTGGGCCGCACGTTCTGTCCGCTGGGAGACGCAGCGGCGCTGCCGACCATCAGTATCGTCAAAAAATGGCGGCACGAATTTGAGGACCACCTTCGCGGGAAATGTTCGTTCAAACCTGCGGAGATGATCGTGGGAGCTTCCTAGGACTCGCATGCCAGAAGTAAAACAAATTACGTTTACGATCAACGACGAGAAACTCACCACGGCAGCGGGGACGCTTGTAATCGAAGCGGCCAAACGCAAAGGCATCGAGGTTCCGTCGTTCTGCTACTACCCTGGGCTTTCGCTGCAGGCGGCTTGCCGCATGTGCTTGGTGGAAGTGGAGAAAACGCCAAAGCTGCAAACGGCATGCACGCTGGTGGCTGTCGAGGGCATGGTTGTTAAGACCGATACGCCGCAAGTTCACAAGGCGCGCAAGGACATGATCGAGTTTCTGCTTTCGAACCATCCGCTGGATTGTCCCGTTTGCGACAAGGGCGGCGAGTGTGAATTGCAGGACATGACTTTTCGCTACGGGCTCGACCATAGCCGCTTCAACGAGGAAAAACTGCACTACCCGGAAGAAAAGTGGTCGCCGCTGGTTTATTACGATGCGCCGCGGTGCATTTTGTGCTTCCGCTGCGTGCGCGTTTGCGATGAAGGGATGGATGTGAAAGCGCTCGGCGTTGGTTCGCGCGGCGTGAATTCCGTAATCCTGCCGAATAAGCCGGGCGAGCTGGCTTGCGAAGAGTGCGGCATGTGCATCGATATTTGCCCGGTCGGCGCGCTGACGAGCGGAACTTACCGTTATCAGACGCGGCCGTGGGAAATGAAATATGTGCCGGATCCTTGTACGCACTGCTCGAACGGCTGCAAGACGACGCTTGGCGTGCGCAACGGCAAACTGGAAGCTGCGAGCTGGGAAGACGCGCTGGAAGAGATCGCGCGGCGGCTGAAGCAAGTTCGCGAAAAACATGGAGCGAATGCGATTGGCGTAATCGGCTCGAATCACACTACGAACGAAGAAAACTATCTGCTGAACCGGTTTGCGCGGGCTACGCTGGGGACCAATAACATCGACCATCACCGAACGGCGGATTACGCGGGGCTCGCGGCTGTCTTGGGACCTAAAGCTAAAGACGCGCAGGCCACCATGGCGGATGTTTATAAGGCGAACGCGGTTTTGCTGATTGGCAACGACGTGACGAACCAGAATCCTCTGGTCGCCTGGCAAATTCGGACTGGAGTGCGTCACCATCAGGCGCGTTTTTACGCAATCAATGGACAGCCAAGCAAGATTCATCGCCAAGCTGTGCAGGGTGTGGAAACTGCTAAAGGCGGAGAAGCTGCGGCGGTGCGTTGGCTGGCGACGGGTGAAGGCCAGTTCGAGCAAAGCGTTTCGGAATCGCTGGGGCAAATGAAAGCGGCGCTGGAAAAGGAATCGGATGTAGTGATTCTCTTTGGCGCCGATATTCAAGGCGGGGCGATTCGCGATCTGGTTGCGTTTGGCTCGCGCCTCGCTGGACAGACGCGCTATATGGCGCTCGGCGATTACTCGAATTCGCGCGGCGCTGCCGACATGGGAATTCTTCCCATCCGGTTGCCCGGGTACGCACCTCTCGCCGACAAATCAGAGCGTGCGCGTTTTAGCAAACTCTGGGGGGGCGAGATCGCTGCTGCGCCAGGCCTGACTGCTCGCGCGATGATGGAAGCAGCAGTGACGGGAAAGTTGAAAGCGATGTATGTGGTGGGCGCGAATCCGGTGAAGACTTTTGGAGTTGCGCAGCCCGATCGATTGGCCGGCCTCGAACTGCTCGTGGTGCATGACATGTTTTTAACCGAGACAGCGCAGCGCGCTGACGTTGTGTTGCCTGCGGCCTCGTCATACGAAAAAGACGGCACGCTTACGAATACGTCGGGCGAAGTGCAGATGACGCATCGCTCGATAGATCCGCAGGGGCCGCGAAGCGACTTCGATTTGCTGCGCATTCTTTCGCATCAACTCGGAATGCTCGGCTTGGGCACGCCGATACGTTTGCGCACGCCGGAAGCGGCGTTCGATGAAATCCGGCAAAACGTGGCTGGCTACGATGTCTCGGTCGCCGGACTGCTCGCGGGTGGCGCGGAACTTACGAGCGCGGCTTGCAAATCGCCGGAGCCGAACTATGAAGTGCCGGCGGGTGCGGTTTTCTCTTCACACGATAATCTATTTTCGAGCGGAAGCCTGGGGCGATATTGTTCCAGGCTCGCATCCACCAAAGAGGCTAAAGATACGCCGTGGAGTTCGTCACCCAGCATGCAGTCCTGGTGGTATCGGTAGTCAAGATCGTCATTTTGCTGTTTTTGAGTTTGACGACGCTGGCTTACCTTACCTGGTTTGAACGCAAGGTCGTGGCGCACATTCAATCGCGCTGGGGTCCTTACTACGTCGGCGCGCACGGATTGCTGCAGCCGCTTGCCGACGGCGTGAAATTCCTTTTCAAAGAAGATCTGACACCTCCGGGCGCGGATAAATTTTTGTATATCCTCGCGCCCTTTTTGGCGTTGTCGCTGGCGCTCACCACGATCGCGCTGATTCCGTTTGGGCCGGCGACTATTAAGATTCTGGGGCAGCCGACGCAGCTGATTGTCGCGAATGTAAATATCGGACTGATGTTTGTTTTCGCCATCACGTCTATCGGCGTGTACGGCGTGGCCTTGGCGGGATGGTCTTCCAACAGCAAGTATCCGCTGCTGGGCGGGCTGCGAAGTTCGGCGCAAATGATCAGCTACGAAGTTGCGCTGACGCTTTCGGTCGTCGGCGTTGTCCTGCTGGCGGGCACGCTGAATTTCAGCGAAATGGTGGGAGACCAGAGCGGATATTATCGTTACCTGCCGTTCCTTCCCCGCTGGCACGTGTTTCCGCAGTGTATCGGGTTTCTGTGCTATTTCACGTCGGCGATCGCGGAGACGAATCGGGTTCCGTTTGATTTGCCGGAGGCTGAAACGGAACTGGTAGCCGGTTTTCATACTGAATATTCCAGCTTTAAATTCGCCATGTTCTTTATGGCTGAATATGCAAACATGCTCACCGTCTCTTTTCTGGCGACGATTCTGTTTCTGGGCGGATGGCTCTCTCCCTTTCCGGAGACCTGGACTTTTCTTCAATACTTGCCGGCGGTTGCGTTGCTGGGGCTCGGGATTTATCTAGGCTACGACGCAGCCGTCGTGGCGAGGGGCATTGCGCGAATTCAGCTGATCGTGATTACTTTTGGCGCCCTGGTTCTTGGAGCGCTTTGCCTTCTCCCCGCGGTGATGCCGGTGATTCAGGGGCCGTTCTGGTTCCTGCTGAAAGTGGGCTGCTTGATTTTCTTTTATGTTTGGACTCGCGGAACGCTGCCGCGTTTTCGTTACGACCAGTTGATGTCGTTCGGCTGGAAGCTGCTGCTGCCGGTTTCGCTTGCAAATCTGGTGGGGACCGCGCTGTGGATTATCTTTCCTCTGCTGGTGAAGCACGGATGAGCCTGCCTTTCATTTTGTTTTTCGTTTTCGCGCTGATCTCAGTGGGCGGGGCGCTGCTGTTGATTCTGGCCCGCGAACCGATCCACAGCGCGCTAGCGTTGATTTTGGTGATGATGTCGCTGGCCGTGCTGTATCTGATGCTCGGCGCGGAATTCATCGCAGCGGTGCAGATCATCGTGTACGCAGGCGCGATCATGGTTCTTTTTGTTTTCGTGATCATGCTGCTGAATGCGGGCACGGAAGAACGGACCGACTTTAGCAAGATTGCGAAATACGCCGGGCTTCCGCTCGGCATTTTCCTGCTTCTCGAGCTGGCACATTGGATGGCGCATTCGCTGATTGGCAAAACGCCGGCTAACGGCGCGGGCTCCGCCAACGTGATGGTTTCGACGCGCGATCTATCAATGCAGCTCTTCCAGAAATATCTGTTCCCGTTTGAAGCGACGTCGATTTTGATATTGATCGCCATTTTAGGCGCGCTGGTTCTGGCGAAGAGGGACGAATGAGCGTCGTTCCAATTTCCTATTATCTGGCGCTCAGCGCCATTCTTTTCGGGCTCGGCGTGGTGGCGTTCGTATTCAAGCGGAACATCATCACGATCTTCATGGCCATCGAGCTGATGCTGAACGCCGTGAATCTGGCCTTTGTGGCCTTTGCGCGCGCGTGGAATCAACTGGACGGATTGGTATTCGTCTTCTTTGTGATTGTTGTCGCCGCGGCGGAAGCGGCCGTTGGCCTCGCGATTGTGATTACGATTTATCAGAATCGCCGGTCGCTGAACATTGAGCGCGTGGACCTTCTGAAATTCTGATGCCGATACTCGATCATCTCTGGGTCATTCTTGCGCTGCCGCTGGCCGGGGCGGCGATCAACGGCTTGCTGGGCAAGAACTGGTCGAAGCTCGTTGTGAACTCCGTTGGGATCGGGTCTGTTTCGCTGGCTTTCCTTTCCGTGCTAGAAGCCATTCGAGAGTTCTCGCTGTTGCCCGCCGGGCAAGTTTCGTTTTTCAAGAATTATTTCAATTGGATGTCGGCCGGATCGTTCAAAGTGGATTTCGCGCTCCAGATGGACCACCTAACCATCGTCATGTTGCTGGTGGTCACTTTTGTCAGCTTGCTGGTGCACATTTATTCCGTCGGCTACATGGCGCACGATGAAGGCTACTACCGCTTCTTTGCGTACATGAATTTGTTCGTCTTCTTCATGCTCACGCTGGTGCTGGCCGCAAATATCGTTTTGATGTTTGTGGGATGGGAGGGCGTGGGCCTGTGCAGCTACTTGCTGATCGGATTTTGGTTTTTGAAACAGTCCGCGATCAGCGCGGGGAAAAAAGCATTCATCACGACGCGGATTGGCGACTTCGGATTTACCATCGGCATTTTGCTGCTCTTCTGGACATTCAGTTCCGTGGATTTCGGGACGGTTTTTGCGAAGGCGGCGAACATGCCGGCCGAAAGCGCCACGCAAGCAGGCGTGCTGACTTGGATTTGCTTGCTTCTTTTCGCCGGGGCGATCGGGAAATCTGCGCAGTTGCCGCTGTACGTTTGGCTGCCGGACGCTATGGAGGGTCCGACGCCCGTCAGCGCGCTGATCCACGCCGCTACCATGGTGACTGCGGGCGTGTATATGGTTGCGCGAATGCATCCGCTGTTTTCGCGCGCGCCGATTGCGATGTTCGTTGTGGCAATCGTGGGCGCGGTCACGGCGTTCTATGCCGCGACGATTGCGCTGGTGCAGACGGACATCAAAAAAGTTCTGGCATATTCAACCATCTCGCAGCTCGGTTACATGTTCCTCGGTTGCGGTGTGGGAGCTTACGCCGCTGGAATTTTCCATTTGATGACGCATGCGTTTTTCAAAGGCTTGCTCTTCTTGGCCGCGGGCAGCGTGATTCACGCGATGGGCGG
>PKWH01000057.1:0-1727 GCA_003131985.1 Acidobacteriota bacterium | reverse complement strand
ACGCTCACATCACGCTCTGGCTGCTCGGCTTGGTTGCCGCGGGGCTCACTTCGTTTTACATGTTCCGGCTGATATTTCTCACGTTCTTCGGTAAAGAGCGGTTTGACGAGCACGAAGTGCACGTTCACGAATCGCCCAGGAATATGACTGTGCCGCTGATGATTCTGGCGTTCTTTTCGATCGTCGGAGGCTGGTTCGCGGCGCCGCATCTGCTGGGCGGTACGGATTATTTCGAAGCGTTTCTGCATCCTGTGTTCGCATCGTATGGTGTCCAGGCGGGAATTGAGCAGGGAGCATCGCTTGCGGGCGCAGCGGGCGAGGCGGGCGGGATATCGCCAAGCCCCGCGATGGAATTATTCCACGCGTTAACCGGGCCGCCGGTGATCCTCGCAATCATCGGCTTGCTGGTTGCGTGGTGGTTCTACATTCGCAGGCCGGACGCGCCGAAGAAACTCGCCGAACGCATGCACGGGCTCTACACGCTCTTGCTCAATAAATATTATGTGGACGAAGTTTACGAGACGTTGTTCATCCGCCCTTTCCTTTGGATTTCTACGGACGTGCTGTGGCACGTGGTGGATGAGCGCGTAATCGATGGCACTGTAAACGGCCTTGCGCACGTGGCTCGTGAAGCCGGCGGGCAGGCTCGCGAATTGCAATCCGGGAACGCGCGAAGCTACGCCACTTGGGTAGTAATCGGGGCTGTGGGCTTTACGCTGTTGATGCTCGGATTCTGGGGAATGGTGCGCTAGCGTGGATATGCCCTCTCACTTGCTGACGGTCATCACGTTGCTGCCGTTGCTGGGCGTCCCCGCGCTTCTGCTGCTTCGCGCGGAAGATCACACCTGGATTCGGCGAATCGCGCTCGCCATCTCGGTGGCTGAATTCGTGATTTCACTTTTTCTGCTGCGAGGATTCGACGCCGTCAACGCGCAGTACCAATTCGAGGAATATTACGACTGGATCGCTCGCGCGAATATCCACTATCACCTGGGCGTGGACGGCATCAGCTTGTTTCTCGTTTTGCTGACGACATTTCTGACGCCGTTCGCGATTCTGTGCTCCTGGCAAGCCATTCGCGAAAACGTGAAGGGCTTTTTCATCGCGCTGCTGGTGATCGAGACGGCGATGATCGGCGTGTTCGTATCGCTCGATCTGCTGCTGTTTTTCTTTTTCTGGGAGCTAACGCTGATCCCGATGTATTTCCTGATCGGAATTTGGGGACACGACCGCCGAATTTATGCCGCATTGAAATTTATTCTGTACACCATGTTCGGCTCGATACTGATGCTGGTCGCGATCCTGTGGCTCTACAACCTGGCGGGGACCTTCGATGTGCCGGATATTCAGGCGAAGCTGCAAACCGGGCTTGTGATTCTGCCGTCACACACCGAACTTCTGCTTTTCGGGGCGTTCTTTCTGGCATTCGCGATTAAGGTGCCGCTTTTCCCGCTTCATACCTGGCTTCCTGACGCGCACACGGAAGCGCCTACGGCAGGTTCCGTGATTCTTGCGGGAGTGATGTTGAAACTGGGCACCTACGGGATGCTGCGATTCTGCTTGCCGCTGTTTCCGGACGCGGCTCATCGCATGGCGCCGTATATCGGCGTGCTGGCCATCATCGGAATTGTGTACGGCGCGATGGTCGCCACGGTGCAACACGATTTGAAACGGCTTGTGGCGTACACATCGGTGAGCCACCTTGGTTTCGTCGTGCTTGGAATTTT
>PKWH01000309.1:8423-15607 GCA_003131985.1 Acidobacteriota bacterium | reverse complement strand
GTTCCACTGCGTTCCTTCGATGGTGTTGTTGGAGGCCATGTAAACGTAAGAAGCATTAGGGGCTAATGCAATTTCTTCCTTTCTGGGTACGCGCCTGAATTTTTCCGATTCCGTCGAAGCCGCCAAGCGGTAGGGCGTGCCTTTCTCCAGCTCCGCGATCGCTTTCGCCGTCCACATTCCCGTGTGCAGCACATCCACCGGCTTTCCGGAAATGTGAAGATTCATCGGTACCATCGTGAATTGTAGGCTCCCGCCGCCTTGCAGGAATATCACCGCGTAGTCTTCCGGAATCTCCATCAGGGTCCGGAGGTTCTGTTCCGCGCGCGAAAGTATCTCCTCGAACTCAGTCGAGCGATGGGTCATCTCCATAACGGACATCCCCGTGCCGCGGTAATCAAATAATTCTTCGCGGATTCGCTCAAGCACCGGGAGAGGCAAAGTTGCAGGGCCGCCGTTGAAATTGAAGGCGCGCTTGATCTCGCGTGAAGAAGACGGAGTAGGTGAGTTCACTTCGATGATTCCTTTTGAGTAGCTAGCTATGGAATAGGTGGCGAAAACTAGCGTATCAGATTATCAGAACATTGCAGCGCCGGAACACTGTAACTAATTCAACGGCTTGCTGACTCCCAGCGCCTCGTTGCGCGAATGGGCACGTTCAGGATCTTCCCGCGATTGAGTTCGCGAAATTCATGGCATTATTTGTGCAAGAGAGCAACGGGGGTGAAAGGTGGAGAAGGCGAAGCGCATTATTCCTGCTGTTTACGCCGCGATAGGTCTTGTAGTGGGCTGCCTCGCAGCTTATTTCGTTCTAGGCTTCCTCTGGACTCGGATCGTCGTCAAGCCGGTCGACGTTACCGCTCATGACGCCGACATCGTTTTTGCTCTCTCAATAATCGCAGGCATAATCACCGGGTCGTTCGCGCTGCTCGCTTCGGCGCACCGTTATTGGAATCCGCAGAATAGAAGTCTGGATCGCCCTGTGAGCTAAATCGCTCGCAACGCCCCGCCTTGACACTTCGAATAGCCTCCCAGTAAACTGAAATGCTCGTTATCGCTCGCGGAGCCAAACAGAATGCTTCTGTCGCGGGATTTTGTCGGATATATGGCCAAAGAGGTGGTGAAGCGCCTCGCGGCTCAGAAGATGATCGAAGTAAAGAACGTGGAAAGCCTTACGCAGCAGGTCCGCCAGGTCATGGCGGACGAGGTGACCGTTGAAGACCGCGTCAACGAAGAAGTGCGGGAGATTCTAGCCAAGTACTCCGATGAAATGAAGCGCACGGGCGTTTCGTATCAGGAAATGTTCAAGAAAGTGAAAGGCCAGCTCGCCCGTGAAAGGAAATTAATTCTCCGCTGACATGCGACTGACCCGTGAGAAAACCGTCCGCATCTCTCATCGAATCATCGACCTTCTTGTGTCTGTCCCTGAAGTGGATTTCGTCGAAGACCGCGACACCATTCGCCAGGAAATCGTGACTATTTTATCGTCGCTGCTGAAGCTCGAAGAGCAGGTGGACACCGAAGTCCGCGCAAAAATCACATCGCAGAAAAAAGAAATCCTCGAAGGCAGCGAAGAGTGGGACATCCTCTATCGCAAATACTACGCCGAAGGTCTCAAACGCCTTGGCGTGGCCGAAGTCCACGCTCATTAATTTCCCACAGCTTTCACGAAATAAAAAAGGCGCCGGACCTCGGGGCGCCCTTTTCAATTTGATAGACTGCGAATCTGTTTGAAGCTACAACGTTTCCGGATTATTGCGGCGGCGCGTTTGGATCCGGCCGCCTCTGCAGCGTCGGACGATCCGGATCATCCGTGGAAGTAGGATCGCTGCTCGTTGACTGCGGATCGCTTCCCGTCGATGGTCCCTTGTTGGGCTGCTGATCGGTCTTCTTGCGCAGCGAAGGTTTGTTCGGATTCTTTTTGTCATCCACCTTCATGTTCATTTCGATCATCTGCAACCGCCGCTTCACGGTGTCGAATTCCGAGGTGGTGACGATGTACTCGTCGCGCGCCGGCAAAATCTTCGCAATTTCGTTTTGCGCCGCTACGATGCGCTCCGGCGTCGGAGGGTGCGTTGAGAAAATCTTCGGGATCGTTCCGGGCTGCTTCTTTTCGTCCGCCTGCACCTTTTCAAAGAACGACACGAACGAGTTCGGATCGTAGCCCGCCTTATACATGTACTGCAGCCCCAGATAATCTGCTTCCGCCTCATCGACGCGTGTAAATTTCAGGAACGTCATCGGAATCGCAAAATTCATGCCCTGATAAATCGCGTATCCGGCCCAGGTGTAAGGAATAAAGATGGTCGCCACCATCGCGCCGATCTGCACGATGTCGCTCTTGGTCGCTTGCTTGGTGCCATGCCGCGCGCAAACATGCGCGATCTCGTGCGCCATCACGCCAGCCAGCTCGGATTCCTCATCCGCGTGCAAGATCAGCCCGCTGTTGACGTAAAAAAATCCGCCCGGCAGCGCGAACGCATTCACCACGTCCGAATCGATCACTTTGATTGTAAAAGGCACTTGCGCATCCGAATTGCGAACAATGTTCTGTCCCACTCGGTTCACGTATTCGACGACGATTGGATCGTTGATGAACTTCGCCTGCTTCTCCACTTCATGTGACAATTGTTTTCCCAGCGCGATTTCGTGTTCCAGCGAGTAGAAATTCAGTCCGTGGCCGACGCTGCGATTGCCGATCGCGTTCACGTCCTGCTTGGAGCCCGGCTTGACGTTCGGGTCTGTCGGCATCTGCTGAATCGGCAAATTGTCCGGTGACTGCGCCCCTGTTCCCGGTGCGCTTTGGTCTTGCGCGCTCGTATCCGTCTGCTGCGCGGTCGGTGCCACAGGAGTCTGCGCAGGCGGCTGCGTTTGTGGAGTCTGCGCGGGCGGCGGGGTCTGCTGGCCCGGCTGCTGTGTTTGCTGCGGAGTCTGCGCGGCCGGCGGAGCGGCTTGCTGGCTCGGCTGCTGTGGCTGGCTGCTAGGCTGTTGGTTTGCAGGCGGTTGTGTGGACTGTTGAGGGAATCCTGCGAACGTCGCGGGACTAAGCAGCGAAGCAGCTACAATCAGCGCCCCCAATTGCCCTGCCAGGCTCTTTTTCATGCATACCTCCAGAGGAGCTTTGCCGGAATTATACACCCCGCCCCCAGCATCCTCACAATGATTGCTTGGATGATAGATGCCCTGAAAGAGTTTCCCAGCCTGTTAAGGATTTACGCCCGCAGGTCGTCTAATCCAAGCAATCGACGTCGGCAGACTCAGCAGCTCTTGGAGCACCGAAAGCGCGGCTTTTTATCCTTAGGCCTCGGCTCCGCCGAAAGGTCTCAAGCAGCTACGGGGTGGGCTAAGCATAAGGGGTTTCCCATGCGAATCACGCCGCCGCTGCGATATTGACGCATTCTTCGAATCTGTCTACATTCGTATTGTGCCCGCGCGCAAAATCCAAGTCGGCCAAGTCTGGAAAAAGGACGAATCCGGCGAATCTTATTTGATTACTAAGATTTACAACGAAGCCATCGCCACCTTCGCTCTCCTCCGCAAAACCGGCGCCGAAGCCGAAGGCACCGTAAAAGTCAAAGTGGACCAGCGAGGCTCCTCGCAAGCCCTGCCGGGTTTCAGTTACACCCAAGAATCCGACTCGTTCTAGCAGGCACTAGATAGATCGCACCGGCATCCGCACTACATCCTCCACGCGCATGGTTTCCTTCACGATGAATCCCTCCGCGTATTTCACGCCAATCATCCGGCCGTAAGCCGTGGCCGTCAGATTCATCCGTGCCTCCAGCTCGTCCAGAGGCAAATACACTTTCGACTTGCGTTCTTTCTCCGGCGGCTCGAACTGAGACTTATACGCCAGAATCGCTCGCCTTCTCCGCTCGAATTGCTTCGAGATGTCCACGCAAAATGTCGGCCGCGCGCTTTCATACGCCGCCGCATACAGAATCTTGAACGGACGAAACGCTCGCCCGCTCAGCGGATAATTCTTCAGCCCCGCGACGAAGCACGCNNACGGTGTGGGGCTGCAGCTCGCGAATCACTTCCGCGATTGCCATTTTGTATTCTTCACGCATCTCCAGCCGCGCGTCCGGTAGTCCCAGGTTTCGCCGCACGCTGACCTTCAGGATTTTCGCCGCCCGAGCCGCTTCGCGCAGGCGAATCTCCGGCGTCCCCCGCGACCCAGTTTCGCCTTTGGTTAAATCAAGGATCCCCGTGCGGTAGCCCGCTTGCGCCATTTTCAAAATCGTTCCGCCGGACGTCAACTCCACGTCATCCGGATGCGCCGCAATCGCCAACAAATCTATCTTCATGCCCCCTCCATTCGCGCCCCGATTCTAGCATGTGCGCGTTGGCTATCTTTTTTGGTAGTCCTTCGTCGAATCTTCTATTGCTTTCCAATATGAGTTATGGCATCTTGCGCTATTGCTTTCCCATAGGAGCTTCGAAGAACGCGATGACTGACAAGAGAGACGTCTGGCAGGGCACCCTAGCCTTAATGGTTTTGAAAACCCTCCAATCCATGGGCGCGCTCCACGGTTACGGCATCGCCCGCCGCATCGAGCAGACCAGCGGCGACCTTCTCTCCGTTAATTACGGCACACTCTACCCTGCGCTGCTGAAACTCGAACAGGAAGGCTACATCTCCTCCGAGTGGGGCGTCTCCGACAACAATCGCAAAGCCAAGTATTACAAGCTCACCCGCGCCGGCCGCAAGCAACTGGAAACCGAAGCGCGCGAGTGGGAACAAACCACCGAAATCCTGGCCCGCTTCCTGTCGCCCGAACGGGAGTCTTGATGCCCACGTTGCGCAGCTTCTTTGCCCGCCTCGCGGCCTTATTCGCTCGGCAACGCCGCGACCGCGAACTCACCGACGAGCTCGAATCCCACTTGCAATTGCACATTGACGACAATCTTCGCCGCGGCATGTCACCAGAAGAAGCGCGTCGCCAAGCTGTCATCGGCCTAGGCGGCTTGGAGCAAACCAAAGAAATTTATCGCGACCGAAGAGGCCTTCCGATGATCGAAACACTCCTGCAAGATCTTCGTTTCGGCGCGCGCACGCTGGCGAGGAATCCCGGCTTTACTGCCGTCGCCGTCCTCACTCTCGCTCTCGGCATCGGCGCGACCACCGCAATTTTTAGCGTCGTATATGGAGTGTTGTTGCGGCCGTTGCCGTACCGCGATTCGAACCGGATTATGGCCGTCTTCGAACTCACCTCGAAGGGCACGCCGTCGCGCCTTGCGGACCCGAATTTCGACGACTTTCGCGACCAAAGCCGCAGCTTCCAGGCGATCGCGAAGTACGGTGACAACGTCGCATCCGTTTCGGGGGCTCGGCAGCCCACACGCACGACGGTTGCGAATGTCTCGCCCGAATTTCTCAAGGTCTTCGGTATTCAGCCGATCCTCGGGAGGGATTTCACCGCCGGCGACGCAAAAAAAGGGGCTGGCCCCACCGTTCTTGTCAGCTATGGATACTGGAAGCAGGAGCTCGGATCGCCGCGGGACCTCTCGCAGTCGCACCTGAAGATTGACGGCGCGATCTACTCCGTTATCGGCGTACTCCCGGCCGGATTTCGTTTCCCGTCAGACGCGGACCTGTGGTTGCCTGCCGATTTGGGCGGCGAAAACCCAAGCAGGACGTCGCATAACTATTCCGCTGTTGGGCGCCTCCGCGATGGCGTGACTGTCCAACAAGCGAACGGAGACATCAGCGCGATAGCCCGACGCATTCACGATATATCGAGCGAGCAAGGCGATTACCTCCTCAAAGATGGAATTGTCGTCCCGTTACAGGACTCGATCACGGGGCAGGCTCGCTCGCCGCTGCTGGTCCTGCTCGGAGCGGTGGGATTTCTTCTGCTGGTAGCGTGCGCGAATGTTGCCAATTTATTGCTGGCACAAGCGTCGGTGAGAGAGCGCGAGCTCGCCATTCGCAGCGCGCTCGGTGCGGCACGCGGACGGCTGGTCCGTCAATTCCTCACCGAAGCATTCCTGCTCGCGCTGGTCGGCGGCGGCCTTGGCGTACTGGGAGCTTTCTGGGGCGTGGCGGGATTAGTTGCGCTGGCGCCGGAAAATCTGCCGCGCCTGGACAGCGTCTCGATCAGTATTCCGGTACTTGTATTCGCGTTCCTGCTCTCCACGGCGGTCGCAGCGGGCCTCGGAGTGTTCACCGCGGTACGCGCGACTTCCGGAGATTTGCGCAAGGCCCTCGTGGAAGGCGGGCGGGGACAAGCGGGCGCGCAAAACAGCCAGCGCGTTGGCCAGATAATCGTGGCGGCGCAGATCGCGATCACTTTGGTTCTCGTGGTCGGAGCCGGACTGCTCGGGCGCAGCCTGATGAAAGTGCTCGAAGTGAATCCCGGATTCCGCGTGGATAAAATTGTCGCGATGGACGTCTCGCTTCCGTGGGTGGAAGATCCCAAAGCAAAGGCAGATCAGGCGATTTTCTTTTCAAAGCTGATTGACCGGCTCAAACAAATCCCAGGCGTGCGCAAGGTCGGCGCGGTTAGCGCCCTGCCGATGGATGGTGGCCTTCCCGACGGAACGTTTCTACTGATGTCGCAGAATGAGCTCCCCAAGACCGTGGATGGTTTTGGTCTGCTGCGCCGGCAAAAAGAACGCATTGGAATTGCGGACTTCTGCGTCGCCACGGACGAGTATTTCCAAGTTCTGGGAATTCCGCTGATTCGAGGGCGAATCTTCGACGAGCGCGACGGCCCGAACTCTCCGCACGTTGCCGTGATCAGTGAATCGCTTGCGCGCGACCGCTGGCCAAATCAGGACCCCATCGGCCACACGATTGAGTTTGGAAACATGGATAGCGACTTGCGTTTGCTGACCATCGTCGGCATCGTTGGCGACGTTCACGAAGACGGTCTCGATCTGCCGCCGCAACCGACCGTGTACGTGGATTTATTCCAGCGGCCGCGCTCTGCGATCACCTTGACGATGTTGAGCGATGCCGACACGCGCTCGGTGACATCGGCAGCACGAGGAATCTTGCAGGACCTCAATCCGGAGATTCCGGCGAAGTTCGGAACGTTTTCGCAAATCTATTCTGCTTCGCTGGGCTCGCGAAGATTCAACGTCATTCTCGTAGGATTCTTCGGAATCGTCGCGCTGCTGCTGGCAACCGCGGGGGTGTTTGGCGTGATGGCCTATTCGGTCAGCCGCCGCACGCGCGAAAT
>PKWH01000309.1:4125-8416 GCA_003131985.1 Acidobacteriota bacterium | reverse complement strand
CTGACGCGCACCGTCGAGTCGCTGCTCTTTGGCGTGACTGCCACCGATCCACCCACTTTCGCCGGCGTGACGCTGCTCCTCGTTGGGACAGCCCTGCTGGCTTGCTACATTCCGGCGCATCGCGCTATGCAAGTGGATCCCATGGTCGCGCTGCGCCACGAATAGGAGAAGTGAGGTGCGAACATTTCGCGCATGGCTCTCACGTTTGGCCGGCATCTTCTTCGACAAAAAGGGACGCGACCGCGAGTTGGCCGACGAACTCGACAGTCACCTCCAATTCCACACCGACGACAATCTTCGCCGCGGCATGAGGCCCGAAGAAGCGCGCCGCGAAGCATTGATCCGTCTTGGCGGAGTGGAGCAAACCAAGGAAATCTATCGCGACCGAAGAGGTCTTCCCATGATTGAAACCATTCTGCAGGACTCGCGCTACGCCTTCCGCATGCTGCGCAAAAATCCCGGCTTTACTGCCGTTGCAGTTCTAACGCTCGCCCTCGGAATTGGAGCCAATACCGCTATCTTCACGTTCATCGACGCCATCATGCTCCACGCAGTCCCCGTCCACGATCCTGCGCACCTTTTCGTGTTCGGATGGACTGCGCGCATTAAGCCCGGCTACCACGGCTATAGTTCGCACGGTGGCTGTTTCGTCACCAGATCCGATTCGTCCCCGTCGGGCTGCTCTTTTTCGACTCCCGCATTCGAACAGTTTCGTTCGCTTACAAATGTGTTTTCATCCGTCATCGCTTTCACTGGTCCTGCACGACTTGAAGTGAGCGGTAACGGCACAGCCACCCTTGCCAATGGCGAACTTATCAGCGGCGAGTATTTCCAGGCTCTCGGCGTAACTCCTGCACTCGGCCGCACGCTAGCTCCTGCCGATGACACTCCCTCATCCGATCCCGCTGTCGTGCTGAATTACGGTTATTGGCAAAGTGCCTTTGGTGGAGCAGCTTCTGCCGTTGGAAAGACGATTCGTCTCGACGGCATTCCATTCACCATCGTCGGCGTTGCCGAACCGCAATTCACTGGTACATCGCCCGGCAGAACCGAGGATATGTGGTTCCCTCTATCAGTTGCTCCGCGCCTCGAGATCGACTGGACCCGTCCGTCAGATTCTTTCGTCTGGTGGCTTCAAGTGGCTGGTCGCGCGAAGCCCGGAGTTTCGCTGGCTCAAGCCCAGGCAGCAGCAAGCCTCGCTTTCCGGAACGAAATGCTCCACGGCGGGAAGCCTTTAAATAAGCCGGAGGACGATCCTGCCGTAGCTCTCGCCCCAGCTCAGGCCGGACTCGTCGGCAACCGGCAGCAGTACTCGATGCCGCTCTACATCTTGATGGCCGCCGTCGGAATCGTCCTTTTGATTGCTTGCGCCAACGTGGCAGGTCTGACGCTTGCGAGATCCTCAGCGCGACAAAAGGAAATCGCTGTCCGGCTTGCTCTTGGCGCCGGCCGGGCTCGCCTCGTGCGACAGCTCATCACGGAGAGCATGTTGCTCTCGGCGGCGGGCGGCGCGCTCGGCATTTTCTTCGCTTACTGGGGCGTTCGCTCACTCATGCGTTTCATCTCGCCCGGTACCTCCCGACCGTTAGGCTTCGAGATTCACCCCGACGCGCGCATTCTTGTTTTCACTATCGGCATTTCAGCGCTGACAGGACTCGTTTTCGGTTTGGTGCCCGCGCTCCTGGCCACTCGCGTTGATCTTGTACCCTCACTGAAAGACGGCCGCCTCTCCTCCTCAACGCATCGTCATCGCTGGCGATTCAGTCTTGGAAACGCGCTCGTAGTTGCTCAAGTTTCGCTGTCTATCGTCATTCTGGTCGGGGCTGGCCTCGTGGTCCGCACGCTCGAGAATCTCAGAAGCATCGATCCTGGATTTGACACTCGCAACCTTTTGCTTTTTAGAATCGACCCGACTCTCAACGGATACGATGAGGTCCGGATTCAGACCCTTTACCGCGATCTCGCGGAACGCCTGAACTCACTTCCGGGCGTGCTCTCGGCCACCTATTCATCCGACACTCTCGTGAGCGGCTCACTCTGGAGCGAAGGCGTCCGGATCGAAGGCCGGAACGATAAAGGCAGCGTCGATGTGGATATGCTCAAGGTCGGCCCAGCTTTCTTTCAAACCTTGCACATACCGTCTCTCGCCGGCCGCACGTTTACTGCCGTCGATTTCGGTACCGACAAGTCCGCAGCCGTCGCTGTAGTCAATCGCGCGTTCGTACGCCGCTTCGCAGGTGACCGCAATCCTCTCGGTTTGCATTTTGGCGGAACTAATCCCAACGACATCCAATATGAAATCGTCGGCGTGGTCGGTGACACGAAATATCAGGATTTGCGCACTGATATCGAGCCCACGGGCTTCATCCCCTTGCAGAGTAAAGACGCGGCCTCCTTCGAGGTGCGCACAGCGGGTAATCCGTCCTCGCTGATTCCCACCGTACGCCGCGTCGTCGGAGACCTGGACAGCAACGTCCCGGTCTTCGGTGTTACCACCCAGTCCCGTGCAATCGACCAGCTACTTTTCACCGAGCGCCTCGTAGCGCGTCTCTCGAGTCTTTTTGGTTTGTTGGCCTTGCTACTCGCCTGCATCGGCCTCTACGGACTTCTCTCTTACGAAGTCGCCAGACGCACTCGCGAAATCGGAATCCGCATGGCGCTTGGAGCGCAGCATCAACAAGTCTTGCGGCTCGTGGTCCGGCAGGGAATCGTGCTCGCTCTCGTCGGCGCGGTTATCGGCAGCGCATTGGCCGTCGGCGCAACGCGCTACCTGGCGAGCCTTCTCTTCGGCGTGCGTCCCACTGATCCGAGCACGTTCGTCGCTGTGACGCTGCTGCTTTTGCTCGTCGCGCTGGCCGCGTGTTACATTCCCGCTCGGCGTGCCATGCGCGTCGATCCCATGGTTGCGCTGCGCCACGAATAGGAGAACTGGATGCGAACATTTCGCGCGGCTTTTTCGCGTCTGGCTGGCATCTTCAACCGGAACAAACGCGATCGCGAATTGGCCGCCGAACTGGCGAGCCACCTCGGCTTGCACACTGATGACAATCTTCGCCGCGGCATGAACCTTGAAGAAGCTCGGCGCGAAGCGTTAATCCGGCTGGGCGGCGTAGAGCAAACCAAGGAAATCTATCGCGAGCAAAGGAGCCTTCCGATGATCGAGACTTTGCTGCAAGACTTGCGTTTCGGCGCGCGCATGCTGCGCAAGAATCCCGGCTTCACTGTCGTCGCCGTCCTCACTCTCGCGCTCAGCATCGGCGCCAACACCGCAATTTTCTCCGTCATTGACGCTGTGCTGCTTCGCCCGTTGNNAGGGAACAAACGCGCACGCTACAAAGTGTCGGCGCGTATTATCCGCTTAACGCGAGTCTCACCACGCACGGCGCGCCGGAACAGGTTTCCGCCGCTCGAGCCACGGCCGGCTTCTTTGAGGTTCTCGGCGTGGCGCCCGCCGAAGGCCGCGGCTTCCTGCCCGAAGAAGATCGCGAAGGCGGCGCGGACGTCGCCATCATCAGCGACGGTTTCTGGCACAGCCATTTCGGTGCTGCGCCGGACTTGATCGGTCGCGCGATTCCTCTCGACGGCAAGAGCGTCACCGTCGTCGGCGTGCTCCCCGCAAGTTTTCATTTTCCTTTTGCGCAGCCGGAACCTGACGTCTGGCTTCCTCGGGTGTTCGAGCCCGTCGCGCTCACTCCGGCGATGATTCGCAGCGGCGCTTCGTATCTCGTCGTGTTCGCGCGCTTGCAGCCGGGTGAAGCTCTCGCGCAGTCGCAAGCCGAGCTCGATGCCATCAGCGAAACCTACGCAAAGGATTTCCCGGGTTACGTGGACGCCGCGAATTATTCGCTGCAAGTAGTTTCGCTGAAGGAGAGTCTGGTCGGCCCCCTGCGCGTGACGTTGTTGCTGCTCCTCTCCGCCGTTGGCTTTGTGTTGTTGATCGGTTGCACCAACATCGCCAGCATGCTTCTCGCTCGCTCAACCACCCGCCAAAAAGAAATCGCGATACGTCAGGCGCTGGGCGCTTCGGCTCCGCGACTCATGCGCCAGCTTCTCACCGAAAGCGTGCTGCTGTCGGCGCTCGGCGGAATTCTAGGCGTCGCTCTGGCGGCGGGCGGTCTGCGTCTGCTGCGTCTTTTGCCGCCGGGAACTATTCCGCGCATCGAAGAGGTCAGCCTCGACGGCGGAGTCCTCATCTTTTCGCTCGTGCTTTGCGTCGTCACCGGCATCGCCTTCGGTCTGGTGCCGTCGCTGCTCGCTTCGCACCGCGATGTAAACGAAACGCTGAAAGAAA
>PKWH01000309.1:0-4050 GCA_003131985.1 Acidobacteriota bacterium | reverse complement strand
TTGGTCGAAAGCGTGCAAACTTTGCCCGGCGTGCAATCCACGGGCGTTTCGAGTTTCCTGCCGCTTGCCGGCGCTCTGCGTTACGTTTATTTTTGCCCCGAGGGAATGGTCTGCCAGGGACTCGGCAAAGACCCAGTGATCGCCGTTCGCCAAATCACGCCGGACTACTTGCAAACGATGCGCATCCCGCTGCTCCGCGGCCGCACGTTCAACGAGCAAGACATCGCCGGAGTAAAGCCCGTCGTAATCATCAACCAAACCGTCGCGCAAAAATATTTCGCCGGCCAGGATCCCATCGGCAAGCATCTCGCGAATTCGCGCGACAAAATCCAAATGGAAATTGTCGGCGTGGTTGGTGACGTGAAATTCACCGGGCTGAACACTCCCTACATTCCCGAAATGTACATGCCGCAGGCGCAGAATCCTGCCGCCACCATGACGCTTGTCGTCCGCTCGAGCTCGAACCCGCAGCCTCTGATCGCGGCGGTGCGCCAGAAAACCGCGGAGATAGATCCGGACTTGCCTTTTTCGAACGTCGCGAGCATGACCGAGGTAGTCTCCGCGTCGGTGGCGCAACCGCGCCTCACCGCGCAGTTCACCGGATTTTTCGCCGCGCTGGCGTTGCTGCTGACGGCTGTGGGGATTTACGGCGTGCTGGCGTACTCCGTCACTCAGCGCATCCACGAGATGGGGATTCGCATGGCACTCGGGGCGTCGCGCGGGGAAATTCTGAAGATGGTGGTGGGGCAGGGGATGAAGCTCGTGCTCTCCGGCTTGGCGCTCGGGCTGGTTGTTTCGCTGGCGGTGACGCGGCTGCTTGCGTCGCTGCTTTTCGGGACCAGCGCGCGCGACCCGTTGACGTTTGCCGCGGTGACGCTGCTCTTGATCGTCGTGGCGCTGCTCGCCGCGTACATTCCGGCGCGGCGCGCTGCCATAGTCGATCCGATCGTCGCGCTGCGCTACGAGTAGCCGAGCCACGACTCTCGCTAATGGGGCCGCCCAGGTCGACGGTTAGTCGAGCCTGGGGAAGAGCCACGAAGTGGCCGGAACAAGTCGCGGCTAGGGATTGCATCCCGGCTTGCGCTCGACCCAACGAATTCCTCTGCGGGTAATTACGAGCGCGTCGGTGGGGCCTCCCACATCGATTTTCTTGGGATGATATTCCATGGTGAGTTGCACCAAGCGCATCGCCCAGCGCACGTCCCTGTCTCTCAACGCAAGGCTTCTTTCGGCCGTGGCCCACTTCCTCTGCTCCACTCGCGCGAAATGAGTGCGGCCGGCCACCACTTCGCTGACGATTTCGTTTCGCCCCAACGCGGCAAAATGAACTGTCGCCCGCGGGCGCTCGGCATAAAACTTCTCTCTCGCCTGTCGCGTGGCGGGGTCGAACGCGATTTCCACCTGATACAGCGCCGTGGCGCCGTTTTGAAGACCCGCGAAAACACCGGTAAGAAAAATATTGCCCTCCACCATTTTCGTGGAACCCGCAGGATCGGCCNNGACGAGCTTCGCTCTGCGCGTCCCAAAGCGCTCGCCCATCGTGCGCATGAATGATATTCCCGGCAGCAGTAAACACCGAGTAGTCGTCAAGCCTCACGATCTTGCAAATATCGTCGCGATATTTTCCGGCATCGTCGAACCCTCGGCTATCCACCGCGATCACAATTTTAGTTTGCGACAATCCGATCACCACAACGGTGCCCGCCGCGCTTTGCGCGCCGCCCGATTCCGCGCCCAAGCTGGAGGCCAACGCCAGGAACACGATCGCCGGCACTTTAGTTTTGTAGTTCATCTCGATTTCGTACGAGATTGTACTAACTCCTCGTAGCATCCTCATTGCTATAATTCCGCTCGTCACAGGCTGGCAATCCATCGGAGGGCGCTTTTCATGGCGAACGATCCACACCCAACCCACACTTCTTTTCTTCGCGCGCACATCAGTGAGTTCTGGTCCGGCGACCTGGGCCTCACGCTCGTCACCATGGCGCTGGCCGTTCTGATTTTCGTAATCACGCCGATGCGCGAATACGGCCTTCGCGGACGCGTCTTCTTCGATCTCGCCGTAGTGGTGCTGATGATTTCCGCGGCGCTGGTCGTGGACCAAACCCGCATCGCCACGGCGGTCGTGGTCGCCGTTGTCGTCGGCACTGCGGCGGTGTTGGGTGCCGGGCGCATCCATCCGACGCCTTTTCTTCTTCAGCTCGGCAGCGTGCTCGTCACCATCTCGCTGCTGCTGTACGTCCGCATCGTTTTGCTCGTGACGTTTCGCGGGGGCACGATCACATGGAGCCGCATCCAGGGCGGCGTCAGCGCCTACCTTCTTATCGGCTTGGCCTTTGCCTCCGCCTATCAGTTTGTTGAACAGCTTCATCCCGGCGCCTTCCGCTTCGTTACCCAGCCCGCCGATCTGGACCAGCTCACCGCGAAGTTCACCTACTACAGTTTTACTACGCTGACCACGGTCGGCAGCGACATCAATCCCGTATTTCCGTTCGCGCGCTCGCTCACCATCGCAGAGTCCGTGGTCGGCCAACTTTTCCCCGCCGTCCTCATGGGCGCCCTCGTAGCCATGGCCCTCCAGTCCCGTCCAAAGTCCTGAGCCGTTAGTTCGCGACGTCGCTGCTTCAGCTGGAATGGTCGCGCCGTTAGAGGCTCTCCGGCCAAGCCACTCCGCAATCCGCTCGTCAATTTTTCTGTAACGATTTTCATCAGTTGTTCACTATCCATCGTATGTGAACGTCAGCGCGAACAAAGAGCCGCATCCCGGCGACCGTTGCAACGACTCATATCGTTGTGAGAACTTAGCATTGTAGGTATACTCCACGGAGTTTTGAGCCTGGTGCTGAAGATAGCTTCTTCTTTAAGGGGAGAACCGCATGCCGAGGAATTCGGGGAAGGGCAGGAGTGGGAGCAAAAAGTCCGGAAATACAGGTAAGCCTACGGTCACTAAGACCAGCGCCGCTGGCTTCGCCTTCGCTGACCCGCAAGTCTCTCCGGACAACTTCGGCAGCTTTAGTAAGGCAGACCTCGCCGCGGACACCGCGCTCAAAGCCAATCAGGTAATCGAACAGATTCCGCCGCCGCGGGTAAGCCCGCCCGTAATGTCTCTCAGTGACGTTCTTCCTAGCGGCGCGCTGAACGCGTATGCGGACCGCCTCACGTTTCATTGCGTCGGCGATACGGGAGGTATCAAGACTCCCGCGCACCAATTTCTCGTTGCCGATACGATGGCTGACGATTTTAAAGCTACCGATCCTTCCGCCCGCCCGGCATTTTTCTATCATCTCGGCGACGTGGTTTACTATTTTGGCCAGGCTCAGTACTACTACGATCAATTCTACGATCCCTACCGCGATTACCCCGCGCCGATATTCGCCATCCCCGGCAATCATGACGCCGTCGTTTACAAATCCACTACCGCGCCGCCTCCGAAATCGCTGGCCGCGTTTCAGAAACAATTCTGCTCGCCTAGCCCGGTGCATACGCCTGAAGCTGTAGGAATCGCGCGCACCTCGATGATCCAGCCGGGCGTGTATTTCACCCTGAACGCTCCGTTTGTGAGAATTATCGGCCTCTATTCCAACACCGGTGAAGGCGACACCCAGGGCGTGATTGCCGACAAGATCGTCGGCCAAGACCAGAAAAATTTTCTAATCGCCCAGCTCCAACAGGTCGCCACTGACAGAAAAAACGGCTTCCAGGGCGCGCTGCTTCTGGCTGTCCATCACCCTCCTTTTACCGGCAGCACGCAGCACACTCCCAGCCCGCAAATGTTGAGTGATATTGACGACGCTTGCACAAAGTCCGGCGTTATGCCGGACGTCGTCTTCTCCGGCCACGCGCACTTGTATGAGCGTTACACACGCTATATCACTGCGAATGGAGCGCTCCGGCAAGTGCCGTTCGTCGTCGCCGGTACCGGCGGCTATCCAAACCTGGGCGGCCTGAAGCACAATGCGCCGGCGCCTCCGCGAACTCCCGTGGACTCGACCGATGGTGATGGAAAAGGGAATCGCCTTACGCTCGAAAACTACTTCGCCACCACTTTCG
>PKWH01000099.1 GCA_003131985.1 Acidobacteriota bacterium | reverse complement strand
GCAGCTTGCGTTTCCGGATGGGGGTTTTGCGCCGGGTTTTGCGGCGAGTTCGTATCCACATCCGTGTTCGATGCCGTTACCGTGCCTGCATTCGAAGCCGCTGACGGCACCGGCGCGACGAACGCGGGTCCCGCTGCGGGCGCCGCATCCGGGGTCCCAACAGCAGCCAAATCGGCTGCACTCAATAGACCCTTCCGGTTGAGCGCTTCGATCAAAAGCTGAACTTCGGCGTCGGGACCTGCGCTCCGAATTGCGCTAGCTTCCGCTGGCGCCAGAATCCCTTTTGCAACCAGCACATCCAACAACGCCGTAACCTTTGGGTTGGGCGCTGGAGTCGAGCTGGCGGCAGATTTTGAATCCTTAGAATCCGCGGGAGCTGGTTGCGCGGTGCTTGTGGAGGCGGCTGCAGCGGTGCTTTTCGCCTTTGCGGTATCGTCGTCGCCCTTCGCAAAGAGCGGTGCGGCAGGTACGCTTGCGAGCAGCAAAATGCACATCCATCTCGTCAGTTTCATAGACGTCTGGGTCTCCTCAGCCGGAGCGTCAAGTTGAGATCCGCAGCCGTGCAGATAGGTTCGAGATGCGACCGCAACCCTGAGGGGGAAAGGACTTCGGGGTCACTTTCCCGGCGTTGCTCCTCGGCGGGCGCAAGTTGTCATAAAAATATTTCGGTGTCAACAGGAAATTTTACGAATTTTTAACCTTGTGTACATATTCTAAGGCGCGTCCATCGTGTTGCGCGGCAGTTTTCGGTATTTGGGTACAAGAGTCCGGTTGAGTCCTCGGAGCGCGATTCGACTGAGCGTATAATCCACCGCATGTCATCCGCATCCGCACCCCTTGAGCAGGCCTCTCGTGAGAAACGATTGGCTGCTCTTGGCTCGATTGGATCGGCGGTGGTGCTTGTCACGCTGAAGGTTTTTCTGGCTGTCCTTACCGGCAGTTTGGGAATTCTGTCCGAGGCGCTGCACTCGATTCTCGATCTGGTGGCCGCCGTTATCACTTATCTTTCCGTCCGCGTGGCGGACAAGCCTCCCGACTCCGATCACCTCTACGGCCACGGCAAAGTAGAGAGTTTTTCCGCGTTTGTCGAAACGGCACTTCTGCTTTTCACCGCGATTTATATTATCTGGGAGGCCGTTCAACGGCTCGTGTTTCACTCCGTCGAAGTGCGTCCGAGTCTTACTGCCATTCTCGTCCTCACGTTTGCCATGGGGATCGATTTCATCCGCTCGCGCGCGCTGAATCGTGTCGCCAAGAAATATCCCAGCGAAGCGCTGGAGGCTGACGCGCTTCACTTCTCGACGGACGTTTGGAGCACGTTCGTCGTCATTCTCGGTATTACGGGCGCGTGGCTCGGGTTGAGATTTGGCATCCCCTGGCTCGGTAGACTGGACGCAGTGGCGGCACTCGGCGTCGCCGGCGTGATCATCTGGATCGGCTCGCGGCTTGGCAAGCGTACTGCCGACGCGTTGCTCGACGTGGCTCCNNGGCCAGCGATATTTCGTAGACGTCACCATCAGCGTGCCGCGCACAGCCAGTCTCGAGCAGGCCCACGCCGCCAGCGATTCGGTCGAGAAGCGCATTGGCCAGATTGTTCCCGCGGACGTGGTGGTGCACGTCGAGCCGCGCGCCCGGCAAAACGAGCACCCCTTTGAAACCATTCGCGCGATAGCTCAACGCCGCGGCCTCGCCGTTCACGAAATATCGGCGAACCAATACGACGGGCATCTTTTCATCGAGCTGCATCTGGAAGTGGAAGAAGGATCGAGCTTGCGCGAGGCCCATCGTCGCGCTACGGAACTTGAAAATGAAATCCTGCAAGCTACCGACCCGGGAGCGCGCGTTAACATTCACATCGAACCGCTCGGTGTGAAAATTGGAGGTGCCGAAGAAATGAAGGAGCTTTCGCGCTCGGTCCAGCATTTTCTGAATTCACTGCAAGCCGAATATCACGAGCTGGTGGATTGCCACGACGTTCGCGTGCGCAGCGCCGATCACAAAATTCTGGTCTCCTGCCATTGCGCCATGGACGGAGGTCTTCCCATCACGGCGGTTCACGACATCACCGCCGCCCTGGAAGACCGCGTAAAGGAAAGATTTCCGCAGATTTTCCGCCTGACGGTTCACCCCGAGCCAGTTGAGGAAGCTTAACGGCGGCCGGCAAAAACCTGCGCGCCCAATGCGATCACGGCGGGAAAACATTCCAGCACGTAACGCGGCTCCGGCGTTTCAACAAACGTCGTGAAGAATGCAGTGCGCAGAATGATGAACGCAATCAAAAATCCCGTGCCAGGTTGCCGCCGCGCAATCCAAGCTCCCGCCAACGCCATCCCCAAATAAACAAAATTCGCGGCAACCAAACTTAGCGTCGTAAGAAAATCCGGACGGTCGTCCTCCCATTCCACACGCACGGGCCGCAAATGGCCGGAATAAGGAAGCAGCTCTATTCGAGGCGTGAACCATAAAGTGAGCGCGCGCAGAAACGGAATTTCAAGATACGTGCGCAGCGGATGCCGGTCTGTTCGTTCGTGCGCAATCTCGCGAAACTGCTGGTCCAGCGCCGGCCCAACCGTCAGCTCTTCATTATAATCATCCAGCAAATCGGAAACTCGCCCTCGTTCTTGGGGCGAGTCGAAGGCGGAAGCAGGAATGTCGTCAATCGGAATTTCTTCCTCGTTAAGTTTCCAATGCGTGAGATATACGTCGCGGAAGTGCCACAGCCAAGTATTGGTCCAGGCGCTGAACCCGAGCGGAGTGTATTCACCGGGCAATTCGCTGTATCGCGGCGCCAGGAATTGCACATCGTGCAGCGTACGCCAGTTGCGCGCCGCCCAAGGCACCAGCGGCAGTATCATTCCAACTGCGAGCAACAAACCCGCGCGCAAAAGTCTCGTCCAATTCGCCGGCCGCCACCACTTCCTCGCCATCACCAAACCAGCGGCAAGAAGCAGGAGCGGCGTTTCCGGGCGCACCAGAGCGCCGAATCCCACCACGATTCCGGCGAGGAACCATGGATTCAAAAGCGCCTTCGTAAATCCAACGCCGGAGGCCGCGTCGATCTTTCTGCCGAGTTCGGTTTCGAGCAAAATCAAAATCGCCAGCGTAGTGAGAAATATCGTCAGCGTTTCAGTGAGCACCACGGCTGTATAATTCGCCGTGAACGGGCATAGCGCCGCAAGCCAGAGCCCCGCCAGCGTCACGCGCCTTCGAGCAGCTTCCGGAGCAAGGCGCGCGGCGATTAGCGCAATCAAGAAGCACGTGGCCATATCCATCACCACTTGCGCCAACATCGCAGCCCGCGGAGAATTCCCCGCGAAAGCGAATACCGCTGCGAGAAATGCCGGGTAGCCCGGCACGCGCATGTCCACCGGGGTGAGCTGCCCATTTACAGGAAATCCGTACACTCCCTTCTTCAGCCAATTCCAGGCCAGCTCAATGTAGAATGGAGCATCACCCGATTCCGTCACGGGGAATTTCAGTACGAAGAACACTCGCAGGGCCAGCCCAGCCAATACAGCGAGGCTTACATTCACGCGCATCTTAGTGTGTGGAGTAATTGACACCATCTTAATGGACGGCTAGCTTGGATTGTCCCGATGCCTGAACGCAAGCCTATTTTCTACGATCAAGACCGCCGTCGCTGGCGGCGCACTCGCCGTGTGTTGGAAATCGCGGGCGGCCTCTTCACCATCGTGCTTGTTATTTTTCTGATCAATGTCGGCCGCAACCCAGAGCTCCCGGATATTTTGCAGGCCGATACGCACGGAGGTCTGCACGCGATTCGCGCGCATCTCCCTCTGCTGAAACCTAAAACGACTCGGGGTCGCAAGCGCAAGATCGCAGCCTTAGGGAAAATCCCGCAGAACTACGATCCGCTGCGCGCCGCCTTCTACGAAGAAGACGACGCCTCCAGCCTCGCTTCCCTCCAGCTTCATTACCACGATATCGACTTGCTGATTCCTGACTCTCTTCACGCCGCATGGACCGACGGCCACCTGGAAATTGATCGCAATACGAAGCTGAATGCATGGATGAAGTCCATGCAAGCCACGGGTCTGGAACTCCCCATCATGTCCATGGTGAACAACTACAACGGGAAGGATTGGGCCATAAAGGACATGGCGGAAATGCTGGCGCAGCCGGCATCTCGCGAACGTCTGATCAAGGCGCTCACCGATTTCGCCACCCAGCAGCATCAGCCGGGCATCGTGGTTGATTTCGAGCAAGTGCCGAAATCCAGCATGGAGGATTTCCAGCGTTTCATTCACGACCTGGGAGAATCGCTCCGCTCCGCGAATTTAAAACTCATGATCGGGCTCCCAGCCGCGGACTGGAGCTATGACTACAAGTATCTGGCGGCGCAAACCGACGCCATGATCCTGATGAACTACGATTTCCACTATCCCACGTCCGATCCAGGTCCCATTGCTGCTCAGGACTGGTTCGTCACCAACATACAGAACATCACCAAGCTGGTGCCTCCGGAAAAAATCGTGATGGGCATCGCAAATTACGGCTACGACTGGCAGGCGAAATCAAAAGCGGCTCCGCACCCCGTCGCGCAGCCCGTCACATTCCAACAGGCCATCGTCACCGCAGTAGAATCGGAAACGGACGTCGAGTTCGATTCCGATTCCCTAAGTCCGCATTATTCCTACGAAGATGAAAAAAATAACGTGCACCAAGTGTGGATGCTCGACGCCCTGACGGCTTACAACGAACTGCGCGTCGCCGAGCGCGCCGGAGTCCGCGGCACCGCCTTGTGGCGCTTGGGAATGGAAGACCCATCCATTTGGTTCATCTGGGACGCTACCCACCCCGACGACGCGATTCGCAGCAAAGTGGAGGACGTTCCGCCTGGATACGATTTAATTCTGGAAGGCCAAGGCGATATCTGGCGCATTACTAACACTCCGCAGAGCGGCCGGCGTGAATTCGAGTACGATGCTTCCACCGATCTTTTCACCGACGAAACCTTCAAAACCTATCCGCTCTCCTGGCGCATCGATCAAATGGGATACCTCCCTCACAAAGTAGCGCTCACGTTCGACGACGGTCCAGATCCCGAATGGACGCCCAAGATCGTCGACATCCTGCACCAGAAGCAGGCCCCCGCGGCCTTTTTCGTTATAGGCGAGTCCGCCAATCAGTATCCCGGGGTCGTGAAGCGTGAATTTGACCTGGGGAATGAGGTGGGAAACCATACATTCACGCACCCTGATTTTGAGAACGTTTCGAAATCCGCTCTTCAATTTGAGTTGAATCTTACCGAGCTTCTCCTGGAGAGTAACCTGGGAGTGAAAACTCTTCTTTTTCGGCCGCCATTCGGCATTGATCACCAGCCCGAAACGGCCAGTGAAATTGCGATGCTTCCCGTTCCGCAATCCATGGGTTACATCATCGTCGGCGCACAAATCGATCCACATGATTGGGGCGAAGCGGAGGGTGGCGCGCCTCCGCCCGTGGATACCATCGTCCAACGGGTGATGGCCGATGCCCAAACCGGCAAGGGAAATATCATCCTGATGCACGACGGGGGCGGCGACCGCAGTCACACCCTCATCGCGCTGCCGCAAATCATTGACGGCTTGCGCGCCAAGGGTTTCGAATTCGTTTCGGTGGCAACTCTGCTGGGCCAAACGCGCGCCCAAGTGATGCCGCCGCTCACTCACGAAGAGTGGCTGCTCGCTCGCGCCGATGCCTTCGCCTTTGAAGCCTTCCGCTGGTTCCGTTCCGGCATAGCATTCATATTCATCACAGGAATTTTGCTCGTCAGCGCACGCGCTCTTATCATCGGCTTGCTGGCGCTCGCCGAAAAACTCAGGCCCAACCCGGCGGATCATCCCGAATACAAGCCGGACGTCACCGTTATGATTCCGGCATATAACGAGGAATCGGTCATCGTCGATACGGTGCGCTCGGCGCTTGCTTCCGTTTATCCGAAACTTGAAATTCTCGTAATAGACGACGGTTCCACCGATCACACCGCCGAACTCGTCCGCTCCAATTTCGCTGCCGACCCTCGCGTACGTCTCTTACTGCAACCGAATCGCGGCAAGCCTGCGGCGCTCAATCATGCGCTTTCTGAAGCGACCGGCGAGATCGTTGTTTCGATTGACGCTGATACCATCGTGGATCCGGAAGCGGTCCCGCGCCTCGTGCGTCATTTCGTAAACCCTAAAGTCGGCGCTGTCGCCGGCAACGTGAAAGTGATGAACCGGAATAAATGGCTCACGCGCTGGCAAGCGCTCGAGTACATCACGAGTCAGAATCTCGAAAAGCGCGCTTTCGATTTGCTGAACTGCATTCCTGTGGTGCCCGGAGCGGCGGGTGCCTGGCGCGCGGATTTGCTTCGCGCCAATGGCGGATTTTCGGGCGACACAGTTGCGGAAGACACTGATCTCACGCTGACGATCCGCCGTAACGGCTGGAAAATTCTGTATGACGAAGACGCCATCGGGCGCACCGAAGTCCCGGACACCGTGGAAGCCCTGATTCGCCAGCGATTCCGCTGGACTTTCGGCACGCTGCAAGCCGTGTGGAAGCATCGAGACGCGGTGGGCAAGCCGCGCTACGGCACTTTGGGTTGGGTCGCCATCCCTAACATTTTTCTTTTCCAGATTATTCTTCCGCTGGTTTCCCCCGTGATCGATCTCCTATTCATACTGTCTATAGCTCTCTGGGGCCTCGCGCAGCTTCGAATCGCCCGTCTTCCGCAACTCTGGACGCTTCAGGATGTCGAGCGCTCTTTGGTTTTCTTCGCCATCTTCATGCTAATTGACCTCCTGACCTGCGTTGTGGCGTTTGCGCTGGAGAAGAATGAAGACTGGACTCTCCTCGCGCCGCTAATTCTTCAGCGCTTTTACTATCGCCAGATGATGTACGTCGTGCTCTTCCGCGCTTTGAAAGAAGCGGTCCAGGGACGTCCGGTGGGATGGCGCGGCGTCGAACCTCAAATGCCCGCTCCTGTTGTGCAGTCCTAGGCAATTTCGTTTGGAATTGACAGTCTGTTAAAGCTGGGATTATAGTTCCACAATTGGGGGCTGTTCCCGTGGTAATGAGTTTTTCGGAGGCGTATGAAGTGT
Organism: Acidobacteriota bacterium; assembly: GCA_003131985.1. Classification (GTDB taxonomy): domain Bacteria; phylum Acidobacteriota; class Terriglobia; order Acidiferrales; family UBA7541; genus Palsa-295. The sequence continues at coordinate 3,387 of PKWH01000099.1, read as the reverse complement.
AGTCGTGTATCTTTCGTAGGTTTGCCTGTCCACGCTCGGGAGTACGCATTGAGCGCACCCTTTCCTTTTTTCAGTTATCGGCCGTTCTTGTGAGTTTAATCTTGTGCGTATTCGATTTCGAGAAAGCCCATTTCCATCCGAGATATTTGGAATTATTTAGGGTTAAACATTCTTGCTAGCCGAAGTGAAAAGACAAGGTTTCCAAAAAGAGGAGATAACGATGAAATTGGTCCATCCAGGTAGAAATATCGCCGGGAAATTCGTGGTATTCCTGATTTTGCTCATGGTTCCTAGTTTCGCTTGGGGCCAGAAAAATAAATCTTCAGGTGGAGGTGGTTCGCATTCCTCCGCACCGGCAAAATCTTCATCCGGCGGCTCGCACGCAAATACGTCTGGCAAGACAACCACCAGTGGCGGCTCCCATACGACTACGGCCGGCGGCGCCAAGACGACCACGGCGGGCGGCTCCCACGCAACCACGGCAGGTGGCGCCAAGACAACCACGAGCGGCGGTGCCAAGACAACCACAGCCGGCGGCGCTAAGACAACTACGGCGGGCGGCGCTAAGACGACCACGGCAGGCGGCGGCAAGACGACCACGGCNNCAGCGGGCGGCGCCAAGACAGCCTCGACCGGCGGAGCCAAGGGCGGTGCAGGAAAGACGGTTACAACCGCCCACGGAAACACAAGATCGACCAACGGTGCGGGCAAAACAACCAGCGTTTCGACAAAGAGCGGAACGAAAGCGAACTTCGGTTCCAACGGTAAGGTCAGCTCGATTCACACCAAAAACGGTACGACCATAAACCGCGGTGCCAATGGCAGCCGAACCGTTTCGTCCAGGCGTGCAGATGGCAGCAGGGTGGTTAGTACAGGACGGGGCCGAGGCTACACAGAACACAACTTCTCGCGCGGCGGCCGCAACTTCACAAGCCGCACCTACTATCGAGGCGGTCATGCCTATGCTCGCGCCTACGGAAGAGGTTACTGGCATGGTGGCTACTACAATCACTACTACGCCGGACGCTACTGGGGAGGTGGATTTTATGGTTGGGCCGGCGGTGGGTGGGGCCCAGGCATCGGCTGGGGTTGGGGCTGGGGCGGAGCGCCCTGGTTTGGTTACTACGGGTATTATTTCAATCCTTACCCTGTCTATGCGGCTCCAGCGTTCTGGATCACGGACTACCTGATATCGCAGAATTTGCAGGCCGCCTATGCGGCTCAGGCGGCTGCTAACGCCTCTGCTGCTGTTGCTGCTTCGGGTGGCGACCCCGGAGGCGCTCCGGCGGACTCAGGCGGCGGAAATCAGAGTGCGGTTGTCCTCACACCGGAAGTAAAGCAGGCGATCGCTGATGAAGTAAAAGCAGAGATCGCAGCCGAGCAGGCTTCCGCAGCGGCACAACCGAGCGCTTCGGCGGCTCCGGCACCAGCAGCCGACGCGTCACAGTCAGCCTCGGCTACTCCGGCCGAAGTACCGCCGGACGCGCTGAATCCCAACCTGCGTACTTTCATCGTTGCTGACACTCTCAACCCACAAATGGCAGACGGCACCGAATGTTCCTTGAGCCAGGGCGATGTTCTTACTCGCATCGACGACACCCCTGACGCCAACCAGAACGTGAAAGTGCTCGTCAGCGGCAGCCAAAAGGGCGACTGCAGTTCAGGTACACAGGTTGCCATTGCCGTCAACGACCTCCAGGAAATGCATAATCATTTCCGCGAGCAGATTGACGACGGCCTCGGAGAACTGGCAAAGAACCAGGGCAAGAATGGCATGCCCTCGGCTCCGGCCGGTTCTGCTGTTTCGAAACCAAATCCGGACGGCGTGGCGCAAGTTGATCCCAATGCCGCGGCCGATTTGGCAAAACAGCAACAGGATGCCGACGCGACTGAAAAGGAAGTTAACGTAGCCGCAAACGATGGCGTCAGTAATTAACGACAGGTAACGAACCAAACGAGCCAGGAGAGTCAGCCGCAGAATGGCTGGCTCTCCCGGTTGAATTTTGCCGGACCCCGGGCTTGGAACAAGTGCTGGTTAAGCTACATTTGAAATTGCGCGGCAGTTGACATGATTCGTTGGCTTACCTATAGTACCGGCGTTGCATGGAATGGGATGCCTCCGCGACACGAAACAATTTCTTCTCTAAGCGAGGAAAGCCTATGTTTTTGCGCCCAGCAATCGTCAAATTAAGCGTTGCCGCAGCAATACTGTTTTCGTGTCTGGGGATGTGCCCTCGTAGTGCAGCCCAGGGGCTTCAACAGAAGTTGGAATCAACCTACGCGATCACAAAGCCCACTGCTGACAAAACTGACATCGTCACCGCGGGCGCCATTTTGATTCTGCAGAAAGATAAAATAATCATGTACAGCACTGCCAACCAAGTAATGCCCCAGAACACTTATAAGGCTGGAAAGCTCTCCGAGGGAGCTTTCGGAGTGCATGATAACGTACAAAAGTTTGGCAGCTTCATCGGACATCCGCCGCCACAAACTGCGCAAACTCAGTCGCGGCAATTCGTCACCGGCGAAAAGTTCTGGGTGACCGGGATTGCTGTGCAGGGAGACGGCGTCGTTTTTACTCTGTTCACCGATGCTATTCAGGACGTTCGGTACCAATGCACGCTCAAGTTCCCCTATCCCAAAGGTGCGACGCCCTCACCGGATGACGTGCTGGCCACTGTCGCTGAAGTCTTCAAAGTTCAAGCAGACGATTCTGCAAAGTCGGACGACAAACAGCAGCCTGCGGCTGATGCGCAGCCGGCTGCGGACCAGGCTCCGGCGGCAGATCAGGCCCCGGCAGCCCCGCCTGCCACTGTTGCGATCGGCCAATCTACGGATGAAGTCGTCGCTATACTTGGGCAGCCGGATAAGATCCTCAACCTAGGCGCCAAGCAGATTTATGTATATAAAGATCTGAAGGTCACGTTCATGAAGGGCAAGGTCACGGACGCGCAATAGGCCGCAGGCAAGCCGCTCGCGGCGCGGGCGCAGCGGCCGAAATCATTTTTGCCGCGAACCGGCGCTATTTGCTAGAATGGAATTGTTGTGAGGGCTGCATCCCGAACCTGGGAGCGGCACCGGAGGCAAAAATGAGTGTTGCACCGCGAGCGGGCAACGGTAAAATTACCGTGCCTGACCTTCTCTCCCGCAAATTCAATTCCAGCTCTGGCTCTCCTGAAACAAAAAAGAAAATCACATGCTTGACCGCTTACGACTACCCTACTGCGCGTCTGCTTGACGAAGCTGGTGTAGACGTCCTGCTCGTCGGCGATTCGCTCGGCATGGTTGTCCTTGGTTACGACAGCACTTTGCCGGTCACGCTGGATGAAATGTTGCACCATGTCCGCGCCGTTCGCCGTGGCACCAAGCGCGCTCTCCTGGTTGCCG
>PKWH01000130.1 GCA_003131985.1 Acidobacteriota bacterium | reverse complement strand
TCGTTCTCGGGGCTTTTGTGGGGACTCGTATTTTCGATTCTTCTCGTCTATCTTTTGATCGTCGTAAATTTCCAGTCCTGGCTGGATCCTTTCATCATTCTGATGGCGCTGCCGGCGGCTTTGGCTGGAATCGTTTGGTTTCTGTTCATCACTAGAACGACGCTTAGCGTACCCGCTCTGACGGGCGCGATCATGTGCATGGGCGTAGCGACAGCGAACAGCATTCTGGTGGTTAGTTTTTCGCGAGAAAGACTCGACGAAGGCAAGACCGCGGAGGAAGCCGCACTGGAATCCGGATACACGCGCTTTCGGCCCGTTATTATGACGGCCTTGGCGATGATTATCGGCATGTTGCCAATGTCACTGGGGCTGGGTGAAGGCGGAGAGCAAAATGCGCCTTTGGGGCGCGCCGTGATCGGCGGACTTTNNACCGTCGCTACTCTTTTCTTTGTGCCGGTTTTCTTTAGTATCGTGCATGGATGGAGAGCGGAGAAAGCGTAGCTTGACTTCACCGTGGCGCGCGCTGGAGTCCGCGCGCAGAGCGCATCATCTAAAGTTCGAGTGACAAAAGGAAGAAGCATCGATGACTGAGCAGCCAGACAAACGAGTCCCGCAAGCAGGAGCGACCGGCGACCAGCAGCCTGCTCCGCAAGCGTCCTACGATCGGCCTCCGCAAAAGCCGGCAGGGTCGGGCCACGGTGTGGTGATTGCGGTACTCGTGGTAATTATCGTGGCGGGTATCGTGGTGATGGGAGTGGTGCCACGCTTAAGAGCCAAAACCGCGTTGCGCACTGAAACCCGCGATTTAGCTATTCCAACTGTGGTCGTGATTCATCCCAAACGAGGCGATCCGCAGCAGGAGATAGTGCTCCCGGGCAATATGCAGGCTTTCGAGGATGCTCCTATTTATGCGCGGACGAACGGATATCTAAAGAAATGGTATGTGGACATCGGCGGGCACGTTAAGACGGGACAGCTGCTGGCGGATATTGAAACTCCGGAAGTTGATCAACAACTGCAAGTAGCGCGTGCTGAGCTGAATACAGCGCAAGCGAACTTGAATCTCTCCAAGATTACGGCGGACCGCTTCGACGGCCTGAAGAACACTGACTCGGTCTCGAAACAAGACGTGGATAACGCGCACGGTGATTTCGAAGCGAAGAAAGCCACGGTAGCGTCCGCGCAATCCAATGTAAGGCGGCTCGAGGAAACCCAGGGATTCAACAAAATCTATGCACCCTTTGACGGCACCATCACGGCGCGCAACACCGATGTGGGACAACTGATCGACTCAGGCAGCGGTGGAGCGGCAAAGGAGATGTTTCATATCCAATCGACGCGAGTGCTGCGCGTGTACATCAACGTTCCCCAACAATATTCGCAGGCTGCCAAGCCCGGCCTGACTGCGGACCTGACTCTGGCAGAGTTTCCGGGCCGTAAGTTCAAAGGACAACTCGTTCGCACGGCTAATGCGATCGACCAAGCGTCACGGACGCTGCTGGTGGAAGTGGACGTGAACAACACGACCGGTGAACTGCTGCCCGGAGGCTATACGGAAGTTCACCTAAAGCTTCCGGAGACGGTGCCGACGTTCATCCTTCCAGTGAACACGTTGATTTTCCGCTCGCAGGGGTTGCAGATTGCGACGGTCCAGGATGGCAAAGCGATGCTAGTTCCCATTGCGCTAGGGCGCGATTTTGGCAGCGAAGTTGAAGTAGTTTCCGGCCTCAGCGGGCAAGAGAGTGTGATGGTGAATCCGCCGGATTCCCTGGTGGAAGGCGAGCAAGTTCAGATCGCACAGAATCAAGAACAGACGGGTCAACCGCAGCCGGCGCAGCCGCAATCGAATCAGCAACAATCGGGCGGGCCGAAAAAGTAAGCACGGCTGCGGATCAAACACGTGTTGCAGCGGAATCTGATTTTCGGATCTGCGATCATTGGTTTAACACTTGATTTTTTGAAGGGGGGAAGTCATGAGACGTTTTTTCTGGGGAATCGCGGCAATCCTATTCGCTGCCCTCGTGTCGATGGTGGCGTACCGCACCGTCTCTGCCGCGCGCGAAATGCGGGCCTTAGCGCAAACATCGGGCCAAAATGGGCCTTTTACCGACTTCCGAATGGAAAAACCCGGAAGTGTTCACCACATTTCTGCTACTGACTTGCCCCAACCGTACGCCACTCCTGCCGTCGAGAACCACGCGCGTATGGTGTCCAGGCCATCGAACGCTTGGCCTCAAGCTCCGGACGGATTCAAAGTGGAGCTTTACGCTGGCGATTTGAAAAATCCCAGATTGATTCGCACGGCGCCTAATGGCGACCTGTTTCTGGCGGAGAGCGGGCCCGGCCGCATTCTCGTGTTCCGAGGGATTACCGCCGGCGGAAAGCCAGAAACCACGGAAACCTTTGCGACCGGCCTCACACGTCCGTTTGGTATTGCATTTTATCCGCCGGGACCGGATCCGAAATTTGTGTACGTCGGAAATACGAATTCGGTGGTGCGTTTTGCATATCAAAACGGCGATCTGAAAGCTCGGAGCGGGCCCGAAACTGTGATCGAACATCTGCCCAGCGGACTCGAACGTGTCGGCGGAGGAGGGCATTGGACGCGCGATGTTGCGTTTTCTGCGGACGGAAAGAAAATGTACGTCGCCGTCGGTTCCCGCAACAACATCGCGGATACCGATGAAGACAAATCGGAGTACCACCGGGCGAACATTCTCGAGGCTAACCCGGATGGCTCGGACTTGCGTGTGTACGCGTCGGGAATTCGTAATCCGGTCGGGATAGCATTTGATCCCGCAACCGGCGTGTTGTGGACCTCTGTGAATGAGCGAGACGACATTGGCGACAACCTGCCGCCGGATTACATCACGCACGTCCAAGAAGGCGGCTTCTACGGCTGGCCATGGTATTACATCGGCGGAAACGAGGATCCTCGATTGAAGGGCAAGCATCCGGAGTTGAAGGATAAAGTGATCGTGCCGGACGTTCTGCTGGAACCGCACAACGCCTCGCTCGAATTGACGTTCTATGGAGCGCAGCAATTTCCGGAAAAATATCGCGGGGGAATTTTCGCGAGCGAACACGGTTCTTGGAATCGGTCCGTGCGTACGGGCTACGAAGTGGTGTACGTGGCGATCAAAGATGGTAAGGCTAACGGGGCGTATGAAGATTTCGTTAGCGGGTTCGTCACGCCCGACGGAAAAGTGTGGGGCCGGCCGGTGGGAGTTGCCGTTGCTAAAGACGGTTCCTTAATGGTCAGCGATGATGGCTCGAACTCAATCTGGCGAATCAGCTATGCGGGCAAATAATAGAGTCACATTGAGTACAGTCGAACTAAGAAGATCCGGGCGATCCTGGCATCCCGGGCGTGTGTGTTTCCTTGCAGTTTTTCTGCTCGGTGGATGCACGGTGGGACCAAAGTACGTGCGGCCCAGCACGGACGTTCCTGCCGATTACAAAGAGACCAAAGATTGGAAGGTGGCGCAGCCCAGCGCCGAGGCGATAAAAGGAAAGTGGTGGGAAGTTTATCAAGATCCGCAGCTCAACACCCTGGAAGAGAAAATTGATGTTTCAAATCAAAGTCTAAAGTCAGCCCAAGCGCAATTCCTGCAAGCTCGCGCAGCAGTCCGTATCTCGCGATCATTTCAGTTCCCTACTGTGAGTGCCAACCCTGCAATCGCACGCGAGCGTTTCTCCCAAAATCGTCCCCTCGGAGTTCCCGAAAGCACGCAGACTTTCAACGATTTTCAGGTTCCTGGACTGGACGCAACCTACGAGCTGGACGTCTGGGGCCGCGTTCGGCGCACGGTGGAGCAGAGCCGATCGCAGGCCCAAGCCAGCGCCGCCGATCTTGCCAGCGTTGGCCTGAGCCTGCACGCCGAGCTGGCCACGGATTATTTCCAGCTTCGAGGTCTCGATGCTCAAATACAGCTTCTAACCTCGACTGTCGATGCATTCCAGAAAGCTCTCGAGCTTACGCAGAGCCGATTTGACGGCGGGCTCGCTTCGGGTGTGGACGTAGCGCAAGCGCAGACACAACTGGAAACCGCGCGCGCGCAATTGATTGATCAAGGCGTTCAACGCACAGCCTTCGAACATGCCATCGCAGTTCTCACCGGCCAGCCTCCGTCAACTTTCGCTTTGGCGCCGCTGCCTCTGGACACACCGCCGCCGGCGATTCCCCCGGGATTGCCATCCGATTTGCTCGAGCGGCGACCCGATGTTTCCGCGGCTGAAAGACGGATGCAAGCGGCCAACGCGCAAATTGGCATCGCCAGGGCGGCCTACTTCCCGATGATTACACTGACGGGACAAGGCGGCTTTGAAAGCATTGCGGCCGGAACATTGTTTCAGGGCCCCAGTGGTTTGTGGGCGGTGGGCGGAACAGCGCTTGAAACATTGTTCGATGCTGGACGAAGGCGCGGTACGTCGGAACAAGCAAAGGCAGCGTACGATCAGTCCATCGACAATTACCGCCAGACAGTGCTTACAGCGTTTCAGGAAGTGGAAGACAACCTGTCTGCGTTGCGCGTATTGCAGGACGAAGCTCACACGGAGGATGTCGCTGTGGGGGCGGCAAGACACTCCGTCGAGTTGTCGATTACCCGCTACAAGGGCGGCGTCGCAAATTATTTGGAAGTGACTACGGCCCAGAATGCCGCGCTTACCGACGAGGTCACTGCTCTAACAATTCTCACGCGGCGGATGACGGCTAGCGTACTTTTGATCAAGGCTATCGGAGGCGGGTGGGACGTCTCCCAAATTCCGCACGTTTAACTTCTAAATTTTCAGCCCACAGGAACAAGTCCCCTGATTTGCCCTCTCCGAATTGCATTGTCAATCGATGGCTTGGAGTTGTTCTGCTGGCCTCGGTGCTCGGGCTATGGTAAAGATGTGCGAACGCTCGCAAGCTGTAGCAAATTCATGGGAGGGCATTTTTGACTCGCCGCAAGGCCGTGAAATCCGGAGTTACGCTGCGCGACGTGGCGCAAGAAAGCGGCGTTTCCCCGGCTACGGTTTCGATCGTTTTGAATAATGCTCCGCTCGCCCGATATATTCCGCAGTCCACGAAAGATCGCATCGAGCGCGCCGCGAAAAAACTGGGCTATCGTCCGAAGACGGTATCGCGTTTTCTCAGCGCCAAACGTAATCGCACGGTCGGCGTGATGGTGTTCGACATCACGGATCCGTTTTG
>PKWH01000039.1 GCA_003131985.1 Acidobacteriota bacterium | reverse complement strand
GCGTCGGTTCTTGGCGGGGCAACTTGGGTGGGAGTCATCGGTTTCTCCTAAGTGGCTGGCCGATGGAACTCGGCAATTCGCTTGCGGCACATTGTGCGATTCTAGAACCGGTTAGACGGGGTTTAATGGTTTGTTTTCTATAACTTCTGTTTTTAGGCCAGAACCGGTTAGAAATGTCAGAAGATCGCTCAGTTTCGACTCGTTTTTCGGGCTCAGGAGATGTCCGCGGGCTGGCGAGTTGCGGTTGAAATCGGAGCCAGGACGCGACGGCTGGTATTGAGCGGGTGATGGCTAAAGGTTGGCGTCGGTCGGCCGGGCTGCACCGGGCACAGCATGCTGTGCCCCTACGAAGAGATTTGTCGGGGGGATTTTTGGTCGGCGGCGCACCGCTTGTGATGGGACCTCGGGACGACCACGACAACGGCCGGTTCACGGAGCAATGCTGCCGCGGCGATTGCTCGCCGTCCTGCTCAGCGCCGATTCCAATCCACATTTTCATCGGGACGATGATAGGAAGTTCGGAAGCAGAAGGCAAGGACTTGGATGTTGTGAGCATTCCCAATTTTTGGCGTGCGGGATATGGGATGTCGGCCTCACTTCAATTTCCGGTTGGCGGGACGTAGTAGCCTGGGCGGGCGCGGATCGAAACATTGGGCCGGGCAACGGTGACGGTGATCGCGTGAAAGCCTGGTGCACGCTCTGAATTTGGGCGGTAGCCGATGATGTATTGCGCGTGGAGTTCGCCGCCGATTCTGTCTACTGCGCTCTGAAGCGTCGCAGCGCGAATCGCGCCGTAGTGTATGCCTCCGGTTGCGGCCGCCGCGACTTCGAGGTCGTGGTTTCTGACCTTATTTTTGCCTTCTTGAAGAAGAAAAATTGCGGGGGCGGCCCAAAGCGCGGGGGCGGCGTCGAGAAAATCTCGCATCGCGCTGCGCGGGCCTACAGCATAGATTGTGATATTTTCGTATGCTGCTTCCCGCACGACCGGGCCTAATTTCGCGGTGCTGCCCACGTCTTCCGATTCGCCGACTACGAGCATGATGCGCCGCCACCTGGGCGGCTGATCTTTCAACATTTGAACGGCGGAATCCATTGCGTCGTAAAGCATTCTTTCCGGCGCTTCAAACTTGACCGTCGCAATTGCGTCCGCGACAGCTTCGTGATCCCGCGTGAATGGCTGGCGTAGCTCGACGGTGGAGTCGTAGGTTATGACCGCTGCTTCGCCGCTTAGCGCCATTGCCGTTTCGGAAAGGACGCTCCCCAGGCCGTGAATCATGGGAATCATTTTGTGAAGGCGGGTGCTTGTCTCAAGAACAAGGACGACAGCGAGATGGTCGCCGCCGAGGTCCCAATGATCGATGGTTTGTTCAACGCCGTCGTCGAAGACGTGGAAATCTTTTTGCGAAAGGTCGAGGACGAACTCGCCGCTTGGGTCGGTCACCGTGACGGGCGCGATTACTTCGTTGGTGGAGACGCGGATTTGGGTGTTCGTTGAAGGCGGGGCGGATTGCGTTTGGCTCCGCGGAGAGCTGACGAATGCCGTGCTGAAACACAACATGAGCACGCACTGAAATGTGAGTTTTGCGAGACGCTTGAGCACGGGTGGGTATGCGATTCGGTTTGGGAGCAAAGGGTTGTTAACGACGGATTGAGTTGGCTGGCCCCATGGTGCGAGGCCGACGTAAGCGAGGAAGCCGTCGACCGACCGTCCTTGAACAAATTGTTGAGCGGTCCGACCTCACGGATGTGGCTGGGCTAGATTTGACGAACTGGTTCTTTGCGCGATGGCTTCGCAGGTGAGCTTGACCACGGCGTCGGCGGAATGCGCGGCCTGCGAGAAAACAGTTTCTCCGCTTGCGGAGACCACGGTGACTTTGTTGACCTTTACGAGCCCGCCTAAACCTGTGAGTCCCTTCTTACTGGTTCCTTTGTCAAACAGCACCGCGTAATTCGCCTTGGATTTTTCTTGCGTGACGATCACTGCGGGACAATCCGACGTGAAACTTTGGTAGATATCGGTCATCTCGGGGTCGTATCCGCCATAGAGTTTTCCTTCGGGGATACTACTCTCTCGGGTGAACCCTCCCGAGGCGACGAATGACTGAGTGTCGCTCACGTATACGCGAGGTTTGGAAGAATCGTTCGCAGGCCCGTGCGAAGAGGATGCGGTCGCGGGACTGGCCTCGCTTTGCGCTGGAGCGTTCGGAGCGGCGTTCACGCTCGCGGCAGGAGGCGGTGGGGTTTGGGGAACCAACACAACTTCGTACCGAACCACGTAGCCGATTGTTCCGTCGGCCGTTCGTACCTTGAGCGTATAACCCTGCGGATCGGAGAGAACTGTGATTTCTTCGCCGCATTTCAACGTAGCCACCGAATTCAACGGAATGGCTCGCTCGGAATCTTCCGTAACAGAAACGTAGGGCTGATCGCTGCATCTGGTCTTAACGACCATGCCCTGAGTGCTGCTCGCTGCCAATGCCGCCCGGGCGCGGTTGGCGCGTGCAGCAGCGACGACGTCTTGGGCGAATGCAGTGCGGTCGGGCGACACGATCAGCACCAACAAGAAAATGATGCATAGACGGAAGGTGTGTTGGTTGTTCATGGGAAGTTCGGCCCAGAACTTCGGGCACGGATACTCCTCTGTTAAGACCACTCCATGTTATCTGTTTTTGTTTCGCAGCTAACCTGACCTAAGGTTCAGGTGTTCCAGAGAGGCACGGCGCGGAGTTCGTGGACGAGTGTTACGGTGCATTGGCCTTCGGTTTAGAGCTTGGTCGCAGAAGGTAGAGAAACGTCAAAACCCGAACCTTTCAAACTTCGAGATGAACGGGTCGGCGACCCCACCGCTGCTCCACTACTGACCTTCTCCTTTTACTTGGCGGAGTGGGATTTGTTTTCGGTTTTCTCCAGGTGGCCGCCGAATTCGAAACGCATGGCGGAGAGGAGTTTATCGGCGAAGTCGGCTTGGCCGCGGGAGCTGAAGCGCTCGTAGAGGGCGGCGGTGAGGACGTTGGCGGGGATGGCTTCGTCGATGGCGGCTTTTATGGTCCAGCGGCCTTCGCCGGAATCGGAGACTTTGCCTTCAAACTTGGCGAGATTAGGATCCTTGATTAGCGCGGACGCGGTGAGATCCAAGAGCCAGGAGGCGATGACGCTGCCACGGCGCCAGACTTCGGCGACGTCGGGCAAGTTGAGATCGTATTGATAGTGCTCGGGGTCGCGCAAGGGAGTGGTTTCGGCGTCGGCGGCGTGTTCCTGTTTGCCGACGTTGGCGGCGCGCAGAATTCCCAAGCCTTCGGCGTAGGCGGCCATCATGCCGTACTCGATTCCGTTGTGAACCATTTTCACAAAGTGGCCGGCGCCGTTTGGCCCGCAGTAGAGATAGCCCTGTTCGGCGGTGCCACCGATTTTGTCGCGTCCGGGAGTGCGATCTATGTTGCCGATGCCGGGCGCCAAGGTAGCGAAGATGGGGTCGAGGTGCTTGACCACATCCTGTTCGCCGCCGATCATCATGCAGTAACCGCGTTCGAGGCCCCAGACGCCGCCGCTGGTGCCTACGTCCACGTAATGAATCTTTTTCGGGGCGAGTTCCTTGGCGCGGCGAATATCATCTATATAGTAGG
>PKWH01000133.1:7898-8273 GCA_003131985.1 Acidobacteriota bacterium | reverse complement strand
ATCGATACAAGCTGTCGCTAAATGATGCGGTGGTGGCTAACGGCGAAGTCCTGGTCCGCGAGAAATAAATGTTCCGGACCAATCCGCCGCTTAGTCGCCCGCTGCGGCGAACGCAGGTCGCTCTTGCGAAACCGAGTCAGCCAGTATGCGGCGCACCGGCGCCAGCAAAGAAGCCGGCACGGGCCGTTCGCGCTGGATGCCCAGCTCCGCAACCTTCCGGGGAAACTCCCTCCGGCGATCGAGCCACAAACCAAACTCCCGGAGAAGGTCTCCGGCAACATTCGGATCGTCCGACCGCTCCACTCCCCAGAACCTCAAGCGCTCTTCATTTTTCTGCAGCAGCTGGAGCGCTTCTTCCAGCTTCTTCATGGCCGC
>PKWH01000133.1:0-7764 GCA_003131985.1 Acidobacteriota bacterium | reverse complement strand
CTTTTCCCGCATAGGAATGCTCCTTTGAAAAGGTATCGTCGGATTTCTCGCCAAGCGCGGAAGGCAGGAAGACGCGCCTTCAGATCGATATCCCCGCTGGCGACGGGGCAGGCTCTGCGGATGGGAGTATTTTATCGAAGGCCGAGCAATGGGGCAAGAGGCGACTTGAACTATTAAGTCGTGTTTTTACAATAACTTGAATAGAATCTGGATATGCTTTGCCAGAATGGCGGCGCAAAATCAGCCGTTAGCTGGAGCGTGTCAGACGCTTCATGGCGTCCGCATTGATGACCAATTTCCCTTCCTGCTTCAAGCGATCTTCCAACGCGAGGCGAAACGCTTCGAAAGCAGCGCCCTGTTTGCCCTGAAGCAGTTGCTGCTTGATTTGATCGGCCTGCTTGGCGAGGTCTTCAGGGTTCGGTGCGTCGTGGGTCGTCACACGATAAACCAGCCAGTTGCCGCTAATCTGCGTTGGCGAGCTCACCTGTCCAATTTTCATTCCAAAAGCGGATTCCAAGAGCTTAGCCGCGCCAAGATTCTGAACCGAACCGGTTCTTGCGAAGGGCTCGGAAGTAACCAGCGAAAGGTCCAGCGCCTTAGCAGCTTGGTCGAATGGTTGGCCACCTTGAACGCGCTTAGCGAGATCGTCGGCTTTGGTCCGAGCAAGCTCGATGGACTTCTCCTGTTGGTAGTCTGCCAGGACGCGGTCGCGAACTTCAGCCAGCGCCCCTTGATGTGCAGGCTCGACGTCTTTCGGCGTCAAAATTACGAAGCCCTGAGGGAGCTGGAGGGGCTGACTAAGCTCACCAGGGCGGAGTTGAAAAAGCGCTTGATGCAGTTCCGGAGTGTTTCCGAGGTCGCCGAGGGGTTCGGTCACCGAGACGACCGGCGTTTCGCCGAGCTGAAGGTTGAATTTCTTCGCGAGGTCGTCCAACGACTGACGGTTCGACTGGCGCACGGCGCTAGCCATCTGCGCAGAGATATTGTTCGCCTCTTCAGCGGCCTTTGCCTCGGTGACTACCGGCACAATCGAGCTGCGTACTTCCTCAAAACTCTTGGTGTGGGCCGTTTCGCGATCCAGCACCTTGATGATGTGGAACCCGTATTGGGTCTTTACCAAATCCGAAATCGAACCCTTGGGAACGCTGAAAGCGGCCTGCTCGAATTCAGGCACCGTTTGCTTTTCAACTATCCAGCCGAGATCGCCGCCCTTGGGTTTGGTAGCGTCATCTTCCGAGTACTTTTTCGCGAGGTCTTCGAAGTTCGCTCCACTCTTGGCCTTTTTCAGGACTTCTTCGGCTTTCTGACGGATTTCGGCAATTTCAGCGTCAGTCTTTCCGATCGTTTTGAAAAGTATGTGCTCGACGTGGGCGCGGTTTTCCACTTTGTACTGNNGACATCGTCGTTTACAGGGGCGCTCTCGCGCAATTTCGCCAGATCCAACAAGGCATAGCGCGCAGAGCGTTTCTCAGCGATTTGATAACGCGACGCGTTCTTGGTGTAGAAGGCGGAGAGTTCGGAATCCGTGGGGTGAATCGAAGAAGCCAGTTCCGCGGGCTTTACGAGCGCGTATTCAATCTGCACTTTTTCATTTCGCCGGCGGAATTCGTCCTGAATTTCCGCCGGCGTGACGCTGATGGAATCCGTGACCAACTGGCGGAATTTTTCCTTCAGCATATCGTCGCGCAGAAAACCTTCGAATTCGGGGACAGACATTCCCGTGCGGGTTTGGACTTCCGCAACGTAACGGTCCTTGGCCCAGGTTCCTCCTTCCCACGCCGAAGGCAACAATTGCTTGATGCGCTCCGATTCTTCCTGAGGTGTCACGCTGATCCCAAGCCTCTGCGCTTCTACTTCGAGCGCGCGAGTAAGAATCATCTGATCGAGAACCTGCTTGGCGTAAAGACCTTTTAGCATTTCCGGAACGTTCTGGCCGTGCAGGACCTGATTCAACTGGCGTTGTACATCGAGAACGGAAATATCCTGTCCACCGACGGAAGCGACAGTATCAGGGCTCGTGGTCATCGACCCGCCAACCAGCCCGGGAACTAGCGTGATCACCATGCTGACGCTAATGAGTACAAGTAAGACGATCATGGTGACCTTGACCCACCGGTTACGGTCTAGGTCTCGCTGCTGAATGCTTTTCAACATATGTCTTGCTGCTCCTCTAGCTATGCCGAATCCCTCAATTATAAAGGAGTTTGCCACGAAGGCATAATCAGATTCGCCGGGCGGTCGGTACCGGGCCAGTTTCCCACTATCGCGTTCATCGGGACGTGGATTACTTTCAAGTGGGCCCTCACCCAAAGCGGGAGGCTGGATAGCGAGGCACCACTCTTTCAACGGGCGCCTTTTGGGTCTTGGCAAACGCAGATTTGTTTCCGCGAACTTTGCGTCCACGAGAGCCGTTCCAGAGGTACATCGTCGCGTAAGCCCGCCACGGTCGCCATGCTTCAGAGCGTCGTTCAAGCTCACGAGAACTTGTTAAATTCAAGGCGCGCAGAAGTCCCAGGTCCCCGGCCGGGAATGCATCCGGCTCCCCGAGCGCTCGCATAGCCACGTACTGTGCTGTCCAGGTCCCTATACCTTGAATTTCACATAGTCGTGCCAAGAAAGCATCCGTTTCCACGATCCCTTCAAAGCGAATTCGTCCTTCGCAGACGGCACGGGCCAGAGCACGAATCGTTGCTGCTCGGGCTCGGGTCAGGCCTACCGTAGTGAGATCGGCTTCGGCAAGGACTTCGGGCGCGGGGAAAAGATGGGTGAGTTTACCTGTGCCTGAGAATGGCCGCCCAAACCTTCTTGCGATGCGGCCCGCAACCGCTGTGGCGTTACTGACGCTAATCTGTTGGCCGACAATCGCGCGTGTCGCAAGCTCGAACCCATTCCAGCAACCGGGTACTCTTAGCCCCGGCGCAAGTCGCACTCTCTCGGCCAACGCCGGGTCGCTTTTTAAAGTTTGCGATATATCGGTCCAGTCTGCACTTAAGTCAAACATGGCGCGTATACGTTCGATGATAAAGAAAAGCGAGCATGGATCGCGAAATTGAATGCGCACCGCGAGTGCGTTCATTCCCTCCTGAAGGGAGACTTCAAAATAGCCGTGCTGTCCGTTCAAAGAAATGGAGCGGCGGTAAATGCCAGGTTCAACCACTTCGACACCCGGAATGGCGCGCTTCGCCAAAAAGCCCAGCATGCCGTCCCAGTGATAGGGTGCTCGGAAGCGAAGAAGAAAAAGGTATTGGTTTTCGGGCTGGTTGGCCGCCGGACGAACAAGACGCCGGATTCGCGTCGGCGTTCGATTATATGTCTTCCGGATGGCCGCATTGAATCTTCGGACGCACCCGAATCCAGAAGCAAGAGCAATTTGGCTCATGGGCAAACTCGTCTCATCTATGAGCTTCTTCGCAAAATGCAGGCGGCGCGTGTGGGCCACGGCGGTGGGCGTCGCGCCTAGATGTTTGAGAAACAAGCGGCGAAGATGTCGGGATCCAATTCCCAGACGTTCTGCGAGAGCCTCCACTCCACCGTCTTCCAGACCAGTCTCGCCGATCAACCTTAATGCCCGAGAAACCGTGTTGGAGGTTCCGGACCAAGCCGGGGTGCCGGGTGAGGCTTCCGGCCGGCAACGCAGACAGGGTCGAAAACCCGCTTCCGCTGCTGCTGCGGCACTCGAGAAGTAATGTACATTTTTTTCTTTCGCTGTAGGTGCCGGGCAAATCGGACGGCAATAGACTCCGCTGCCGACTACACCGATAAAGAATTTGCCGTCAAATCGCGCATCGCGCGACAGCCTCGCTCGCGAACAGACTTGCCAATCCAGAGTCATTTTTGTCCCGAATTGATGATAGTCGAACCTGCCGGAAGCATTGGACGTTTTCGGACCATGTTCCCGAACACTATTCCCTTCCCGAAAATCCTCGCACGCCGCAGAGCCTAAACCGGCCAGTGAGTCAACGCTGGGAGGAGTTCTTCTCTTTGATGCTGAGAACCAGCCGGAACGTCGGCTGGGTATCAAAGCCCGAAAACGTCCAGATGACGCGGGAGCAACGTCCGCAAACGTCCAACGTTGCTTCAACAAAAAATCTACTTTGTTTGGGACGGATAGACCGGCTCCCACCCAGTCACTTTACCCGGTCAAAAAAGCCGTCAGATGGATATGGAAAAAGCGCGGCCAGCAGTTCGATCAGCTTCAAGAACAAACCTAAAGGAGACAACATGAAATCCAGGATACGGATGTGCCTCACCGCGATCATCGTTGTATTCGCTGCGCTCGTGCTTCCACTTCGGCTGGCGGCGCAAGAGCAGCCGGATCATTACCGCTTGTTTAATCTCGGCAATCTTGGCGGAACGGCCAGCGAAGGAAATACCATTAACAACATAGGCTGGGCGATTGGCGCCGCAGACCAGGCTGGAAACACGACCGAGCACGCCACGGTGTGGATCTACGGATTGCGATTCGACCTCGGCACGCTCGGCGGGCCGAACAGTGACGTGCAATGGCCGAACAAGAACGATCATGGCCAGATCGCGGGTTTTTCCGAAACGGCCGCCATGGATCCGTTCGGGGAGTCGTGGAGTTGCACGGCGTTTACTGCTACTGGTGTCCCCACCGGGCACGTATGCACCGGGTTCGTGTGGCAGTTCGGCGTGATGAGTCAGCTACCGACGCTGGGCGGAAATAACGGATTTGCCTCCGGCGAAAACAACTTGGGACAGATAGTCGGGTGGGCGGAAACTCCGGTTCACGATTCAACCTGTGTTCTGCCGCAAGTGCTGCAATTCCTGCCCGTCGTGTATGGGCCCGGAGTGGGGCCGATCACACAGCTCCCAACGCTTACCTCGGACGGAGTCACGGACCCGGACGGAGCGGCCACGGCGATCAATGACAATGGACAGATCGTCGGCATCTCCGGAACTTGCGACACTTCCGTCGGAGCGTTCAGCGCGACGCATGCGCTGCTCTGGGAAAATGGCAAGGTGATTAATTTGGGCAACCTCGGAGGAAAAGGCTGGAACACCCCTATGGCTATCAATCATCGCGGCGACACCATTGTCGGATTTTCCGATCTGGCGGGCGACGTGACCGGCGGAGTGCTCAACGCAAATTTCCACGCGTTCGTTTGGACCAAAGAGAGCGGGAAGATGACGGACATCGGCGTGCTTGCGGGCGACAGCTTGAGCGAAGCGTTGGACGTTAACGACCAGGGACAAGTGGTGGGCGTGTCGTTCCCCTCTTTCCACGCGTTCATCTACGAAAACGGAAAGATGACGGACCTAAACACCCTGATGCCGAAAAATTCGCCTCTGCTTTTGATCGAGGCGACCGGCATCAATGAAAGTGGGGAGATCACCGGCGAGGGATGCATCATCGTCGATGGAGGCTGTCCGGTTGGCAACAATATTCCAGCGTATCTCGCCGTCCCGACGTTCTTCGGATCCGGAGGTGATGGTTCAAGCGCGTTTGCGGAACCTACTAACAGCGAAGCGGCGAACATCACCGTGTCAGAAGGCATTCGGCAGCAGATGATGCGCAAGCTAGCCTTTGGCCACTTCGGACCAGAGCAAGTAAAGCCCTGACCAGCACGAATTGCGACCGAACGAGGGTAGAGAGAGCCTCTATCCTCGTTTCGCAAAAGACATCTCTGATTTTCAATGAGCAAATGGCACTATGTGGAACGAATAGCGAATGCAAGTCACAGGTAGCTGAGATTCTGCACTGCTCGGTTTAGCTTCCACCGGAAGGGTGAACTCAACATGAATCATTTTTCTCTATGTGTGAAATCCGGCTTTATTTTCACGGTGATTCTCTTCGCGACAACGGAACGCCTGCCCGCTCTCCGAATCTCTTCACCTCAATCCGTTCAGTCAGCCTCGTGTTCAGCGCCCGAATATCGACAGTTTGACTTCTGGCTTGGTGATTGGGACGCATTTGATGCCGACAAACCAGACACCGCAGTCGCGCGTGTCCGAGTGGATAGCATTCTCGAGGGCTGCGTCGTGCACGAGGACTACCACGACACAAAAGGCTCGAAGGGCCAGAGCTTCAGTATTTACGATGCCTCCAGAAAAACCTGGCATCAGAGTTGGGTCACAAACCGAGGCCGACTCCTAATAATCGAAGGCACATTCCAAAATGGCGAAATGTTTATGACCGGCGTGGATCGCCTCAATGGCCAAGACAGGCATGTCCGCGGCACCTGGAAACCAATTCCCGGCGGCGTTAGCGAGATAGCCGCGACCTCCACCAATGGTGGCAAAACGTGGACTCCGTGGTTCGATTTGTTATTCCGCCCGCATCGGCCCTAACTGGACCGAAGCATTGTTTGGAGATGGAGATCGGCCGTCTCATTCCCTCTGACAAGTCGGATAGTCGGAAACTGGGGCATTAAAGGTGCATCTGGCGGACGGAAAGGAATTTCCTTGATTTTGCCGCTAGCCGCCGTATTTCCACGGAGAATCGTTTACGACGAGCGGCACTACGGTCTCGCGATTTCCGGCTTCGACGACTTCCAGGATCACGATGGCGTGATCGCCGTAATCTTCGCAGGCATCAACGAGCTTACACTCCAGATATGCGCTCAGGTTTTTCAAGACGGGGGCGAAAGTTTTCCCCTCGGTGAACGGCTCGCCATTTAGGAGACCGTTGGACTCCTTTGTCGTGGAGAAGAATTTCTGCGCGAGATCTTGCTGATCGCTTCCGACGATATGCAGGACTGCGACGCCACTCTCCCGAAGGCAACGAAAGACGTTCCCGTCTTTTCTCAATGCGGCCATTACGAGCGGAGGCTGAAACGAGACTTGCGAGACCCAGGTAACCGTCGCAACTCCGTAATCCTCGCCGTTCCGGGAGGTCAATACATAGACCCCGTTCGTCAGCAATCGCAGAGTCTCTTTTTTAGCTTTTGCGTCCATGTTTCTTGTGCATCTTACTCTAGAGCACAAATCCTGGCGGGGTTTTTGGCGCCTTGACTTCCGTGGTTGACCCGGCGAGACAGTGGGTCGCAGAGGAGGCGCTAAGGTTCATTTCGAGCTTTCGGTATAAAGCGAATGGGCGCTCTACGTGGGAGATCGTCCGGAAATTGACGGCACTGCAGGCGAGCGTGCTTGGAGTGGCTCTTCGTTTCGTCGGCGATTGCCGTGCGAAGGGCGCGACAAGTTTCCGCGAGCTCGGGAATTTGGTCCTTGCGCGCTTGACAGCGGCACCTGGGACCTCTACGTAGCATTCGAGAATCGCGTCTGCTAATTTGAAGTGAAGGTCCAGGTTTTTATGTTTTGGATAGCTGTATCGCCGCCGGTTCCACCGGTGAACCCGACGAATGCAGTGCTCCCGCCAATGGTCTGCGAAATATTTACCGGCCAACTGGTGGTGAACGTTTTGTTCGCGGTGGTGTCGGTGATGGTCATGGTCAAGGTCGTGCCGTTATAGGTGATTTGCACGGCCATGGTGTCACCGCTGGTTAGAACCACTCCGGAGGAAGTCATATCCGTTGCCGGCGTGGTGGGCGAGGCACCATTGGTATAAAGCCCGGTCGAGTCGGTGCCTTCTCCAGCGTTGTTATACAGATCGTATTTGACGGCGACGCTGTTTGAAATTCCGGGAGTTCCACCGGGAGTATCCGGGCCATATCCGAGTCCACCGCCGGTGGGTCCCAAAGCCTTTACGCCCGCCGAGGAATTTTGAATGGTGAAGGTAAAGCCGTCGGCCACCGCACTGGTGAGTTGGAAGGTGAAGTTTGTTGTGAAACTGCTAATGTTCAT
>PKWH01000270.1 GCA_003131985.1 Acidobacteriota bacterium | reverse complement strand
GCGTGATCGAGCGCCATTGCCCGCGTCAATCCAGCGACCCCCGCTTTTGCCGCGCAATAAGCAGCACGACTCCGGCGGCCTACGATTCCGAGGTACGAACCAATGTTGACGATCGAACCGCCGCCGGACTTGCGTAGGACGGGAATCGCTGCACGTGACACGTTAAATGTTCCAGTCAGATTTGTAGCCAGCACGCGGCTCCAATCTTCGTCGGAAGTTTCTTCCGCCGTTGCAACCACCACGGTTCCGGCGTTGTTGACGATAGCATCGAGTCGGCCAAAGTACAGCGCGACACTTGAAATCGCAGCCTCCACCGCTCCGCGATCAATGATGTCGCACGTTACCGCCAACGCTTTGCCGCCCGATGACTGAATCTCGCGGACAACTGCTGCAAGGGGCTCTTTCCTGCGGCCTGCTACGGCCACTTGCGCGCCTTCGGCAGCAAATGCCAACGCACAAGCGCGGCCGATTCCCGTTCCACCACCGGTGACGAATGCTACTTTTCTCGAAAGTCGGTCCACCCTGCTGTCCCTGCGGCGCGTCTAATGTGCAAGCTTGCCGGCGAGCGAATCTAGCACCCAAGAACCGGCCGCGCAAGCGAAGGCATCGGTTGCCGCTCGCTGCGGGCGGCTGTTACAGTAGAGTGAGGCTCAATGAAAATCGGAATCACCTACTATTCGAAATATGGCAGTCGCTGCGTGCTTGCGCTATTCGTACTTCTCTGTGCGGGTGCTGTCTATCCGCAAGGTGCGAGCAGCCCGTTGGCTCCCATGGCTGCAAGTCGACGCGCTTTGCTGAAAACAAGGTTGTTCTCTTACACCGAGGCATACCGCAACAAGGATTGGGCCGCGCTCTACGACCTAGTGTCGGACCAGAATAAGATCGGCCCGAACCAGAAGCTCAAAGTAACCAAGCGCATATTCGTTCGGGACATGCAAGGTACGTACGATCCGCAGCGTCTCATCAAATTCACGCCGGTTCGGACGGAGCCCAGCGACCTCCCGGGAGCCTACGACATCTACGGCTGCGCGAAAATTCCTTACGGAAACGAGAAGCTCGAACGCATCGTAGCAGTGCGCGCTGTTTGGGAACATGAGAACTGGTTCTTCGAGAATTGGGATCATGCCGAGCCTCCCGAAGACTGCTCTCATCTCTCCGATCCCGCGTGGAAACCTAGATTTCCGCTCAAGCTCGATGGCCCCATGTTGCAAGTGACTTGCGAACTGTATACGTGCACACTCTAACTTTATGAAAATCGGAATCACATGTTATCCCACGTACGGGGGCTCCGGAGTGGTCGCGACGGAGCTGGGAATCGAGCTCGCCGCGCGGGGGCACGAGATCCATTTCATCAGCTATGCGATGCCGATCCGGCTTAGTTCGGCGCACGAGCGGATCTATTTTCACGAAGTAGAAGTCACGTCGTATCCGCTTTTCGATCACCCTCCTTACACTTTGGCGCTCGCNNCGCATGATGGCGATGCCGAAGAAGCTGCCATTCATTACAACTTTGCACGGCACGGACATCACGCTGGTTGGAAACGACCGCAGCTACCTTCCCATCACGCGGTTTTCGATCGAGCAGAGCGACGGAGTTACGGCAATTTCAAAATATTTGCGCGAGCGCACCATTCACGATTTTGAGATCAAGCGTCCCATCGAAGTAATTCCTAATTTCGTCAACTGCGATTTGTACTCGCGATGCAAGGATCAGTCTGCACGGCAGCGGTGGGCAAAAAACGGGGAACCCATACTGATGCACCTGTCGAATTTTCGTCCGGTGAAGCGAGTTTGCGATGTAATCGAAATCTTTGCGCAGGTGCGCGAAAAGATTCCGGCCAAGCTGGTGCTGATGGGCGACGGCCCGGACCGTGGTTCGGCTGAATTCGCGGTTCGCAAAAAGGGTCTTTCAAAGGATGTGTTTTTTCTCGGGAAACAGGACGACGTGCAGGAGAAGCTCGGGCTTGCGGATCTGTTTCTGCTTCCCAGCGACGAAGAATCGTTCGGACTGGCGGCGCTGGAGGCGATGGCTTGCGAGGTGCCAGTGGTGGCTTCGGATGTAGGCGGGCTGCCGGAAGTTGTGACGCATGGAGTGGACGGCTACCTGATTCCTCCGCGCGATGTTAAAGCCGGAGCCAAGTACGCACTTGAGATCCTGACCCGCTCGGACCGCGGGCGCTCGATGGGAGAGCAAGCGCGCGTCAACGCCCGCAGCAAATATTGTTCGAACGACGTGATCCCTCAGTATGAGAACTACTACCAGAAGGTGTTGGGACTCCATAGCGAGGCGAAGGCTTGAAGCTCAGCGATCGATGATGGGGACGGGCTGAAGAGAGCGCACGGCCATGTTGATGTCGCTCTGAGTGATTTTGGCGCCGGAACCGTAGGCCACGGTGAAAATGAAACGGAATTGCCGGTTGCTATCGTCGAAAACGCGCAGCGCTACGGGCTGCCCTTTCGACGGATCCCCGAACTGAAACCCTCGATTTTTTCCCCAGTCGAACGAATAGAACGACGGCGCGGCTATCGATTGCAGGTCTGGGCCAAAAGACAGTTTCCAAAGCAACAGCACGTTGTCGCGCCGCGCTTCCTCCAGCTTCATGAAGGGAGAGAATTGTGCCGGTGCTGCCGCGTAGACCGCCTGATACAGGGCGTAATTCGATTCAATGGGCTGATTCGCGAAAACATTGGCGAATTTCTGGTATTCGGTGGGGTTCGAAGATTTCAGCGAGTGCATCACATCTAATTGTGAATCGGGATCGAAGAACACCACAACCTGGCCCGAGTCGTACTTGAACTGGACATCCGTCAGCGATTCGACGCTTTTGGGGTTCTTCCACGGAACATTGAATTCATACTCGAAGGCTTTAGCTTGCGAACCCTTTGACGTGTCGTCGGAAGATACGGGTAACGGCTGCGGAACGTCGGCGAGCCAAGGACTTGACGCTGCCCAGTGGCGCGCTTCAAACCAGGTGAGAGTTTGCGCTCCGAACTCTACGCAGAAGACGGCGAGGAGAATCACCAGCAGCACCAAAATAATGGCGGGCCGGGCGCTACTCTTGTCTTCCTCTTCGTTCATTCTTGCTAGTTCGTCCATGGTCGAGAGCAATGATTGTACACGGGACACAAGATGGCAAGCTATTCCGCGCGCAAGGCATCGACGGGGTCGATGGTGGCGGCGCGGCGGGAGGGTAGGTAGCAGGCCAAGTAGGCGGTGATGACGACGCCGACCGTCACCGCAGCGTAGGTGACCGGGTCGAGCGGGCTCACGTTGAACAAGAGCGAGGACATCAGGCGCATCACGGCGAAGGAGGCCACGAGGCCGCAAGCGATGCCGACGCCGGT
>PKWH01000116.1 GCA_003131985.1 Acidobacteriota bacterium | reverse complement strand
AGAGAAATTTCTACTTCAAAACCGGTCCCGCCAAATCTATTCACGTATCCTCTGCGTCCCAATACCCTGTAGGTCACATTCATAGATGGCCGATCATCGACAAGAATCAATCCATAGCCATCTGAATCGCCGTCCGGATCGACGGCGAATTCATCGCCGGGCTCCAGAGTGGTAGCGTCAGCCTCATANNTCCAATCGGAGTTATTGCACCGTCATGCAGAATTGCGCCATCCGCTTCGGGAAGCAACGGCTTGAGCGCGTTCCCAAGTGAAACCCGCCCAACTATTACATAAACCAAACTCGGTTTATCGGACGATGGGTGCAAACGAAACACAGCTCTCTCTGGAAGTTTCTCTTGATGGTCGCCTATAGACAGAGTACCAACACTGTTATTGGTGTCATGGGCATGGCAATCGATTTTGAGATCGCCGTGCCCAATCCGTTCGAAATGGATTTCAATATTTTGTCCTGGCCGAAATGTTCCTTCGTCTAGGCGCTCCTCAGCACCGCGCCACCCGCGCTCTAACTCCGCCTGTCGAAATGCCCATTCGAAGGATACGGTCCGTTCCGAGGTTTCGCACCTTATTCGATCGGTGACCGCTGAAATATCAAAGGTTGTCTGCATCGGATAAAATGTCGCTATCGTCGCGCATACGAGCGCAAATACGGGCAACAGGTTCCAACGGGTAAACCTCTTCTTCTGGTGTCCTCGAAAGCCATGGGACATAGGGTCAGGAGAATTGAATTCAGTCGCCATTTGTGTAGAGTTATGGAACGCTGACTAATATGCGAATCGGGGGTTGATGCACTGCAAGATCGTTGATGATGTCGATTTCAATCGGATCCTTCATGAACTGCTTCCAAGGTGCCGGGATGAAACATTCCTCGTCGAAAACTGCTGTCAAACCAACGCCATTGATATCAGCGCATTGAACGGAAGGCGCATTCGCTCCAGAGGCGCTCACACGCGCGTCGTACTGGTTGGCCAGTAAGAGAAGATGAATCGGAAAATCCGGAGTTGAGCCAAACCAAACTACCGGGAGGATTGTTCTTGTGGCTGACGGTGCAGACGAGCAATCGTCCTTAACTTCTGCCAGTGAAGCAAGATCCTTTACTTTGATTGATCTGAATTGGCTGTAATTACTGTGAAATGTAAGAGCGTAGACTTTTGAGGTCGATTGAGTAACCCCATACTCCGCGGTTGCAGAATATGCTCCGTCGCGAGAGGCTATCGTCAGGCACAGTTTGCCGGAAAGAGATGCTGGAATATAAACCTTAGGTTGATTCGCCCCTACTGGTATGTCGCTTCCACCTGCTCCAAGTACTGCGACTAGCGAGCCGCCCGAAACCGGCAGGCGGTTGGGTTCGTAACGTTCTTGGATCGGCCTAGCCAGCGGGATAGCCGTCTCTTGCGCCCGGAGAACTATCGGCACGCAGGGTAAACAGACCAAAACCAGTCCGGAAATCAAATTCTTGCGTTTCATGTGCTCGATCGCAATTCCCTTTCTCTAAAGCGCATTCTCAGTCAGACTGCTGCAAGGATTTCTGGAGATTCAGACTGTTCTCATAATTGTCGGAAGAAGTATATACCTATGTTAACAAAAGATACGGTTTTCCGACAAGACTCCGAGATCATTGTCCCCACCAAATAGTGAAATGAGTTACCATTCGTTCAAACAGCTGTTCGGCAATCTTAGTGGANNGTCATGAAATATATCAAGCCTGCTGGCATTTTCGCGGCGGCTATGGTGGGCTTATTTTGCGCCGTTACCGGCTACTACTATCGCACTACTCCATTGTCGGCGATCGTGGTGTCAGCCGACGACTCCGCGACAGGTTTGTCCACGAGTCCCACTCCAGATGCGCTTATTAACCATGTTGTTGCTCATCTTCAGCAAATGATTTTAGTCGCGGATTCAAGTGACATTACCAGTATCGCCCGGCAAGAAGGGCTAGGCCCCCGATCAGTAAGAGAAACGGTCGTCCCGATCAGGGCTTTATCCAGCGGACCCTCTCCAGTATTCGATCGAAAATGGAACGGAGTGACCTTCAATTTTTGCCGTGCGCTTGGGACAAGCCTCAAGGCGAAGCGGTTTCTAGAACTGGAGATTATAGGCTTTGGCACCGCCTGGCGGCTCGCGGCCTTGCTCAAAGACCGGCCACAGTTTTTGGCGCGCTCGGTCGGCAGCGCTCCCCGCCTGGGAGGCCCCTGTCTTGACTTCGAGAAATGCGTGGACGATTTGGCTGAACAGGCTCAGCGAGTACTGGACTATCCTCGCCTCCTGAACTTTTACATCAAGACAAATACAGAGGATGCTAACCGTCAAATCCTAGATTTGTACCAAACGACGGTTACGAACAGTTCTCTGGGTGCGGATGATCTGGTGGCGTGGGGAAATGCATTTTATGGCCTTGGTCAATTTGATCAGGCTTTGCAGAAATACCAAGAGGCGCTAGAAAAAAACGGAAGTTTTTGTCCTGCGCGTATCGCGCGTGGATTCCTCTATTATTCGCGGCCTCATGGGTCCCAGGTTCTGGCAGACTTACGTCGAGCAGAAGCAGATTTTCGAACGGGGACCGCGTGCGACCAAAACAACGAATTTGCACACACAAACCTTTGCAACACTCTCCTACGAGAATGGACAAACTCGCCACATCCAAACAGCCAGTTGCTAGTCGAAGCACAGCAGCAGTGCGAGATGGCGCTCCAAATCAAGCCCCAGTTTGTGGTCGCTGCGGTGAATATAGGATATATTCTTTACCGCCAAGGGCAGCGCGAAGCTGCCCTGAGATACTTCGACGATCTGAGCCAGAGATACCCGACAGACAGCGNNGAATACCTGGCCACTGGTGGCGACGAGATGCTCAAGCAGGCTACGGAAGAAACGCTTCGGTCATGGAACCTCAACCACCAGAGTAGTTATGTAGCGGCGAATAACCTAGGCTTCTTCTACTATGAGCTAGGCGACTTCCCTCAGGCGGTCGATTTCTGGAGGAAAGCGAACGTGCTGAATACCACCGATCCCGACTGTATTGCCGGACTCGCACTGGGTGTTTTTAAATTGGGAGACCCATCGGCGGCTGTCAAACTGCTCTCGCGTGCAATCCTGCTCGATCCGCATTATCGAGACCCTGCCTATTTGAAACAGAACAATGACTGGAGCAATCGTGCTGCGTCCGACCTTGGTGAGAACCTCAAACTCCTTTCGGCTCCTGGGTCGGTTGCGCCGTAGTCAGGCTTCGTCTCAGAACCGAATGATTCATCTCGTAAGTGGCTTTCCATCGATGCTGACATAGCGCACCAAAGGCCGATCCACCCTGTCGCAGAGCTACGACGAAAGGGTATCGAGAAAACCGTGCAGAAGCTCAAAGATGGAGATCTGTTCTGTGACAAGGCGCGGAGAGACGGAGCAACCCTCAAGGGGTGAAGGATGGGAGTTCGAGGCGCACTGGCAAAACCCCGCAAGCTCCCGTCGCTGAAGTTGCAGCACCGAAGTTTGTGGTCGGAGCCCTGGAAATAGTCCGCATCGCGGGATTGGGGAGCTTTTCGCTAAGAACCGAATTGCATTTCCCAATCACTTTGTTGACTCTGACTTCGGCGGCTCTGCCGACAAATTTTATATCGAACCCTCCTGTTGCAGTCTCGGGCGATGTGGTGTACTGTCTCGCCACTTGTTTTTATGGCAGCGAACTTACAAAGGCGCATACCCCAGACGCTGGTTCTCACGGCTGCCGCCGCTTTGGTGGCCTGCCTGATCTCGTGTGTCTCGCCCGATGTAGTAGCTAAATTCGCAGGAGACGCATCGAAATCCCTGAGTCAAGGAACGGCCATTTTCGACGACCTCCCTGCGTCCGTCGTGCGCCGCGACTGCGATGCCAA
>PKWH01000078.1:20846-21450 GCA_003131985.1 Acidobacteriota bacterium | reverse complement strand
TTTTTCTCTTTCCAATAGGAGAGAGCAAGAAATTCGTCAAGAGCTTTCGATGCCGCATAGCTCCATCGGCCCTTGCTGGTCGGTCCAAGCACCAGGTCTGCGTCTTCATGGAACGGCACTTTATCGCTCTTGCCATAAACTTCCGACGTGGACGCCGCAAAAACCAGTTTTTTCTTCTTGGATGCTGCGTCCAGCACGAATTGCGTGCCGTGAACGTTTGTTTCAATCGTGCGCACCGGGCTTTCTACAATCAGCCGAACGCCCACAGCAGCGGCAAGGTGAAAAACTACATCGCATTCGTCCACCATCTCCGCGAGAAGGTGCTTGTTCATGATCGAATCGAAAACATGGTGAAAGCGATCGTGTTTTTTCAGGTGCCGTATGTTTTCTACGCTGCCCGTGGAGAGGTCGTCGAGGATAAATACTTCGTCACCGCGCGCGATTAGCGCCTCTGCCAGATGAGAGCCTATAAAACCAGCACCGCCAGTAATCAGGTTACGCAAGATGTCACCTTTTAGCTCGAAGGTCCGTCCGACTCTTCGGGCCCTGATGGAAATTTGGAAGTCTTGTCCGCATCTTCGCCGTACCCGTAACCGTAGGCGTA
>PKWH01000078.1:11062-20840 GCA_003131985.1 Acidobacteriota bacterium | reverse complement strand
TCCGTGAGCGCGGAAAGAATCACTGCGTCCGTGGCAGCCATCACCGGAGGAGAGTCGATAACGATGAACTTGAATCGGCGTCGCAATTCCGCAATCGCTTCGCGCATGCGATGCGAAGAAAGCAGGTCAGCCGGACTCGGCGGCACAGGCCCCGTGGTCAAAGCCGAGAGGTTGGTTATCGTCGGATGTTGAATGGTGGCTTCATCGAGGCTTGAAACCCCGGCCAAATAGGAACTCAGTCCCACGTCCTTCCCAAGAGTCAAATTCAGTGCCCGCCGCACTCCTGGTTTACGCAAGTCGGAATCCATCAGCAAAGTACGGTCTCCGAGTTGCGCCAACGTAACAGCGAGGTTCACGGCCGCTGTAGTTTTTCCTTCGCGAGGCAGGGCGCTGGTTACCAGGATTACTTGCGGAGGATGCTCCGCCTGCGATAGAAGCAACGAAGTCCGTAAAGCTCTGAAAGCTTCAGAGATTTGAGATTTTGGTTGAGCGTAAGACAGCAACTCGATGCGCCCAGGCGAGCCCGCCTCTCCCGTTCGCCGAGAAAGCCGACCCTGATGCGCATTCAATCCCGGCATGGCTGGCACAACCGCAAGTGAGGGCAAACCGGTCAGCGCTTCGATGTCGTCTGGTGACTTCACGGTGTTATCGAGATACTCGCGGAAAAGAGCGAGACCCACTCCGCCTACCAAGCCGATCAGAAAAGCCAGCAGGATATTGCGGGCCTTTTGGGGACGTGAAGGGCCCCCGGGGGCTAAAGCGGGGTCCACGACTCGGATATTGGTGGACCGAAGCCCGACGGTAATGGTCGCTTCTTTCAATTTTTGCAGCAGCCCGTCGTAAAGCAGCCTGTCCGATTCTGCATCGTGCTGCAGAATGTGGTATTGAATCAGTTTTTCTGCTTGATCGTTTGCTTCTGCCCTTTGTTTATCCAGCGTTTCCTGAAGGAGCTCGACATGGCTGCGCGCCGTGTTGAATTCTTGCTGGACGCTTTCTATCAAGGTCTTTCGCGCGCGGCTCAGATTGTCGTCGAGTTCCTTTTGCTGTGCGGCGATCCGAAGGACCTTGGGAAAATTAGGGCCATATTGGTTTAGTGCTTCCGCATATTGTTCGTCGATATCTGATTTTCGTTTGAGCAGCTCCGTCAGGACTTCGCTACCGTGCGCTGTCGGCAACGCGTCCACGTTTCCGGACACTGCCATGCGGTACAGTGCTTCCTTCTGCGCGACGTCGGTTTGCGCTTCGGTGACAGCTTTGCTCAGGTCTGCCAGTTTTGAAGTAGTGATGTCTTGCTTCTCGTCAATTTGCCATGTTTGGTTAGCCCGTTGATAAGCGATGCGGGCATTTTCTGATTTTTCGACTTTAATCCGCAGCCCTTCAAGCTCCGAAGACAACCAGTTAGACGCCTGGATCGTCGCGTCGTATTTGCTGCGAAAATTCTGCTCCACAAAGTTCTGCAGGTGAGTATTAACAATCTGCGCTGCGAGCTGAGGATCCTCCGCCTCGAAGGTCACTTCGATCAAGCGGCTGTTAGCAACGCGCTTCACTGTGAGTCGGCCCAGGAATGCTCCCAGGATCGCTGGACGCTGGGGTGCAGGTCCACTGTGAGCCCAAGCCGTCGTGCTGGGGCCGCCGCCGAACTCCGGATAGCGCGCCAGGTCGAGGGATTTAATGGTTTGCAACGCGAGCGTTTCGCTCTGCAGTATCTTCGTCTGCGTTTCCAGGTAATTTTCCATATCCATGAACTCGTCGTAGGAGTTCGAGTCCGGAAACGGCATCATGTTCTGCGACTCTTTATCCACTTCCACGCGCGCGGCGGCCACATAGACAGGCTTCATCTTGAACGACGCGATTGTCACTACCGTAACTACCGTCAGAAGAAACGTGAGGATCAGCCACTGATGCTTCCGCAGAATGATGATGTAGTCAAGCAGGTGCGGTTCCCTGGCGACCTGATCCCATGGAAGCACCGACGGTGCGGGAATTACAGTTAGCGCCTCTGCAGCTTTCCGATCGCGGAGGCTTGGAACGATTCTAGATGGCTCTTCCATTTATTTCCTTATTCCATGTATCGGGACGCCGGAACGGCTTAGCCGGACGCCCGTCAGAATCTATAAACCGCAACGCTGGCTCCAGCTACCAACGCAGCCTCTCCCCCTTTCGCCAGCACCTTTAGACCCACACTATCGGGGATATACAAAATGTCATTCGATTGCATCGCCATATCGTCTGCTTTGCGATTCTCGATTTTTTTAATTTGTACTGGTATCACATCTTTTTGGCCGGTAGCAGTATTCTTGCGCATGATCACCGCTTGATCGCCCTTTGCGAATCCTGTTAAGCCGTGTGCTAATGCAACTGCTTTGAGCACGGTAATCTGCTCCCCATGGCTCTGGAGCACGTATCCCCCCGGCTGCGCTATTCCTCCACCCATCACATACACAATGCCGGCGCGAGGAATGCTTACCGTGTCGCCGCCATAAATCGAAATGTTATAAGCAGGGTTTCCCGATTCGAGTAAATCTTGCAGACGAATCGTGATCGTCTGGCTATCCAAAGACGCACTTCCAGCCGATCCATTTACGTCGTTCTTGTCCGCGGCCGCTTGATGACGTGTGATGATTACCTCACTTCCAGCTTCATCCGAGATCCCGCCAGCCTGCGCAAGCAACTCTAACAACGTCGTGGGCCTGATAATCTGGTACACCATAGGCTTTGACACAGCTCCCACCAGCGTGACCGGCTGACTATTCTGCTCTTTCACGAAAACGGAAACCTGCGGATGAGATACCAATCCGTTCTCAATTAAGAGTTGCGCCATCTTCTGTTCCAGTTGGTATGTAGTCAAGCCGGCCGTAACAATCTTCCCTGGGATCAGCGGATACGTGATATCGCCCGACTCACTAACCCGCACATCGCGGGAAAGTTCCGGAACATCAAATACGTCGATATGCAAAAGATCGCCGCTCCCCGTCGGTGTTTCCAGCGATTGGGGGTGCGCAAGTCCAGCTAATTCCTGAATCTTTTCGTTTGTTTGTTGTTTCGTTTCGAGTTTTGCCTGGGCGTACGTCGCTGGCAGACTCAACAATAGGAAAATCGGCACGAAAAGGGCAGGCTTCGCTTTAAGCCAGCCCGCACCGCTCGGGACTGTGAAAGTCATAAGACAGATAACCCCGCAAACACTATCGCCTAGCCCTGTGCTTGTGTCAATTATGGAAATCTTCGGTCCACTCAGAAAAGTCAGAAGTCCTTTAAATAGAGTTGTCTAGGCCGATTCTGGTACTGTCGGTTTGCGCGTTCGATTGCGCCGTCGCGTTGGCCCGGACTCGGAGGATAAGGGAAGAGAAGTTGCAAGATACACTTGTAACAGGAAGAGCACGGCATTGGCAGGGATATGCAAATTGAAATCCACGAAGCTATGAAGCAGGATCCCGCACAACCCTGTGACCGCCCCGGCGTGAAGCGCGCGTGAAAAATGGCCCTGCTCCGCTACGTAGCGGCTTTTTGCCTCTCGAAACAAAATCCAGAAGAATGCCAAACCGCAGAGCCCGCCCAGCACTCCTGTTTCCGCCAGCATTTCCATGTAATCGTTATGAACGTGGTCCACAAGCTTGCCATCGTAGAGAATTTCATACCGCGGATACACGGCCACCAGCGCGCCCAAGCCCGCGCCCTTAAACGGATGATCCTCAAAGATGTGTGCGCCCCCTCGAAGCATCGTTAAGCGGCGCTCAATTGTTACGTCTCCCGACCGCACCATGGAAAATCGTTCAAGCGCTTTTCCTGCCCCGAGCCACGCGATTAGCGCTATAGCTGCCAGAGCAACAATTGCTATCGCTGTCAGCCGCGGTCCTTCCGGGCCTTTATGCGTTTTCGCCAGTAACCACAGCACCGCTACTTCGAATCCGAAGCTGACAATACCTCCGCGAGAACCGGACAGGATCAGTGCTCCAATGGGGACGATCGTCAACAGACTCGCAAGAGGGTATAAATCCCTCCGTAATCCTCGGAAAATCAGCATTGCTAAACCAACCGGCAGCGTGAGTTCTACGAAGCCTGCGAAATGATTTCGGTTAACGTATGGTCCAAACGGATCGCCTCCCGAGCGTAGCGCGCGCGACCAATAGATCGTCCCCTCTGATGTGAAGTGTTGAATGATGCCTAGCAAAGAGACGCCAAAACACAGCAGGATTAGGAACCATACCAGTCTGTTGAGGTCCACACGTTCTCGGAACGATTGTGCCAACAGAAAAAACAAAACCAAATACGCTCCAAATCGAAGCAATTCGAGCCGCGTGAGAAAGGAATACGGCGTAGCCCCAAAACAAAGTTGCAGAACACCGATCACGATCACGCCGAGGATAGGCCAGTTCAGTGAACTCCAATAAATCTTAGCTTTCGGATCTTTGAAAACGACTATGGCCCACAACAGGAACAGGACTCCAGCCCCCATTTCTAGGAGGGATTCCGACCACACCTCCACTGCGCCAAAAGCCAATACGCTGAATACGATCAGAACGTANNGGGCACCAGCGAGATATCCGCGATCCAAGCAGTCCCGCTCAATTTGTTGTCGAAAAGCCGGCTTCTACCGCGATACAGACGCACCACGAGGAAGTGCGTCTGCGTTCCAGTCGGTACGTCTAGCTCTGCCGCAGTCCACGTATGGTCGCCGGTAAGATTTTCCGTCTCTAAGGACGCAACCTCGCCATGATTCGGATCGGCGATCGCAAAACGCATCCCGCTCTCAGTCGATATTGCCTCCGTCCGCAGATACGCGCGCAGGTGATAAGTACGGTTGGGTTCTACAGGGACGTATTCAAGCGGATATTCGAGACCGAGATTCGAGCCCCCGCCGAAGTCCAGCCGGACCGACCGTCCGCTATGTCCGGGCGGCGCGGAATCAAAATCTATTGTTGCGCCTAGGGGATTGTTCCAGCGCCAGCCCAATCCTCCATTCGTAAAGTCGCCGGTAAAATTCCCGTCCCATAGTAACGATCCGTTTCCCGGCCCTTCATGTGGAAGACCAGCCGCATTGAGCGCTTCACGCCAAACCCGGCTTGCATCAGTTGAGCGGTCTTCGCGAATTAGTTCGTCGAAAAACGAAAACGATCGCGGCAGCGGAATCGGCTTTCCCAGTGATATCAATCGCTGCCACACCTTAAGTCCAGGCTCGGCTGCATGAATCGATGCGAAAAAATCAAGCGTCTCGAGATATGCATTCACATCGGCGGGAAGCACCTGATTCAGCAGCGTGTCTACATCATGATTGGATCGCCATGTTCTCGAAATGGCCAGAGGCAATAGCGAAGGGTCCGCTCGGACAGCCAGTTGGATCTGGGCGTAGCCCTCCGCCCATTTTTGTTCCCGAAGCAGAAAATTCCCGTAGTTCCAAGCGACCTGTGCGGAGAGCGGGTAAACCGTTTGCGCGTGTTCGAAGGCATTGCGCGCATCGGAACCGTCCCCCGTCGCTTCATACGCTCCGGCTAGATTCATCCAGTAGTAAGAGGAAAGCGGGTTATCGTGGATTGCTCTTTGGAAATCCTGGATGGCTTCGTTCGGATCGCCGGCAACGAAATCCAATTGCCGGAATCGTCCCAAAATGTCCCAGGCCTCGCCATTACCTGGTTCCAGCGCAGCTCCACTTTCAATTGCGGCCAGCCGGTCTGAATTAATTCGGTGGTCTGCGACCCAAAGCCGGACGCCTTGGTACAAAAAAAATAGAGCAATCGACAGCGCCGCGATCAGCAGCGCGTACCGCGGCCCTTTTCCTTCTAGTGTGATCTCCACAATCTCGTAATCTGCACCGAGCGTCGCCTGCTCTGCAAGCTTAAATTGCGAGGGTATCCTGCAAGAGGGATTGTGTTCCCGCCGGCTGAAAAACTACTTTTCGCGGAATCGGTACACCAAGCCTATCGAAGCGCGGTAGTTCGTTTGGGCCGGGGCGCCGGAGAGGAGACGCGTCTGCTCGTAATCAGCCTGGATCAATCGTATCGACCAATGTTCCCTGAATTTCCAATCCAACCCGCCCCCTCCCATCCACACGGGACCGAAATATGAAATGCTAAAGGGAGTGAACCCGACCTGATTCACATGGTTGGTGTAATATCCTCCTCCGAACAGAACATGTGCAAAAGCGGTTATTTTGTGCGCATGGCCGAAAGGATAGAGCTGCGGCCCCACCAAAAAGCTGTAGATGTCTGTACTGCTGTTTGTCTTGTTTACGCTTCCGCTTGAACTATTTCGATTGTAGGTCCCGGCGATTTCACCGGCCACGTTGATAAAGCGCCAAATATGGTAGTCGCCATAAGCTGCCCACCCGCCCATATTGATCCGTGTCCCGCTGAACTGATCGAACGATCTATACGCAACGCCCCCGCCAATCTCGTACTTCGGCACGTCCTGAGCCATTGCCGGCACACAAAAAATAAGGGCCAGTATGAAAAGCCCGATCAGGTTCTTCATTTCTAATATCCTCCGGAAATTCTGGCTTCGAGTATGTCATTCCCGCGCCTTATGATGCGTCCAATCAGGGTTAGGTTATCGCGCCGCTTAGAGTAAACGGAAATGGTCTCGGATAGAAGGGTGGGAAGGAAAAAAAAGGGCTGGACGTGCGCCCGGCCCTTTCAAAACGAAGAAAAGCCTACCTGTTGCCAAGGCGAATTAGCACGCCCACACCAATTTTGAAATTATCTTGGAAAGGAATTCCTTCGCTTCCTGCGTCGAAGAAACGCGTTCGCTCGTATTCAATTTGCGCCAACCGAATAGCAAAATGCTTTGAGACCGTCAGGTCTACGCCGCCGCCTCCCCCCCACGCAAATTTGTTCTCTGAATCGTTGCATCCACCACCGCCGCAATTGGAGAGCCCAAAGTGTGCTCCTCCAAAAAGCACGTTTACATACGGCGTTATCATATGATGGCCCACGGGGTAAATCTGCGGCCCGATCATGTATGAGTAGACCGTGTGATCTCCGCCGCCAAAAGTTTTGTAGGTTCCATCGAAGTCGGCTGTAATGCCAAGCCAACGGGTGATGTTCGCGTCGCCCGATACCTGCCACCCGTTCATATTCAGCCGTGGACCGCCTGGCATATCAAACGAGCGATACTGATATCCTCCGCCTGCCTCAAACACCGGAGTTTCTTGTGCCAGCGTTGGTATACTGAAAATCGCAAGCAATGCGAACATCCCAAATAGCTTCCTCATCGCAACATCCTCCTCAGAATTAGTACGCGAAGATATTCTTCTTCCTGCCTATGGCTTTGTCTGGACTCTATAGCGCGTCCCAGATTGGCATATTGTCAAAATCTTAAGAATGGGGAACAGACCGGTGTGTGCTGAAGAATGCACCACGATGTTTTAAGTATATATGCATCAGTGAGTTACGTGACGCTTCGTTCTTCGCGAAGTGCCGGGAGAGTAGACGTTCGATTCTGCACCCGGGCTTAAGGTTTACGTCTTGATCGCCTCATAGGATCGGAAAATTACATCACACAGTTCATCGCTCCGAGCAGGATCCTCACGCGGCACCAAGCGCCGTATCGGGACCCTCCCGAGCATTCGGCCGAGAAAC
Organism: Acidobacteriota bacterium; assembly: GCA_003131985.1. Lineage (GTDB taxonomy): Bacteria > Acidobacteriota > Terriglobia > Acidiferrales > UBA7541 > Palsa-295. Next base: position 13,269 of record PKWH01000078.1, on the reverse strand, counting down.
TCGAACTCGCCCACTCGCATTTCCTTATCCAGAAGATTTGTTGCGTACGAATTCGCTACCAGCGCCAGCAGCCCCTCCCGCGGGGTCAACTGCTCAAGAAATGGCGCATCCGGCGCCGAGTTTCTTTCTCCTAGCACGAAGATCGCGCCCAGTGGCAAAGCCTGCGCTTCGAAGCGGAGATCATTTCCGGTCAGCGAAAGTAGCCGTTTGTCCCAGTTGGGCGAAAAACTTGGCAGCTGCTTGTCTGGCCCGTAAACCATTGTCACCGAATCAGGCCACAAGCAAAGATACGGATACGCCGGATAAACGTAGAAAGAGCCGTTCCGCTCCACCAGAGCGACCACATCGTCGGAAATTACCGCGCAGCCCTTCCGCGCCATAAGGGCGGCAGTTGTCGATTTCCCAGCTCCCTCCGATCCCACAAAAGCAATAGCATGGTCAGCGAGCGCCACGGCGCTTGCATGAAGGCAAGTCACTCCTCGCAATCGCAGCAAGAGCCCGAGCACGGGCCCCAGCAAATACGTAGCCGCATCTTCAATCGTCAGATTATTCGGCCACTGCGCCCACAGTTCCGTCCCCTCGTGATTCATCCAAAACTGTGTGCCATCGTAGTACGCAAGTCGGAGCAGCCCACTTCCCGCGATTTTCCAGATGCGAAGAGCTGGCTGTCCAGTCTCATCTATGTAAGCGCTCGTGTAGGTTAAAGTTTCCTGCTCATTCCGAATTTCGCCCGCAGTGTAAGGAGAAGCGTCCATATGAATGATTACGCATGGACTCGAGGCGGACGTCTTTTCGGGGATCAGTTCCGGGATGGGAAGATTTGAGCTAAGCAGTAAACCGAAGACCGAATAAGTGAAGTTCACTTCGTCCAAACTGGAATATCAACCATTCGCAGGCTACCGATATACCGACCTTGCCGCTCACCTAATTTCGCATTTGTCCGAAATCACTTGCAACTCGATCAGGCACACACGGCTTTCACACATGCGTTTTAATGTGCGGAAATTTGCCACCGTCTCTCGTTGAACGCAGACCCTTTGTCTGCGTCAGCTCTCGGACGGTTCCATAAATAGTTAAGACAGGAGTGGAATAAGGCTTCTTGATCTCCTGTATGGACTGTTTAGGCATTGCGAACCCCCGCAAGCTTGTTATACCGGACTCTGCGCGATGACTGCAACCAAAAGTTGAGGCATGCCGGGCGAATATCTAGCGCAACCTGCTCTGGAAAGTCTTCCCGTTGTGAGGGCTTTAGAGAAGAGTGCTTCACATAACCATCCATGTCGGCGCTCCATTGTACCTGGTCCAGCAATTCCACGGCTTTCGCTTGATGCAAGCATCGAAACAACGGATCAAAAGAAGGAGCCGTTTTCGGTCGAAGTCTGCAACTCTCGGGCAAGCGTCCCGCCATCGCGTCGCGCAACAGGCTCTTCTCGAAGCAGAAAGGAAAAGGAGGAAGCGCGAGCAAATAATCCACCACCCGTAAATCTAGGAACGGGTAGCGCGTCTCTACAAGGCAATGTGTCACTCCGGGGCTTTCTTGTTCAAACATACTCGCCCAATGGGGAATCGACAGGGAAGCGTGCGCCTTTGGTCGGATCGGATGCGGCCGAGATGCCGGCAGCTCGCTCCACTCTCTCCATCGCACTTTCAGATCGAGGCGCCGGTCGAAATCCGGATCTAGCCAACGCGGAAATAAGGGCGCTTTGGGGTCTTTCCCAAAGACTCTCTTGATACGCCGGCGAATTCCCGGCCATACAGAAGGCCGCATCCAGAGGTAACGCGGAATTTCCCGTAGCAATCCGCGAAAATCTCGCGATCGCAGCATGTGCTTTGCGTAAGGAAGCATCTGAAAATGCATTAAGTTGTCGCTGCCTTCACCGCAGAGTGCTACCCGGCAATCCCTCGCAATCATCTCGTATTGATCGAATAGACCTGCAAATAGCGGGTCGTCAACCGGCTCGGGGCTGGCCAATTCTGGATCATTCCAGCGCTCAAAGAGCTTGAATGCATCGATCTCCAGAAACTGGATCGGAATCTTCAGAAAATCCGCGACCTCTTGGGCCAGAGCTCCGTCGCGATCGGAAATCAGCGGTTCGTAAATATTTGTGTAGGCGCGCAAGTCCGCAGCGTCCGATGAATTTCCGGAAATCTCGCGCGCGATGGCGGCGAGAGCTGCCGAATCCAATCCTCCGCTCAGCAGAATTCCT
>PKWH01000078.1:9786-11047 GCA_003131985.1 Acidobacteriota bacterium | reverse complement strand
GCCGTCAGTAGGAGCAGACCAGTACCGCGAAATCCTGATACCCTCTGCGGACACGGAAAGACAATGCGCCGGCGGCAATCTGCGAATGTCACGAAAGGTTGTTGTCGTTAGCTCGCAGTTGCTCCCAAACAACAGGAAATCTCCAACGGCCGCATCGTTCAACTCGTCGGACATCTCCGGGTGCAGGCGAACGCAATTGAGTGTGTTGCTGAAAAGGAAAACTTCGCCAATCTCGGCGTAGTAGAAGGGTTTCAATCCGAAGTGGTCGCGCGCGCAAAAAAGCCTTTTCTTGCGCACATCCCAGATCGCAAAAGCGAAATCCCCGCGCAGGTGCCGGACGCATTCCTCACCCCAAAGAGCATAAGCTTGCAGAATCAATTCGGAGTCCGTTACACGCGGGCGATAATTTGGTTCTGCCTGCTCGAATTCGCGCTGTAGTTCATCGCGACAATCGATTCGCGCATCAGCCGTAATCCAAAATTGCCCGCCAAGGCTGGCCGGTTGCTGCTCGTGTACCGATTCTGTCGACGTTCGAAGCATCGTGTGCCCAAGCCCGACACAGCCGCTCAAATACGTGTCTCGAGCATCGGGACCCGCGTAGGTAAGAAAATCTGTGAGGGCCCCCAGCAGTGCGCGATCGACGGGCGCACCGCTCCGATCGAACATGCCTACGATTCCGCTCAATGTGTTTCCGTCCCCATCGACGTCGTCTGTCCTTCGAACGGTGAGAAGTGGAGATGTTCTTCTCCCAAACCGTTCAGGATCGCCCCGTGGAATTCAACCCAGGCATGCGCTTCGAAGCGGTTCAGGTCCTTCCGCGCACCGATCTTCAGTTCCGCAGCGATACCCCGTATTCGAAGGAGCCACCAAAGTACCAGTGACTGTTCCAGGCAATTTGTGCCGAAAAAAAGATTTCGCGCTGCCGCCTCTTCCATCCGCGCAATTTGCCGCGCTGTTTCTTCGAGCGAAGCACTCGACGTGGCCGCGTCACGCACCACCCTGGGCGCGAGCCATCCCAGCAGGCCTTTCCAGCGGCGAAACCCAGCGATACGTAAACCCACCCACGTGGCCGGCAAGCATGCAGCCGCTTCGAGCGCGATGCCTCGCTCGAATCCGCTCAGTCGCCAAAAACTTCGCCAAGTCTCCATCGTCAATCTCAACCCGCTGTTCTCCAGGAAGTCGCGTTAAAAATATCTGGACGTCGTTCAAAGATCGAAAGTTGCGAAGTGCGATAGCTCCTGACTTAAGAAGTCGCCGCGCC
>PKWH01000078.1:0-9696 GCA_003131985.1 Acidobacteriota bacterium | reverse complement strand
GGGATGCGTCCATTGGGGCGCCAAAGTCCTTAGAGGCTGGATAGTTGATTTCGCCGGCAAACCCGGCGGTGCGTGAACGGTCGAAACGCACCACGCCAAGTAAGTTCGTACACGCTAGCCTTATTCTACCCGGACTCTCCATCACCCTGCAACGACGGAACTGGATTCGGCGCGGTAAACTCGGTTATAACCACCAGGATGCCGGCACACGCTATCTCCGTCGCAATGCTTGAAAAATATTTCCCGCCTGCGTTGACGGGCTGGCGTGCGCTCATGCAGCCGGTTGCACGCCCAACGGAAAAGGCGCTTGCAGGGGTTTCTTTCACTGTGGAGCAAGGAGAAGCCGTAGCGCTGATAGGTTCAAATGGCGCGGGAAAATCCACCTTACTCCGCATCCTCGCCACCTTGATCGTTCCCACACACGGGCACGCCGCTCTTGGCGGTTTTGACGTCGAGCGCGAAGCCGCGGAAGCGCGCCGCCAGTTTGGCTACCATACCGGAGGAGATGAAGGTTTTTACAGCCGCCTGAGCGGCCGCCAGAATCTTCTTTTTTTCGCTGCGATGAACAACTTGAGCCCAGCCGAAGCGCGAAAGCGAATCGCGAGCATGGCCGAATCCATGGGAATCCAAGACGACTTGGATCGCCAAGTCCGAACATTTTCCACCGGGATGGTGCATCGTCTCGGTCTAGCCCGAGCCTTGCTTCACAGCCCTGCCGTTTTGTTACTCGACGAACCCACCCGCAGCCTGGATCCCCTTGCCGCGGCGGATCTTCGGCGCCTATTGCGGGATGACCTCGTGCGCGATCGCGGCACTACTCTTCTCTTTGCCTCGCATACCTTAAGCGAAGTTGAAGAAATCGCTGACCGCGTTGTCTTGCTGGACGCCGGCCGCGTGATCGCGTGCGATTCGCCCCGCGGTCTTTGCACGTCTACACACACGTCTACTTTTGCGGCTGCGGTCTCAAGCCTCGTGCGCCATTCCGGGCCCCCAGAGGCGGCACAGTGAATCTCGCTTCCAATCTTCGGAAAGTAGCGGCATTCTTCTGGCGCGATTTCGCGATTGCACGCGGCTACCGCGGCGCGCTTTTGCTTGAAACCATCGAGGCTCTCTTCGGTGTCGCAACCTTTTATTACTTGTCGCGCTTCGTTCAGAGCCCCGAACTATCCAGTGAACTTCCTGCCGGCGCGAATTATTTTGCCTTTGCCCTGGTTGGATTTGCTTTTTTTGATTACCTCAATGTCTCGCTCAGTGCCTTCGACGCCAGCCTCGAAGAAGCCCGCCAGAATCGCACGTTAGAGGCCTTGCTCGTAACGCAAACACCGCTCCCCGTCATTCTCGCTGGTTCGGCAGTCTATCCCTTTGTGGCGCTGGCCATTCGCACCTGCGTCTATCTCGCCTGGGGAGCCTTGCTCTTTGGATTCGCGCCGCGTTCCGCTAACTGGCCCGGAGCCGTGGCGATTCTCCTCGCTTCGATTTTGGCTTTCGCCGGGCTGGGAATTCTCTCGGCCGGCTACTCCATCCTCTTCAAACGCGGTAATCCCGCGAAATGGATCGTCCTGGGACTTTCCGGATTACTCGGCGGAATGATGTATCCCGTGTCGGTATTGCCCGCGCCTTTGCAAATGTTGGCCCGGCTCATTCCAGTTACTTATTCGCTGGAGGGAATGCGCGGTGCGTTGTTAGCCGGTGCAGGATGGAGAGAGCTTTTTCCTTCTATCGGAGCCTTGCTCCTCTTCGCCGTGATTCTAATCCCGCTCTCATTCGCTGTTTTTGCCTGGGCACTGCGTCGCACAAAAATAACCGGCACACTCACTCATATCTAGCAAAAGGGAACTGCTCCGCTTAGGAAGGACTTAGTCGAACAGCCGGTATCGCAGTATCGCGTACAGCGTCACAAATCCATCGCGCCACGTAATCTTTTTCCCCTCTTCATACGACCGGCCCGAATAGGAAATAGGCACTTCGTAAATTCTCCATTTCCCCTTAGCGACTTTTACGGTGACTTCCGGCTCGAATCCAAAACGGTTCGACTTCAGCCGCATGCCTTCGATTACCTCGCGCCGGAAAACCTTATAGCAAGTTTCCATGTCCGTAAGATTTAGGTTTGTGATGATGTCCGACAGTAAAGTTAGAAACTTGTTGCCGACCATGTGCCAGAAGAAGTGCACGCGCTGAGGCCCGCCCAGAAATCGCGATCCGTACACCACATCGGCGCGCCCGTCCAGGATCGGTTCCAAAAGCTTGGGATAATCTTTTGGGTCATATTCCAGGTCAGCATCCTGCACTAGAAAAACTTCGCCGGTCGCTTCCCCAAATCCACGGCGAAGCGCCGCCCCTTTGCCTTGGTTTGTTTCTTGGAAATAAAATCGCAGTCTGTCGAGTTGAAGGGGTGCGCGCGTCTCTCCGATTTCCGCTTCCTGATCGCCCTTCGATTTCCGCTCGCTCAAATCCAGCAGAAGCTGTCGTGTTCCATCTGTGGATCCATCGTCCACCACGATAACCTCGTCCGCCAGCATGGAATCCTGAACGCGCAGCAGCAGCTCTTCGATGAAGGCTCGTTCGTTAAATACAGGAATAATTACTGAGAGGCGAAGTTTTTCCGGCGTAGCCGGTCTGGCCTGTTCCCGAGCATCGGATTTTCTCCGGTAGGGCAAGGGCGCGGTCGCCATAGCCTGAAACGATACCACGGCCTCTAAGCAGAAGAAATTTATTCCCGGACGCACTGTAGAGCTGCGCCCCTTGTGGACGCGGCTGCCGTGCAGTACAGTTTTTATTCGCGCCGCGGGTGCGGCACAAATGAAAGTACCCTTTCTCGATCTCAAATCTGAATATGCCGAGTTGCGGGACGAAATTCTCCCCGCTCTCGACCGCATCTGCCGGGAATCTGCATTCGTTCAAGGTCCCGAAGTCGAGGCCTTCGAAAAAGAATTCGCCGAATTCTGCGGAACGAGACACTGCGTTGCGCTCAGTAACGGAACCGCCGCCCTTCATCTGGGTCTGCTCGCGCTCGGCGTCCAACCCGGCGACGAAGTCATCACAACTCCAAACACGTTTCTCGCTACTGCCGAGGCCATCACCTATTGCGGCGCCCAGCCTGTTCTAGTTGACATTGATCCTGCCACTGCAAACATTGACGCGAACCTGATCGAACGCGCCCTAACCCGCCGCACGCGGGCCATTCTTCCCGTTCATTTATACGGCCGCCCTGCCGACATGCACGCCATTCGCTCAATCGCCGCTCGCCACGATCTTCGCGTCCTGGAAGATGCGGCCCAGGCCCATGGCGCGCGCTATCGCGGCGAACGGGTCGGCGGTCTCGCCCATGCCGCCGCATTCAGTTTTTATCCCACGAAAAATTTAGGAGCGTATGGAGAAGGAGGCGCGCTAACCACGAACGACGATCTGGTTGCGCAATTCGCGCGTGCGGCGCGTTCCCATGGACAGACCGCGCGTTACGCGCACGAGTTCGTCGGATACAACTATCGCATGCAAGGTTTTCAGGGTGCTGTCTTGCGTATCAAGCTGCGCTGCCTAAATGCATGGACGGAAAAACGCCAGGCGATCGCCCGCGAATATCGCCGCATTTTGCAAAATGCTCGCGTCGAATTGCCCGTGGACGATCCGCGCGACGAGTGCGTCTATCACCAGTTTGTCATCTACGTAAATAATCGCTGTTCCGTGATCGCCAAGCTCGCCGAAAGGGAAATCGAAACCGCCATTCATTACCCCAGGCCCGTACACCTTCAACCGGCTTACTCGTCTCTGGGAGACCCTGCTGGGACTTTTCCGCTTACGGAACGCGCCTGCGACCGCGTCTTAAGTCTGCCGCTATTTCCCAGCATGACCGACGAGCAAGTCAAACACGTTGCCGATTCGGTTCTCGAAATCGTAGGGGGAAAATAGAAGTCTTAGCTGGTTGGAAAAAATACCCTGTAGAAAAGAAAAGCTAAACTTTGCCTCAGGGCGCTGCCTTTAGCGGAATCCTAACAAACCTCGCTTCACGAACCCGGCGATTCCACATCGCGGTTAGGCGTCAGCCCCGGCTTGAAACCAGCCACTCCCGCAGCGTTTGCCGATCGTTCACGCAACATTTCCGCGAGGCCATCGAACACCTTCGAACACGATTCGCGCAGCGCCAAATCCGCCGAGCGCAGCATCGATTCGATCACGTTTTGTCCGTGTTCGCTCAGCCGCCGCACCGAGGACACGATCCAGGAATCGCCAGCGGTCTGCAAACGCTCCTGATATTTGGCCACCGCGTCGTTGCTCAATTGATCCAGACTTTGAGCCCACTCGTCGTGGTGCGCGTCGCGCTCCGATCGGTAGCTCTCCAAGTCCGAAGCGAACTCACGCGAAAAAGCTCCGCGCGCTTGTTCCAAGCTTGTCCCGAGCTGTGATTCCATCAATGCCTGAAGCCGTTGAACCGAGTCTCCCGCGTTTGCTTCAAACCGCTGAAGAACTTGCTGCGCGGAACGTTCGAGTTCCTGGGCTCTCTCTCCCACTGTGTTCCGGCTGGAATCCGCGAACTGCTCCGTCTGCTGCGCGGAAATATCCCGTAGGACCTCGCCAAACGAACTGGCGGCAGCCTCGGCGGCTTTGTCGAGTGCGCCGCGCGCGTGCCCAGCGGCTTCCCCGGCTATCCCTTCGGCCTGCTCGCGAATTTGGGCGAGGTGATTTGCGGATTCTCCCGCCAGGTGAACTCCAAATGCCTTCGTTGCTTCGCCTGTCTTTTCCTCGAATCCCGTCGCCGCTGATGTGATTGTTTGTTCCACCAGCACTTGCAGTCGCGCCCTCGCTTCTTGTTGAAACCATTCGGAACTGCGGCCGATGGATTCGCCTGCAGAATGAGCTGCGCGCACCCCGCTGGCATCCAGCTCTTCGCTCCACTTCGCCAACGCTTCCTTGCGCTCGAATTCAAAATCATTTCGCACATCGGCGAGCGTTGCGGCCAGCTGTGCGGAAACGTCCCGCTGATTGTTTTCCGATGCCTGGCGCAACCGTTCGCGGTGCAGCCGCAAACCCTCTTCCGCCTGCACTTCGCGCGCAGCCAGTTCTCGAAGCAATTCGGGCACGCGTTCCAAATGCGGCGCAAGTTTCACTTCAGCCTGTGCCAGCGTCCGATTCAGATATTGTTGTTGCAGTGTATCGAGCGCCGGCCCGATCCGTTGCGCCATTCCCGTGGCAAGGTTGTCTGCCCGCCGATTCAATTCGGCAGTCTGTGATTCCAGGATCTTTTCCAGACGACGGTGAAGCTCGTTCAAAGTATCGTGGCTCGCCGCTTCCAGCTGTGCGGAATACTCTTTCGTCCCGCTCGCTACGGATTCAATCTCGGACAATGACGCCCGCGCCCGCGCCACCTCCTGATCGAGTGACGCCTTGATCACACCCAGAGTTTCGCGCGCCTCGGAAGAAATTTGCGTCAACGGTTGCCGTGCCTCTGCAACCCGCTCGCGGATCTTCGATTCTTCATCGCGCAGCACATCCTGCGAACGTTGGGTTATCTGCTCGATCAACCGCTGCACGTTGCTGTCCATTGACGACTGCAGCAGTTCATTCCACTGTGCGCGTGCCGCGCTCATTTCATGCGTAAGCGTTTGGCGCCACGCTGCTGTAACATCTTCACTGGATGCTGAATTTCCCCGGGAACTCTCCCCCTTGGCATGGTTCGCCTCACGGGACGCCTCCGTGGCCTCAAGTTGCAGGCGAGCCTGCGCCAAGCGGCCCGCTGCCTCTCGAGCAGCTTCCGTTTCTCCTCGCAGCGTTTCCACTCGACGGGTAAGTTCGTCCATCAGCTCGTGCGCGTTGCCGAAATTTTTCTCGAACTCCGCTTTGAATCTCCGTAGGAACTCATCCTGCCGCTCCGCGAGGTGATTCGAAAGCTCTTCACGCGTGCCGATCTGAGCCCGTTCGAATTGTGCTTTCCATTTCCCGAAAAATTCCTCGATCGCCGTAGTCCGTTTCCGATCGCTCTCGTCAGCAGCGCGGAGGAATTCCTCCTGCACTTGTTTCGCTGCGTGCGCGATGGCTTCCTGCGCCTGTGCTTCGAGCTCTTTCCGCAGTTCGCGGAAAAGCGGGCTGTTTGCGGCGCTGAGTTCGCTTACGGAACGTGATTCGTGCCTATCATTCATTAGGTTTCCCGGGAAAGTGGTAGCGTTAGGTGATGCAGCTTCGGCTTCAGTTTTTTCTGTGATTAAGGCGTTGCTTTCCGCGGCGGTATCCTCGTCGCGTTGCGAAGCGTGCTGCGAANNTCTCTGATCGAATGCGGACGCTGGACCCACGCAACGCGCGCACGTACATTCGGCCGCTGCGGCGCCTGCGGCAGCTCTAGCGTTATCCAGGTATTCCTGGGCAGGTGGTGCTTGGAAGAATAGCGGCAGCCATGGAGGTTGAAAGCCAGCGTGCCGGTCCGCTCCTCGAAAGGCTGTCCCAGCAGATCGATTCCGCGCACGATCAGAGGCACGGACTCGAAAAGCCGATCGCTTCGCCGGCGTTCCATTCTGGTTTGATTCGAGTTCGCTTCGCCCACGAGATCCTCAAACTTGCTGGCGAGAGGATAACACTCTCGTGACTACGGGTCGAGATAAGAGAATGCCCGCCGACATCGCGTCCAGAATAAAAGCGTCCCAGCTTCTCCACAAACCGTTGCTCATCGGCTCTCAGGATTCCTCTAGCTCTTCTTTTTCTTCTTCGAGATGGTCGTATCCGCGCCACCGCTCAGTGCGTCCAGTCCATCGAGCGCCTCTTTCGCCTGTGCCGCCAGCGGGGTATTCGGAGCAATATCGATGCACTTTTGGTAGGCCTCTTTCGTACCCGGAGGAATGATGTACAGCATCTTTTCGCCTTCCTGTTTCGGTTCGATCGCTGCCGAAAGCGCGCTCCCCAGCAGATACCATGCCTGGGCGTCCTGAGGATTAGCTTGCGTTGCCTTCTGCAGCGGCAAGATCGCATCTTTCTGGCGGCCCTTATTGGTGAGCACTATACCGACGTTCTTGTAGCAGGTTCCTCCGGCAGCGGGGTCCAACGCGAGGGCCTTCTCGCAATCTGCGTTCGCATCCGCAAGCTTGCTCTCAGTAACCTTAGGGTCAGTCTGAGCTGCCGCCGAATTTGCAAGATTTGTGCTGAGCCCGGCGTAATAGGCAGCCTGAGGTTTCAGGTCGACCGCCTTCTGGAATGCGTCGGCAGCCTCATCGTAATGCCCAATGCATTCGTCAGCTGCCCCAATGTCCTGCCAGACGGTAGCGTGGTTGGCGACCTCTTTGGCTCCCACTCCTTGTTCCGCTTGTTGGAACTCCGTAATCGCCTTTTGGCAATCGGCAGTGCGCTTTTCCTGCAGGGGCGCTTTTAGGTCAGCCGTGGCAGCGGTTCTGATCTGCTTTTGCAGATCATTTGCATCCGCCATTGCCGCCACTCCCGCATCAAAGTGCCCTTTCATAGCCTTAAACTTATCTTCTTCCTCTGCCCTCTTCTTTACCTCTTCCGGATGCGCGGCCACCGACTTAGCCATTTGCTCTTTGACACTCATTCTGTAAACGTTTTCCTTCATGGGATCTACAGGAACTTTCTCCGGCCCGTATTTGAAATCGTCCTTGGTGAGCGAGACAGTGTAGGTCCCTGCCCGCAAACCGAGCTGGACGAATTTCCCGTCTTTGTCAGTTTTCAGCTTGAACGTTTGCCCGGTGTCCACGCTTTTGATCTCCACGTTTACTTCCGGGTAGGGCTTGCCATCCTTATCAAGAATTAGCCCGTCCAACCTTGCTGTAGATTGCGCCAGCGCGATCCCTGCGAACAAAAGAACCATCGTCAGAGCTGCCCAGACACGAATCAGTTTTCTCATATGAGATTCTCCTCGCTCAGTAATTGCGCCGCCTATTATTGCGCAACTCGCGCTCGATATGCGATAGGATCGCTTACGCCCGTCTCCGCAAACGCCCGCAGCCGCAATCGGCAACTATCGCACGTTCCGCAAGCTTCGTCTTCTAATTGATAGCAGGACCACGTTAGTTTCAGCGGAGCGCCAAGCTCCCCGCCGCGCCGTACGATTTCTGATTTGCGCATCGCGATCACCGGCGTCTTGATTTCGATCCTCGTCTCGGGTCTCGTTCCCCGGCGTATCAGTTCCGCGAAAGCGCGATAATATTCCGGCCGGCAATCCGGATAGCCCGAGCTGTCTTCCGCCACAGCGCCCACGAAAATTGCAGTGGCGCCAATCACCTCCGCCCAACTCACCGCGGCAGAAAGAAAATGAGCGTTACGGAACGGAACATATGTAACCGGAACTCCGTTCGCATGCGTAAGAGATTCCCCTGCTTCGGGCACTTCGATTTCTGTATCGGTGAGCGCGGATCCCCCGATTTGCGCCAACGAATCCAGGCGGATCACAAGGCGTTCGTCGGCGCCGTAAAAATCCGCGATCTCCTCAAACGCGCGCCGCTCGCGCCGCTCTGTTCGCTGCCCATAGCTCGCATGCAACAGCGCAAGCTTGTGCGATTCGTTCGCAATCGCCGCAGTAACGCAGGAATCCATGCCTCCGCTGAGTAATACCACCGCTTTGGCTTTTTTGCTCACAATAGATACGCCCGCTTCCTCAGACACCTTTCATCGCCGGGTCCCAGATGAATTTGTGTAACTGTAATCCCAAGCGCACGCGCAATCCATCCTCCAGAATCCACTCCGCGAGTTCGCGCGCAGTTAGTCCTGGCCACTTGCCTACCGGATCAGCGAACACAGGCGAAAAAAGTACCTCATGAACGCGCTCTGCCACCCGGTGCCTCTTCACAAAATCCCGCGCGAAATCATAATCGCGGCGAGTGGAAATCACGAACTTGATTTCATCATTCGCTCCGACCGCTTCTAGGTTGGCCATCTCAAATGTCTCCGGCTCGCCTGAATCCGGGCACTTTACATCCACAATTTTAATTACGCCATCCGGTAACACGCCCACGAATTGCTCGCCGCTAGTCTCGATCATTACGGTGTAGCCGCACGCTGCCAACTTTTCCGCCAGCGCGGGAGTCTCGGCCTGCAGCAGTGGCTCTCCACCCGTAATTTCGACCAGCGCAACGCGCCCTTCTCCATCTCCAGCCAGCGCATGAACTTTTTCAAGGACTTCTTCGATCGAATGCTTCGTCCCGCCATGAAACGCGTACGCCGTATCGCACCACGTGCAGCGAAGATTGCATCCCGTCAAACGCACGAAAATGCAAGGCAAGCCCGCGCGGGTACCTTCGCCCTGAATCGATTTGAAAATCTCGGTGATTACCATGGCAAAGCCGTGGGATTCCTGCGCCTACTCTATCACTCCGCCGCACCTCGGGTTTGGCGGCTCGTTGTTGCGTCGGGTCACGTAAACGAGCGCTCCAATCACGACCGCAAGTTCCACGCAGCCGCCCACGACTGCCGTCCGCCATCCCCATCCGATCGTGAGCCAGAAGATGGAGACCAGGAAAGCAGGGATCGCTATGATCAGGAGCGCTCGGTTCATGTCTTTAAAATTCCACTCGGCTTCTACGGCCGGTACGTCGCCGCCGTCACGTCCGTTTCCCAAACCGTAATGCTGGAAACTCCCGCGCCGTTCGGAACCTGGTGAAGCTCTTTCGTAGTCTGGTCGTAAATGTATTTCGCGATATTTTCAGCGGACGGATTCAACACGTCAAACGGCGAAAGCTCGTTCAAATATTTATGATCCAGCGAACG
>PKWH01000303.1:11008-25522 GCA_003131985.1 Acidobacteriota bacterium | reverse complement strand
GCCGGCGTCTCGCCGGCAGGTTTAGGTGATCGTTGCCGGTGACTGACCGGGCACAGTATGCTGTGCCCCTACGGATGCACCGTGCGGCGCAGGAAATGTTCGCAAGCCTTCGCGTTAATTGCGCGAGCGCTTGCGAAAATACTTAATCAAGGAAAAGCCGCCGGTAATAGGCAGTAAGAAGACCTGTTTGATGATGCCGGTCCGGCGCTCGATGCGGTCGTGAATCTGGTCTGCCTCGATTTTCTTTCCGGCGACAACCGCGCCGATGTATTTCAGAAAGTCCACGCCGCACTTCTCGCACGAGCCGCCTTTGCGTTGTTCGTGCTTGCAGGCAGGGCATTCGTATCGTAGCGTAGCATGGCAACGCGGGCAGAAGCGGGCGATCTCGCGAGCGTCCGCGCCGCATTTGAAACATTTGATCATGCGTTGCGCAGAAGCGCTCGCGTTCGCCGGCGATTCAATTCGAGCGCGCGGCACGGTGCCCGCGCCCGTTTTGGCAGGCGGGTCGCCGGGCTTGCCGGGCGTGAAACTTCCACTCATGCATGCATTTTAGCTGGAGAGCCGCGCTGATAACGCTGCGCTGAGGGAAAATGCGGGCTTGCCGTTAACCCTGTCCTTTCGTACAGGTAAACGATATATCGCCGTTGACGCCGGTCTTCGCGGCCGGGCCGGAAAATCCCGCCGCTACGAAAGCGAATACTTTCGCAGCGACGTCCTGTCTGAGAGAAATCGAGAGATTTAACGGAAGGAAGGGAACCTGAAACGCTTGCCGTTTCCGTTGGCAGCGCCAGTTGATTTTTTGCGGCCGTTCGCATTCGTGTCGCACCCTGGGCGGCGCGTTGGATCGCCCGGGCGCGGTATAAATTTGGGCTGCATGTGTACCGGCAGAGGCGCCAGCAATCGCACCACGTGACCGAGCCGTTCCTGCTTAAAAGGCTTGGCCATGCAAACGACTGCGCCGATGGAATGCGCGTTGGAATAATCGCTGGGATAAGCCGAGCGCGTAACCAGCACGACGGGAATATGACGGAGACGCGCGCTCGATTTCACATGCGCGCAAACATCGAACCCCGGCAGGTTCTCGCCTTCCACTTCGGCGATCACCAGAGCGGGCGTAAATATGTCGAGAACTTCGCGCGCTTCTATGCTTGAGCTTACCGAGATGACTTCATAGCCCTCATTCTGCAGATACACTTTCAACGAATCGCGAAGAGCTACTTCGGAGTCCAGGGTGAGAATAAGAGGCTTTTTCGAAGCGCCCACCGGCGGGGGATCGGCAATGCACACCAGCTCGGTGTTCGGCGCAGGGGAAGTTTGGATCGCCGGCGCGGTTTCGAATTTGCGTCCGGCGGAGTCCACCAGATCTTCTTCGACTCCGAGCCGCAGAGCAATCGCAACGCGGCGGCGGCCGTCAGGACTCTCGTGAATGCGCACTACGCGTCCAGGCTGCTCCGCTTGGATCGCGTGCTGGGAACTACTGTACGGAAAGGTGACCATCACATCCATTCCGCGCGAGTAGCAATCGAGGGTAGTAATAAACAGAATACCGAAGCGTGAAACGTCCACTGTGGTTGATATTTCACCAGGGCCGCTGTTGGTGACGTCAACCCCGCGCACGCGGACGGGCGCCGAAATCAGCGCGCGGCGTCGTCGTCGTCGGTCCGCCGCAGGATGCACGACCGGCGTCTTGGCCGGTTCGCTGACGGACAATTTCACCGGCTGTGGCGCGGCGGAAGCCGCAGGAGAGTCCATCGTGCTTTCGTAACCGTCTTCGGCGATCAACTCGCCTGACTCTTGCGAGCTTTGGGAGATATCGTTCAGCGAATACTCTGCGACGCAGGCTTCCGCGGCCTCGTCAATTTCCTCGAGCAATTCCGCGCACTCTTGGCGCGTGTCTGGGTTGACGTATTCGTGCGACTCAGCCTGAATCGTGTGCAGCAGGCCGGCCAGCGGCTCGGCGCTATTTTGCGCGTCGATCTCAGCCGCCACGCGAGGCGTCTCGGCGATCACTGCGTCGCAAATCGCATCCAGGATACGCCCGTCGGGATCATTGGATTTCGAAGGGGCAAGATTTTGTTCGGCGAGGCCGCGTTCGATCTCGGCCGCCAGCCCCGCTGGAATATTTTCGGGTGTCTTTGGCTTGTGCATACTGAAATCGCTCGCTTCACTCATCCGGCTTGAACCCCTCGCGATAACATGCTCGAAGGTAAATGTAGCAAGCGGGCCCTGCGCGTGCACTAGCGTGAAAGTCACATTCTCGCAGTACTCAGGGGGTCTCCGCATCGGTACTAAAGTACGGCCTCGCAGGGTACAGATAAATAGAGGGATAGGTCTCTAATCGGGCAATCTAGTACTAGAAAGAGCCCGCAGGGTTCGAGCGGTACTCGGCTCGAAGCCCGCTCTAGCGCCTCCACTGCTCTCAGTTTGCAACCTTGCCTGCGCGAGTGATGGTCCCCCTTTTGCAATGCTGTACATACATATATTTTAGTGCTTGTACATATTCGTGCAAATATATATACTTGTACGTATTCGTACAATGTCACAAAACCACGCTGCCGTGCTTATCGCCGACGTTGTGCAGTCGAGCTCACTCCGCGAGCTTCGCTCGCTTTTGGGCCGAAGGCTTAGCGCAGTTTCACGCGACCACCTGAAGCGCAGGTGGATCCGCTTACCCTATTCCGTAACGGCTGGGGATGAGTTTCAGACCATCAGCATTTCGCCGGTGAGCATCCCTGAAGTGTTATTGGATTTGCGCATCAGGCTGCTGCCGCTGAAGCTTCGTATTGGAATTGGATTTGGCCCCGCTCCCGCTCGTGTCGAGCCGCCCGTGAACCGCCTGGGCGGACCGGCATTCGTGTATGCTCGCGCGGCGCTGGAAAGCGTCAAACGAAAAGCAGGCCACAAATTCAGCGTCCTTACTTCCTTTCGTTCGAAAAATGCAGTGTTTGACTCGACCGCAAATTTGATTTACGGTTTGCACGACACCCTGCTCTTGCGCATCACGGACAAGCAGTGGGAAACTATCAAAACGTTCCGAGTCAAGCGTCGGCTGGACACTGCAGCACGGGCGCTAGGCGTGGACGATTCCACGGTGTCGCGAAATCTGCAACGGGGACATTTCTGGCAACTGGAGCAGACGGTGGCGGGTATGCAGGCGCTGATTCGCTCTAAAAGCCTCTAGGACGAAAACGTCCTAAAATCATTATTCGGACGAAAACGTGCAAACGACGATTCGCGCTATTTTAGCGCTTTATTTAGCCCACCTGTTGACCGATTTTGTTTTTCAAAGCTCGCACCTGGTGCAGCAAAAGAAAAACGGCCAAGCCGTCGGATATGTAAAGCACGGCGCTATTCATTACCTCTGCGCCGTCCTGTCGGCAGCGCTCTTTCTTCCCGGGATGATTTTGTCGCAGCGCTTTCAAGCGGCGGTGATCGCATTAACGCTCGTCCATCTCTTAATCGATGTTTGCAAGATTCAGTTTGCGAAGTCGCGGCCGGTCGCGGACGGAGCGATTGCCTTCGTAGTAGATCAGGTTGTGCACTTCATCACCGTCGTGCTGGCGGCTTGTTGGATCGAGCGAACTCCGCTGGCGACTATCGCGCGAGCAAGCTTGCAGGTGCTGCGCGAACAGAGCAATCGAATCTTGCTGCTCCTCATCGTGTACGTGATTGTGATGTTCGCTTGCGGCTACTTGATTCGATTCGTCACCAAGCCGTTGATGCGTCACATCGCCAAGGCCAAACCGCAGGCTCCCGATTCGCCGCCGAGTGAAACGCCCGCGCAATTGAGCAACGCCGGCATGTACATCGGCTGGCTGGAGAGGTTTCTGGTGTTGACGGCTCTTCTGCTGCATTCTCCGGCCACCGTGGGCTTGATTATTGCCGCGAAATCGATCGCGCGCTACCCGCAATTTCATCGCGAGCAATTTGCGGAATATTTTCTCATCGGTACGCTGCTCAGCATCTGCACCGCGTTTGTGGGAGGAGTTGTGCTGATGAGAGTGTTCTTCGGAAACTCTGCTCTGCCTCAGTAATTCCTGGACGAGCACGTCGGCTGCTTCACCAAGAATCAGAAAAAAAGGGACATCCGAAAGCATTGCGCAATTGCGCTGCTCCAGAATGTCCCTCTATTGCGGTTTCCGTCCCTCGGCGGCCGCTATCAGCGAAAGCGCTAGCGACTTTCGACGACGGCAATCGCTTCGTCGACGTGATGATGCGCTTTATGAAGATGATCCAGAATGCGCGCCTGCAAACCTTGCGTGTGCGGATCGTCTTCTTCCTTGCTGCAATCGCCAATGGCCCTGTCAATCAGATCGCGTGATTTGCGTAAACGTCCTTGCCAGGGCATGTGCGCGTCTACCGGCGCGTGATCAGCTATGTTTTTACCGTCGTCGATGGAAGCCCGCTTGATTTCAGCGATAGCTTCATCAATTTGATGAATCGCGTCCTTTTCCTGTTGACGAAGCTCTCCGCCGTTGGGACGTTCCAAATGAGCCCGGGCGTCTCGCAGATCGGAAAGAGCGTGGAGGTAGTGGGGGTGTTTTCCCTGAGCAAGAAGTTCCTGCGAGGCCATAGGCAGCAGGAATGCCAGTGCAACTGCGATGAGCGAAACTTTCACAAGTATTTTCATTCGGAATTATCCTCACCCTCGATTTATGCAGCAAAGGACACACGCTGAGGCGCGTCCTTGATTCGATTTAACACTAGTTCCAGAGCTTTGTAGCGGGCACTTTCCCACCGCGTTTTCACAGAG
Source organism: Acidobacteriota bacterium (assembly GCA_003131985.1). Lineage (GTDB taxonomy): Bacteria > Acidobacteriota > Terriglobia > Acidiferrales > UBA7541 > Palsa-295. The sequence goes on along the minus strand of PKWH01000303.1, from coordinate 20,769 downwards.
ATAACACCCGTTTCGACAACGGTTACGCCGGGGTCTCGGCTCGGGCATTTTGTTCCCGCCGAGGGCATTATTTTTGTTTTGCCAGCGCAGGCTGATTGAAACCAAGACGCGGGCGTAGCGGCTGCATTGCGCGCATCACTTCACGCCATCCGCGATAAAGAGGTTCGACAAAGAGCGGTTGTAAGTGTAAGCGTACGACTTGCCGTCCGGTGTGATCCTCAGCGGCACCAGACCGTTGACGCCCGCCGTATCCTGCGGCGCAACCTGCAAGATCTGCTGCCTCTCCCCATTTGCCAGGTCCAGCCGAAACACCAAATCGTAAACCTTCATATTCTGATAAACGTAAGCCGATTTTCCATCGCCGGACCAGTTAGCCCAGATGTCTTCCGGAGTCATTCCCGGCACCGCCGTCGGTCCTCCCCCCGCCAACGGATAGAGCAAGCCCTTTCCAATCAAATCTCGCGCGAAAACAAATTTTCCATCGGGAGAAACCAGGTCAGACTCAATAGCGCCTCTAGGCAAAACCGCCGGAGTAACCGCGCGTGGCGCGCCGCCCGCGAGATCCTGAAGGTACACGCGCCACTGTTGGCCGTCATTTCCGATAAAATAAATTTGATTTCCGCCGGGCATCCATCCCAGCGAAGCGATTTGCTGGATACCGCCGGCATCGAGTTGCTTCGTTTGGCCCGATCCGGTCGAAAATATTAAAAACTTGGAAAACGGAACGCTGCCGGCCAGTATCGATTTTCCATCCGGCGAAAATACCGGATCGTTTGCTCTCCCCAGTTTGACCGGTACTGATCCGTCCGTACCGCGCGTGTCAGCCTCAAATTCATTCGCTCCGACGGCCTCGCCCGCTTCATCAAATGCCAGTTCCGCGCCGTCGGGAGAAATATCCGTCACCAGTGCGGCATCGAGCCAGGATAAATCGCGTTCCTTGGCGTCTCCCGGACCGCGAAATTGCAAGCCCGTCCCCCAGATTTCGCTGGAGATCAAAAGACGGCCGTCGCGCGACACGTCGTGGAGCCGAACCATGCCGGGCAGACGAAGTAGAATGCGGGTGTCGCCTGTGAGCTTGAGCGCTTGAATCGAGTTTGCCCATGCATCATTGCCGGCCGTCGCCGCGAACCAGACCTCTTTCCCGCCGGGCGGCCAGGCCACTCCTTCGATGCTGGGGAAAGCTGCCGAACGCGCAATCTGTTTTCCCGTGCGGTCCACGATCACCACTTGTCCCACGTCCCCGTTCATATACTTGAATTCCGTGAACGCGGCCAGCTTGCCGTCCGGTGAAATACGCAGAAAATCCAGCCACGCAGAGCTTTCGTAGATCAAGTTGCCCAGCGGAAATTCCACGCGGAACTTTCCTTCCACATCGCGAATCGCGGCCATCTCGCTCGCGTCCGCCGTCCAGTCCGCGGAGACCACGTTTTCCGCGATCTGGCGCGGAGCCCCGCCGGAAATGGGCACACGCGCCAGCGCGCCTTCGCAATCTCCAATAAATAAATCTTTGCACCCAATCGAGATGGCCATCTCCGCCGAGGACACGTCAAACAACACCGAATGCATGAAGTTCAGCGCGCGCGATTCGGGGCTGCTCGGGTCCGTGGAATAGAGCTGCACCGACTGGCCGTTCCATGCAGCGCTGTAATAAATTGACGGGCCGTCCACCGCAAATCGCGCCGAGTAAATCAGCCCGCGATCGAAAGTCAGTTGGTGATAGGTTGGCGCCACCACAGCGCCTCGGCCGAGAAAATACGCAACGATCCCCACGACGACAATGCCAGCTATTCCTAGCAGGACAAAAAGTAGTCGGCGCTTGCTGTGTCGCGGTGGGTTCGCTGCGGCGAACGTGGCGGCGCTGGCCGTGGAAGCGCCGGAGAGCGATTCCAGATCAAACGCAAGATCGCGCGCGGATTGAAATCGTTCCGCCGGATTTTTTTCCAGGCAATGCCGCACCACCCGCTCGACCGCTGGAGGCACTCTCTTTCCATCGCCGGAAAGCTCCGTGGGTTCCTCTTTCAGAATGGCGGCCATGGTGTCCGCCGACGAGTCCTTCTCAAACGCGCGCTGCCCAGAAAGCATTTCGTAAAGAATTGTTCCCAACGCGAAAATGTCCGAGCGCACGTCTGCAGGTTTGCCGCGCACCTGCTCCGGAGACATGTAGCCCACCGTCCCCAGCACAACTCCCGCCCCGGTTTGCGTCAGCGGCTCAGCAGTCCGCGTAGGAGATTGCGTTTCGCCCAGGCCGGCTCCGGCTTCCGGCTGAATTAATTTCGCCAGGCCGAAATCCAGAATCTTCACATGCCCGTCGTTCGTCAGGAAAATATTCGCAGGCTTCAGGTCGCGGTGAATGATGCCTCGATCGTGCGCGGCAGCCACTCCGCGAATAGTCTGCACCGCCAGATCGAGCGCCTTGCGCACCGCTAGCGGGCCAACGCGCAACCGCTCGCGAAGCGTTTCGCCTTCGAGCAGTTCGGTAACGAGGTACGGCGCGCCGTCCTGCACGCCCGTATCGTAAATCGCGAGAATGTTCGGATGATTCAGCGCCCCCGCCGCCCGCGCCTCCTGCTCGAACCTCCTCAGCCGCTCCGCATCCGTGGCAAACGACGCAGGCAGTACCTTTACCGCAACGTCGCGGCCGAGCCGCGTATCCCGGGCGCGATACACTTCGCCCATTCCGCCCGCCCCCAGCGGCGCGACGATTTCGTACGGCCCGAGTTTTGTTCCTGTTGGAAGTGGCATACGGAAGCCCGCGATTATACTTTCCTCACCACACATTTGCGCTCGAAATCGTCAGCATTAAGTAAACGCCCGCGCAGTTCGCTCGGTTTTCGTAGCGCCGGCCTGCCGGCGAGGTGGGATAGCTAGTCCTGAGACCAGCCGAAGGGCCGGCTCTTTTGGTGCTCTCGATTCGTAAGGCAAACCACCCCCGAGACGCCGACGCAACGAGACCAGCGGCTCCGGCGGTGTACAAAAGTGAGACGAAAACATGACTACTGGTACTTTCTATTGACGCAGATTGCTATTGACGAATTGGGTCCCATACATACATAGTTCCCCAAAAGCACGTTGTCGGTTCGCTGCGGTCGAAGCATCGTTCGACGCAACCGCCAAAGTTGGATTTACTCTGAGCCATACGTACTGCGAAATTTCTTGCTTGGTAGCAATCGCTCTCATAAGGGGACCCATGACCAGGAAACGCCCAGCCCTTCCTAGTCTCTGCACTATTCTCGCCTTTATTCTTTCGTGTGCGATTCAGGCGGCTGCGCAATCGCCTAACGTCGCTCCGCGAATCACTCAGCCGATTGACGAGTCTAACCTCGTCGTGCTTCGAGGCAACACAAGTCCCCTGGCACGCCCCGAATTCGACCAAGGCGCGGCCGCGGCCAGCCTGCCAATGCAGCGCATGCTGCTGGTCCTGCAGCGCAGCCCGCAGCAAGAGGCCGCCCTCGATCAACTCCTCGAGCAGCAGCAGGACAATTCTTCGCCGAACTATCACCGTTGGCTTACGCCTCAGCAGTTCGGCGCGGATTTCGGCCCCGCCCCTGCAGATGTCCAAACGATCACGTCCTGGTTGCAATCCTACGGCTTTCAAGTCACCCGCGTGTCAAATGGCGGAATCGTAATCGAATTCTCGGGCACGGCGAGTCAGGTGCTGGGCGCCTTTCACACCTCTATCCACAAATATTTGGTCAACGCGGAGCAGCACTACGCAAACTCGACCGATCCGCAGATCCCCGCGGCGCTCGTGCCTGTGGTCGCCGGCGTGCGCTCGCTCAACAATTTTCCCGCGCGGCCGATGAATCACCCCGCCGGCGTTTTTCGTCGCGACAAGGACTCAGGAAAGATTGTCCCGGTCGGACCGCTCCCGATTCCGCAGTTTAACGGAGGCACCGGCTGCGGCATTCTAGGCGGACCCTGCGAATTTCTCGGACCCTTCGACCTAGCCACAATCTACAACTTTGCTCCGCTCTGGAACTCGACGACGCCTATCGATGGCACGGGACAAACGATCGCGATCGTCGGCGAAACCGACATAAATCCGGCCGACTGGACCGCCTTCTGGAATATGTTCGGCGTGGCCACTCCAAAAGGGACTCTCAACATCATCCACGATGGCCCCGACCCGGGCATTCAGGGAGACGAGCCCGAAGCGGACATTGACACGCAATGGTCCAGCGCTGTCGCAAAAGGCGCGACGATCGATTTCGTTATTTCCCAAACCACCGAAGTCACGCTCGGTGTCGATCTTTCCGCTGAATATATCGTGGACAATAATCTCGCGCCGGTGATGAGCGAGAGCTACGGCATTTGCGAGCTTTTTATCGGGACCACCGGGAACACATATTACAACCTGCTCTGGCAGCAGGCTTCCGCGCAGGGAATCACCGTCTTCATATCTGCGGGAGACTCGGGCTCTGCCGTTTGCGATGATGGCAATGTGGAAGCCCAGTTCGGCCTCACCGTCAGCGGCTTCGCATCCACGCCATTCAATGTTTCGGTAGGAGGCACCGATTTCAACGACCTGCAAACCACCGCCGACTTTTGGAATGTGACGAACAACGCGAATCAGGCGAACGCCAAAAGCTACATCCCGGAAATGACCTGGAACGATACTTGCACCAATTCCGAGATTTTCCCTTTCACCCACACCACGACAGCGGAGCAGACCTGCAACAACTCCCAGGTTCAGCAGGAGGGATTTTTGGGCGTTGTCGGCGGCAGTGGTGGCGCGAGCAATTGCACATCATCTAATGGAAGTACGCAAGCCTCGTGCACCGGAGGCTACGCCAAACCTTCCTGGCAGGCAGGCCCGGGCGTGCCCTCCGACGGCAAACGCGATGTGCCGGATGTCTCGCTGTTCGCCAGCAACGGATTCAACGGCACTGGCTACATTGTCTGCGAGTCCGATCAGCTCACCGGCCCGTGCAGCCTCAGCAACGGTCAGTTCCTGGGCTTTGGAGGCACTTCGGTTTCTTCGCCCGCTTTCGCCGGCATGATGGCTCTGGTCAACCAGAAAACCGGGGAACGCCAAGGCAACGCCAATTTTGTGCTTTATAAAATGGCCGCCGCAGCAGGGAACAGTTGCGACTCCGCTACTATTCCCACAACCGGCGCGAACAATTGCATTTTCTATGACATTCCCACCGGATCTACAATCGCGATGGCTTGCGCCAAGGGGAGCCCGAACTGTACCACTTCCAATCCCAGCGACCAGATCGGCGTCCTCTCGGGATTCAGCACTGGTACCGGTTATGACCAGGCCACCGGACTCGGCAGCGTCAACGTGGATAATTTGGTGAATCAGTGGAGCACGTTCGCGGGCCAATTCAAGGCCACCCAATTCTCGTCCTTCACGCTAGGCCCGCCAATTACCATCACCCACGGCCAAGCCATCCCCGTCGCTGCCACAGTCGTGCCCCAGACCGGCACCGGAACTCCCACCGGTTCGGTCGTGCTGATTGCAAACACAGGTTCGAGCCTCAGCGATCAGCAAGGCGCGCAGCAAGTTCTCGCGCTCACCAATGGCTCCCTGCCGGCCGCCGCAACCACCACCTTTCTGCCCGGCGGTACCAGCTACAGCGTCACCGCGCGCTACTCGGGTGATTCTACTTTTGCGCCCAGCAGTTCGTCCCCGGTTACCGTCACTGTCAATCCGGAAGCCAGCAAAACCCAAGCCGAAATCATTACGTTCAACCCCAGCACCGGCGCAGTCTCCGGCACAAATGTCACCTCCTTCCCTTACGGCAGCTTCTACATCCTCCGCGCCAACGTCACCAATTCAAGCGCAGCCCTGTGCGCGCCAAATGGAAACCAGGCATACGGCTGCCCGACCGGAACGGTCACCCTGGCGGACACCTACAACGGCGCTACCAACCCCCTCGACGGCGGCACTTTCCCGCTGAACGCCGAAGGGTATGCAGAAGATCAGCCGATTTTCTTACTGGGTGGGCAACACAGCATCGCCGCTTCGTACGGCGGCGACAAGAGCTACAACGCCAGCACCGCGTCCCCCGATGTTGTCACCGTCACTAAAGTTCCAACCACAATCAGCCTGATCGCCAACAACACCGGATCGATCCAGGCGGGCGCCGCCGTGGTTGTCACCGTCACAGTCAACTCGCAAACGGCGCTCCCCCCGAATCCCCCTGCGGCCGATTTCCCCGGCGACAACGTTCAGTTCTTTGTGGGATCAAACCCAATTGCCCTATCGCCGACGACGTCCGTCACCTATACCTCTGGACTCGCAGCCAACACTGGATTCGCTCAGTTAACGGCCGTGTTACGAACCACTTCGCTTCCTTTAGGCAGCGATACGATCACCGCGCAATTCACTGGCGATGCAAATTATTCCGCGTCGGCTGTTTCGAATTCCGCGGTGGTGAGCAACCTGGGAGCCACATCCATCGCGCTTTCATCGTCGAATTCCACCATTCAGCATGGAGCCAACGTCACCTTCACGGCCGTGGTTACGCCGAATCAGACAGGCGGTCCCGCACTCACTGGAACCGTGCAGTTCGCTCAGAACGGGACTTCCTTCGGCAGCCCGGTTACTTTGGCGAATGGACAGGCGCAGATCTCTACTTCGACGCTTCCTGCCGGAATGCTTTTTATTGACGCGACCTACAGCGGAGATGTTAACTACCAAACTGCCAACGTCAATATCAACGAAACGGTTTCGCTCCTCGCCACGACTACCACCGTAACCACCTCCAACGCTGCGATTAAATCAGGCACGAGCGTGACTCTCATGGCGCACGTCGCTCCCAACGCCGCTGGAGGCCCTGCTCTCACTGGCACCGTACAGTTTTCTTCATCCGCCTCGGTGAGTAGCGTTTTGGTTCCCATCGGCGGTCCTGTAACCGTAACCAGCGGCCAGGCTCAAGTCACGAGCAGCTCTATCGTGGCGGGCACGCAGTTAATACTGGCGGTCTACAGTGGAGACCCGAACTACGCAATTTCTCAGGCCACCACCGCCGAGGTTGTCACCGGAGCGCCGACTTTCACCGCAACGCCCCTCCAGGCAACCGTTACGATCAGCAGTCCAGGTGGTAACGCCCAGGCGAGTATTACCTTTGCAGCGGCGGCGGGGTACACAGGCACGATCCCGCTTTCGTCGGCCAACTGCGCTGGTATGCCCGCGGAAACCACGTGCAACTGGAGCGCGCCTTCCGTGGTTCTTACCAGCACTCTCAACACCGTGTCGGCCTCGGTGAACTTCCAGACGACCCCTCCTTCGGCTGCGTTGCGGCGAGCAAGCACCCTCCCAGCGGCGTCCGGGAGGGGCACGCTTGCCGGAAGTTTCGCGCTAGCATTCGTTTTGTGCCTGGCTATCCTGTTCACCTGCTTTGCTTCCCGCCGGCGCCGCCTGAGCACGATACTCGCTCTGCTCGCAATCGCTTCAGCCGTAGCGATAGGTTCGTGCGGCGGCGGAAGCAGCAGCGGCGGTGGCGGAGGAGGGGGCGGAGGCGGCGGCAACGCGGGCACGCCCGTGGGAAGCGACCCCAACGTGATCATAACTTTCAGCGGGGCCGGAGTCACACCAGCGCCGACGATGAACCTAACCATTAACGTGCAATGAGGGCTTAGCGAACGGAGCGCTTTGCTACACTGTTTGTTGAGGCGTGAATGCGGCAAATTGGAATTCGGCTCGGACTGCTGTTTGCCTTGGCGCTGAGCGCGTCCGTCCCAACCGTGCCTGCACAGGAAGCTACCAAAGCCCAGCAGGCTCCCGCCCAGGACTCTGCGAAACCTCAGCAGGCGCCTAGCGCTCCGGCTCAGGACGCCGCGAAACCTCAGCCGCCTGCAACTCAAAGCCAAGCGCAGACCGTTACTTGCACGATAGATACCTCGCCCAAACCCCTCTCGGCTCCGCTGGCGGACGCTCTGCGTCTTTACCGCACCGGAAAATTCGACGACGCGGCGGCAGCCTATAACGCCATCATTGCATCCGGCGGCCCGGATACGGTCCTCGCCTACACCGGACTTGCGCGCGTTTACCTGAAGCAAAATAAGGTGAACGACGCATTCGAGGCTGCGTCGAAGGCTGTAGCGCTCACTCCTGGTAAGACGCCGGCCATCACTGCCATGGGCGAAGTTTATTTTCGCCAGGGAAAACTCACAATGGCCCAGCAATCGTTTTTGGACCCGCTCAGGGCCTGTGACCTCGATCCGCGTTCCTACCTGGGACTCGCACGCCTTGACCGCGCCACGTCCAATTACAAACGCGCCGCAAACGCTGTCGCGCAGGCCTACAAAATCGACCCCGCGGATCCCGACGTTCAGCGCGCTTACATGTCCACGCTGAACCGCAGCGATCTGATCAAATTTCTTCGCGACTACCTCAGCCGGGAAACAAACGATGACGCTGAGCATCGCAAAAACCTGGAGCACCAGCTCGCAGTCCTCGAAGATGAAATCGGACAAACGGGCCACCGCTGCCGGCTCACTTCGAAAATCACCACGACCCAAACCAAACTGGAAACATTGCTCGACGGCCCCACACGGATTCGTGGTTACGGGCTGAAGGTGACCGTGAACGGCGCTACCGCCAAACTTCGCCTGGATACCGGAGCCGGTGGAATTACAATCGACAAGAAAATCGCGGACAAAGCCGGCGTGAAGAGAATCGTTGAGCAGAACGCCACCGGCATCGGGGATAAGGGCCCCGCCGCCGGGTACATTGGCTTCGCGGACTCTATCCGGATCGGCGATTTGCAGTTCGAAGGTTGCTACGTGGACGTCATCGAGCGAAATTCCGTGGTGGATGACGACGGGCTGATCGGCGCAGACGTCTTCAGCAGCTATTTGGTGGACATTGATTTTCCCGACACGAAATTCAAACTCACGCAATTGCCGCCGTATCCCGACGAGGCCCCGGCGGAGGCCACGCTCGAATCCCGGCCGGCGCCGGGCTCCCATCTGCACGATCGCTACGTCGCGCCGGAGATGAAAGGCTATACGCCCATTTTTCGCTTCGGTCACGCCTTGCTGATTCCCACCAAAGTGAATGATTCCGCACCGATGCTTTTTTTGATCGATACGGGAGCTTTTGACAACACCATTACTCCGGCGGCTGCCAAGCAAGTAACCAAAATCAGCCGCGACGACAATTTTAAGGTGAAGGGAATCAACGGGGAAGTGAAGGAGGTTTATCGCGCGGACAAAGCGAATTTGCAGTTCGCGCATTTCACGCAGGACCGCCAGGATCTGATCACTTTCGGAATGGACCAGTTCAGCAATTCCGTCGGCACGGAACTTTCCGGCATCCTCGGCTTCCGCATGCTCTTTATGCTCGACATAAAAATCGACTACCGCGACGGGCTGGTCGATTTCACCTACACGCCCCCCGGATCCAAACACTAGCGCAGAGGTTCCTTTTGCACTTGAAAATGTGGCATGCGTCGGCAAAGCGGCGGCAAGCCGCCGCACTCCAAAGGAGCCCGGGCTCTGTGGAGTGTGGGAGCCTGCTCCCGCTTTCGTTCGATGCTGCCGAATTTGGGGAAACTTAATCGCAGTTCTGGCCCCGGTTAGAAATGGCGGGACGGGGATCACAGCGTGAGAATTGCCGCGACACCGATTGGTTGAAAGTTCTCGATTAGAACTGGGTGCGATCGCTTGTTTTCTATGAGTTAGAGAAGGTTCTAATAATTGCAGTTCTCGATTAGAAAGCGCGTTCGCGATTGAACTTCGCGCGTGGCAGCGAGCCTCAGGGGTTGAAACCCCTGAGGGTTGGGCGGCATTCGGCACGGCTGAAGCCG
>PKWH01000303.1:508-10911 GCA_003131985.1 Acidobacteriota bacterium | reverse complement strand
CAACACCAGCGCCGTGCTGCATGTCGCTTCCCCTCCGGACCTAAATACATGCCCTGACGCATGTTATCATAGTAGTAAACATAAGTCAAGAGGAAAGATCGCGAAACTTTAAGTGCCGTATTCACAATGCGGGGCTATTCGTCCCAATTTATGAATGCGATGGAGTAAAAGTTCGAGGCGCAAGATTCGGAAGCCAGAGTCAAAACCCGAACTTCTTCCGGCCACTTCGTGGCCTCTTCCCCAAGCTCGACTAGCCGTCGACTTGGGCGGCCCCGAAATTCCGGCCACTTCGTGGCCTCTTCCCCAAGCTCGACTAACTGATCTCCCGGGCTCGACTGACCGTCGACCCGGGAGCCCTGTCTTGGACTTGGGCGGCCCCGGCTCTTTCTGCACGACCGCAGAAAAGATGCCGCACCCCCGCGAGTTTCAAGCGTGCTTTGAGCAAACTCCAGTGCCGCGCGGAAGGGTTGTCCACCCGCCGTCACTGCGACGATTTTGCTTAGGGGTTCCGGCGCGTCGGCGAAGAAAGACTTGAATCTTCCACCCGTCGAAGGGCCGTAATAAACATACGTGCAGCTTAGTCCTTGACGTTGCTGCGTCTTCGGCTCACACTTTGCCGCAACTCCGGTCGTGGGGCTCCTACTTTCCATTGGGTTGGTGGAGGGTACATGAAACTGCTCATACCCCTCAGTTTGCTTTGTAGCCTTCTGTTATGCGCGGTCTCGGCGGGACAGGTTCAGGGTCCGAACCTGACCATCAATANNGCCGGCGCGACGACCACTCAGGTAACGGTCGCGGGGAACACCAGCAACTACGCTACGCTTGCGCTGGCGCCGCAAGCAGCGGTCTATTTCACGCAAACGTTGGAAACCACGGCCACGCAGATCCCCATCCGGATCGAAAGCAACGTCCAGCAACATCTGATCAATGCGCCCGACGTCAAGCTGCAAAACCCGGGACGAGGAATCGGGGAAGTTCAACCCAACGGGCCGAGCAACACGATGGAGTACATGGCGAATCCCGCAGGCGATTACGGACGCTGGGAGGCGATTGGACCGTCGAGGATCACAGGCACGCCGGCCGAGTCGGGACGGGTCAGCACGATTGCGGTGAGCCCGGTCGATCCGAGCACGATTTATGCCGGCGGGCGCGACGAGGGACTGTGGAAGACAACGGGCGCGACCACGACCTGGTTTCCCATCACCGACGCGCTGCCGACGCAGGAGATTGATGCGGTCGCGATCGATCCCGGCAATGCGGAGCGCGTCATGGTGGTGACGCCGGCCGGAGTGTTCCAGTCGCTGAATGGCGGCTCGATGTGGACACAGCTCACCAGCACGAACCTGGGCGCGATTGACGGCAATGGCGGCAGGCTACTCATCTCGCATGCGCAACAACTCACGAACAGGAATCCGGGCACGGAGCGCATCGCTATTCCCGGGCCGATCAACGGGATCGAACCGGCGCAGGCGATTTACATCTCAACCGGACAGGGCGTGCAAGTGTCGACGGACGGCGGCGTGACATGGAATGTTGTGGTGGCTGGCGCAGTGGCCGTCAGCTTGCAATTCGGCACCACCGATGCGACGACGCTGTTCGCCTCGACGGGCGATCCCCCTGCGGTCTACGAAGCGACGAATGGCGGGCTAAGCCCCACATCGTGGCACCAGCTTCAGGGTTGTCCGCAGGCGCCGCTGCCCAGTTTCCCGCCGGACGCGAGCGCGTGGATCACAGAGTCGCAAGGCACGCAGTGGATTAGCTTTCTCGGCACGCCCACTGATTCGCCGAGCTTAGGGCTGTGGCGCAGCACCAGCGACACCTGCAACATCAACGGTTTCGTCGAACACGGATGGGAACAGCTCAGCATCCCCGCACCTTGCAACGACCCCACCAATAACTGGAGCTATCTCTTCGCCCATCCCACCGATCCGACCGTAGTGTTCAAAGGCGGAATCAGCCTGTGCCGCTCGTCGGCTTCGGGCGACAACATGACGAAACTATCAAGACTCCAAATCCACGTGGACCATCACGCGGTGGTGGTTGCGCCGTCGTCGCCGTCGCTGATGTTCTTCGGCAGTGACGGCGGAATCTATCGCTCGTCCGACAAGGGCGCCACCCTGACCTTCTTCGGCGAAGGCATGTACAACACCGAGGTCCTCAAGATCGACGTGAATGGGGCGGCGGCGCCGCGGGTGATTGTCGGTGGCTCGCAGGACAATGATTCGTTCGGGTGGGACGGAATTTCGCCGGTGTGGACGGACATCGGCCTCGCACTGCTCTCCGGTGATGTGCCTTTGATCGCCTTCAACCGCGCCGATCACAAGGGCGTGTACGTGATGGGGCAGAGCACAGCGCAGATCCAGGACTATCCGGCCAGCGGCAGTTCGCAGATCACGCAAAGGGGCAGCCTGACCGATAGCAATGCCTACTCGGAGTTTCCCGGAAAGGTTTTCGAGAGCATGGAATCAACGGGCATCTCTCCCCCGCTGCTGGTGACGACGTCCACCGGAATCTGGAGCGGTCCTCCGTGGAATCAGATCAAGACGGCGGACGTGGTGGGCGACTCATTTGTGCGGTTGCGGCTGGCGCCGGACAATGCGCAGATCGCCGTTGCAGGAACCGCCGAGGGACACGTATTTTGGGGCGTAGCGCTAAAGCCCGCAGCGCTCTATGACGTCTTCACCGCATCCAACAACGGTGGCGTTTCGGCGATCGCCATGGCCAGCGAGACGACGTTCTATGTCGCCAACAGCGTCGCCAACGATGGTAGGAATGGAAGCGGCATCATCACGCGCTTCAGTTGCTTTTTTGGCTGCACGACGGAGAGCATGTGGCCGCAGTCGCAATTGCCGACGGGCTACGTGACCGCTCTCGGCGTCGATCCGCTTGGGACCGCCGAGACCGTGCTGGCTGCCATTCAGGGTGCGGGCATCTACCAAGGAACGCGCAGCAGCGCGGGACAATGGACGTGGATACCGTACAGCAACGGCATTCCGGTGGGCGCGAACATCACCGACATCGAGGCGCGCAAGGACGGCTCGATTGCCGCTGCCGCCTATGGACGCGGCGTTTTCCTGCTGACCTCGCGTTCGACTGCACCGCCGGCTCCACCCCCCGGATCTAACGCGCGGGATTGAAGCTGAAGGTGCGTACGACTTACTGCTTAATTGATAAAATTTATCGAAACAAGCACCAGGCAATGCGAAAAACTTGTCCAAAAAACACTATTTCGCATTACCGCGTTGTGGAAAAGCTGCGCGTAACGGCAGGGACGCGCGGGCTGGCTTCGCTGCCACGCCATTCGCGAAAAAAGAGCCGGCCCTTCGCAAAGGACTCCCTTCGTCAATTCCCTCAGGGTGAATCTCTGCGCGATTCACAGGGTAACGAATCCCGAAGGGATTCACGGTACGGTGTGAAAGGAGAACGGAAATGAAGCTCGCTAATCTACCTCTGGTCCTCATTTTGATTCTTGGCGCAGGATCTGCCCACGCTCAGCAACTTAGTCCGGCGTCAGGGGACCAACGCTCGGCGGATCGCGATGCCATTCGAGGTCACATCGACAAGATTTTCCAGGCTTATATTCAGAAGGACGCCAAAGTGATTCGCGCCACGCACGCGAACGAGTGGACCGGTTTCCAGTCATCCTCTCGCACGACGATTCGCGGCATCGACCAATATATGAAAGATGTAGATGGCTACCTCAATTCACCGGTGAAAATGACCGGGTACAAAATGCTGGAATTCGACGTCGTGTTCTACGGCAATGTTGCCGTCGTTCCGTACGTTGCCGATGTGACCTATGACTATCAAGGTCAAGCATCGACGCGAAAACTTCGGGTACTCGACGTGTACGCGAGACTGGCGGATGGGTGGAATCAGGTCGGCTCGGACACTACGTTGCATCCGGATACGCTCGCTGCTGAGATGCAGCAAGCGCAGACGGTGGAGGGCGACGATAAGCAGGAACTGCTCGCCGCTCGCGAAGCCGTATGGCGTGCCTGGTTCGCAAATGACGGTTCGCGGCTCGCGGAGCTTGTGCCCCCGGAACTGATTGCCATCGAGCAGAGCGAAAAGTGGGAGAACCGCGACGCAGTTCTCGCTGGCGCCAAGGATTTTGCCGCCAAGGGTGGCAAGCTCGTCCGGCTGGAATTCCCGCAGACGGAAATCCAAATGTTTGGATACACGGCCGTCGTTTACTCGAAATATGTTTGCGAAATCGAAATCGACGGCAAGCGTTCAACACAGTCTGGGCGTGCGACGGAAATGTTCGTCAATCGCCAGGGCAAATGGGTGAACGTCGGTTGGCATCTGGACTCAGGAAGTTAATCGCCCGGCGATTTCCGCAAGCGCGATAACACTCGCCGGTAGGGTAAACGACTCGAAAATCTTCGGAGGCCGCAACCACTGGGTCGACGGGACTTACGCACCCGCCACCCCAACGAGTTTCAATCGTGCTTCAAGCAAACTCCGGTGCCACGCGGAAGGGTTGTCCACCCGCCAAGTTCAGCCCTTCATGGAACCGTAATCGGACTTCCCGACTGACAACTATTCGGCGTTCGAGCCCGCTTTGAATCCCGCCACGAAATCTGAAGACGAGAGATACACGATAGCAAGAAGCGCAGCGGCGATGAGAATCCATTTGACCCAATGCCACCACTCGGTGTCGCCCCAGGTTTCTAACGTACTCTGTTCCACGATCGATTCCGCAGTCGATACTAAGGCATCTTCCTCGAAATGGGTTCCTTGTTTGACACCTCGGTACCGGTGGAAAGCCATGTTGAAGCTCTTGAGATACTCGGTGGGGTTATCTAGATCTAACTCGTAGCCATTCTTCGGAGTATCCCATTGAGTTGTGAACGGCCGGCAGGTGATTCGCAGGACGTTAATATTTCCGAGAACCTGGAGTGATTGAGCTAGTCCTATTCTTCGAAAATCGCGTTTAGTTAAGCAGTACCAATGCCATTCCCAAACACTAAAAGAAATCGTTTCCATTTTTGTAATGTCGTCGAACTGAATGTCGACCGATTCCTTCTCACTTTTAAACGTGATCTTATTAGGGTAGACCAAGAAGTGCCATTTGGTTACGCGACTCACGATTAAGACCGCTACTAAAACAGCGACCGGAACAGCGTTCTCCAGGAGTCTTTTCGTATGTTCGTGACTGATAAGATCTGAGACTATCGAATACGCCGTTCCCGCAAGAATCCAAAAACCGACCTGCTTAAACTTGCCTCGCAACGACGACCGTTTTTCCAAGAGAGCTTCAAGTGCAATTTCCCCGCGCCGATATAGGGTTGCAGCTGCAGATCCGCTCTGCGCATGCTGGGTCTGGTCTCCCGCGAAGTTGTAATACATAAACGCTTTTTCGTAATTTCCTGCCTTTTCAAAATGCTGGGCCAGCAGAGGATAATAACGTTCCAGGCTGCTCTTATAAACAGTCTCGATGGCATTAGCGATTTGCTTGTGAAGCTCTTTGCGTCGGCGAATTAAGATGCTGTTGTAGGTCGCCTCTTGGGTTAGATAGTGCTTGAACAGGTAAGAGAGTTCCGGAGAGATTTCCTTCTCATAGATAAAATCAAGATCGCGCAGCCGGTGGAGTTTGTCTTCGAATTCCTCGGCATCAGATACAGAGCGAAGGAGCCGCTCAGCAAATTCGCGTCCGATTACGGACGCAAGCTCAAGGACCCGGCGTGCCTCTGACTCCAATCTGTCGATACGTTCCAGGATCACACCTTCAATCGTTGCGGGTAACTTTTCCCCTTTCCCTGGCGAGACGGAGCGAGCCAGTTCGGTAAGGTAAAACGGATTGCCTTCCGCGCGGGCAATGACTTCGGACATTTGAGTTGAATCCGCCTGCACTCCAAATGCCTCGTGAATGAGCACGCTACTTTCTTGCTGTGACAACGGTTGTAGCGTAAGCGGATGATAAAAGGAGTCCGCTGCCCATCGCGATTCAAATTCGGGGCGAGCGACACAACAAAGCAGGACTCTCGCGTTAGGCAAGATTTCCGAAATGGCAACAAGCAATTGGACAGACAGTGGATCAGCCCACTGCAAGTCGTCCATGATAAGCAACAAGGGGCTTCGTGATTGCACATGGCGGAGGAGCGATTTCCAAGCCAGCACAATGGATTGAACCCTTCCGGATTCACTGAGCGTTTCAAATTCAGGCGATTTCAAGTCGAAGGTGGCGCGCAGCGCAGCGAAATGATGTGCTTCGGATGGGATTGTTTTTAAGAAGCATTCGAATTCGGGTTGAACTGCGGAAAATTCGGGGAATGGCGCTACTCCGCTCAATTGTTCTAGTACTTGCCGCCACATGCTGTATGGTTGGAGCGTTTCGAAGGGCTGAGCCGATACCGAGAGGAGTTGAAACCCTGCGGTGGCGCCCGAGCAAGACACCTGCGAAACGAATCTGCTTTTCCCAATCCCGGGCCCTCCCGTGAGGAAGAGTAGGTTTCCGCGTCCTGCGTATGCATCTTTCAATAGTCGCTCCGCGAGCAGCATTTCTCTCTCGCGACCGACCATGCGTGGTTGCCGAGGGATCGCTCTATCTGACGAAGCCCGCACAGCTTCCAGAAAATAGACGGGCACTTTCTCGGATTTGCCTTTAATGGATCTTAACGCCTTGTTGGAAAATATGAACCGTTCTCGAACATGCCCCCACGTGGTCTCTCCAACAGCAATCTGTCCGTTTTCCGCTTCGTGACAAAGTCGCGAAGCAAGGTTAACCGTGTCGCCCATAACAGTAAATTGGCTGGCCTCTTTGCTTCCCATGGGAGCTGCTACTACCAACCCACTATTGATTCCGATGTGCAGTTCCGGGGCACGCGGTAATTCCTTTTCAACTGTGTCTGCGAGTGCCCGAACGGCTTGCTGCATGTCTAGAGCCGCCCGACACGCCCTTTCAGGATCGTTCTCGTGAGTTGCGGGCACGCCGAAGACCGCCATCACGCAGTCGCCGATGTACTTATCGATGGTGCCATCGTATCGCCGCACCGCAGCCGAAAGCTCTTCGAAATATCGATTAACGATTTCTCGAACTATCTCCGGATCAAGGTCCTCGGACATCGCGGTGAATCCGGAAATGTCAGCAAAGAGCACCGTGGCTCGCTTGCGGTGGGAGGCGAACTGGTTGGGCGTGTCTGCCACTCTGCACTCAGGATACCCAAGTAAAGGGGCATATTGTATCAAGATCGAAAAATAATGGGAGAACGAAGCATTCAATTTCGTGAACCAAGCTCCTGATTAACTCGCTTCTTGAAACCTGTACGCAAGTCCAGTGGATGGGCTTCGATATTCTTTTGCGTTACTCATTGACGGGGAGATTTGGCGAAAAGTCGGCGGGCGGGCTGGCAGAGAATAGACTGGTGGCAGGGCAGTCTGTAGGGGCTGAACGTGCCATCAGAAGTCGAAAAATTTCGGAAGTATCCTCGCATTCGTGCACCTAAGGGGATGTGGGTCGCGTGGAAGTCGTCCGCGCAGACGACCACTTCGCGCGCGGAGGTGATGGGGCTGGGCGGGCTTTTTCTGCAGGCGGCGAAAACTCCGAGCGACGGTTCCACCATCGATCTGATTTTTGATTTGCCTACCGGACAGGTTCGGGGGCGCGCCATCGTGCGCAACTCGAAGCCCGGGAAGGGAATGGGTATTCAGTTCGTGCAGATGAAACCGGAAGACCGGGCGAAGCTGCATCGGTTTTTGTCCGCCGCGGAGCAGGTTTCCGCGCAAATTCCCGTCACCGCTCCGGCTGCTAAACTCCGCGCCGGCAAACTTGCAGCCCCGCGGCTACGCATTCTTCCAGTGTGCGCGCGGGGAACTGGCAGCTCGCGATTTCGCCCAGAAACGAGAAAGCGGCTCGGATTCGCTTCGAGAGGGAAGTGAGGCAATTGATCGAGCTGACCGGGAAGTCCACGTATTATCAGCTGCTGGAAGTCACGTCGGATTCCTCGGCTGTGCACCTGAAGAAAAGTTATTACTCGCTGGTACGCAAATTTCATCCGGACAATCATATGGGGAATCGCGAGTTGATTACGCCGCTGAAAAACCTGATGGTGGTCATCTCGGAAGCATACAAGACGCTCACGAACGAAGAGAAACGGGCGGCGTACGACAAATCCCTGGCCTCGGGCGGCTTCCGCATGCAGCGAGAAAAGACGGGGGCCGAGGAGTCCATCGACGAATGGATGAATCGCGCCAACGAATGTTTGCGCGCGAAAAATTTCGTGGGCTCGATCGTCTGGCTGCGCAAGTGCCATGAAGCGGCACCGGAATCGGCGTTGCATCTGGCTATGCTCGCGCGCAGCTTGGGTACCATCTCGCAATACGAAAACGAGGCGGTTGAGCTTTTTCAGAAGGCCATCGATCTGGATCCGTGGAAGGTGCCGGTGTACCTCCAGTTCGGCGAGCTGCTGGAGGAGATGGAGCTGCCGGAGCGGGCGCGCTCGGTCTATTCCAAGGTTCTGGAAATCAGCCCCACGAACGCCAAGGCTCACGAGCGCCTCGCGCTGCTGGAACCGGATGAAGACGGCGAGAAGCGTTCGTCGCGCATGCCGCATTTGTTCGGCAGGAAGAATTGACCCTCGAAGTTTTCGCGAACTAAATTACATTGGCGCATCCGATTTCTAGGAAGTTTTCTGCACGAAGAGGCTGGAGAAATATTGGCGCTCGCGGTAGGCGACGACGCACCAAAGGATTGCGACGACGATTGCCAGTGGGAGGCCGGCGCGGTCCATTGTCGCGTGATAGAGGAGAATATTCACGATTACGGGCCCCAGAAGCGTGAGGCCGAGCGGGACGTAGCGGTTTACCAGCAAGAGCGCGCCGCCTACCAGTTGAAGGGCGCTCACGAAGATGACGTAGTGGGACTGGATCAGTACGGTCAAGAACTGGCCCGCCAAGCCGGACGGCAACGTGCCCATCGGGATGAAGTGCAAGAACCCGTTTAGGCCGAACACTAAGAAGACCAGGCCAACAAGAATCCGAGCGATCAGCGCTACGATTTTCATCGTCTAACCTCTCTCACAAATAGTTTGGGATTCTCGCCCGGCTGTGGCATCAGTCGCAAAAGCGGCGGCAAGCCGCCGCACTCCAAAGGGGTCCGGGCTCTGCGGAGTATGGGAGCTTGCTCCCGCTTTGCCGACGAATGGCACGAGAAAGGCGTCCGCCTAAAGGCGGCCGCTACATAATCAGCGTCGTCGATGGATTTACGCTTTGCGGACAAGGTTGTCGATCTCCTGCATGGTGGCTTCGACTAATTTTAGTGCGGCGGCGGCGACGTTTTCTTCTAGGTGCGCGACCTGGGACGTTCCGGGGATGGGGAGCATCACGGGGGAGCGGCGGAGCAGCCAGGCCAGAGCGAGTTGCGAGGGCGTGACGTTCAGGCGAGCGGCGATGCGCGCGAACTCTTCCGCAGCGGACACTTCGCCGTTAGCCAGCGGAAACCAGGGGATGAAACCGATTTTCTCGCGCTGGCAATAGTCGAGAACGTCTTGGGCGGCGCGGTCGAGGACGCTGTAGCGATTCTGCACGGTGACTACTTCCACGATGGTCCGCGCGTGGACGATCTGCGCGACGCTGACTTCGGAAAGGCCGATGTATTTTATTTTTCCTTTGGATTGGAGATCTTTCAGCGTTCCGAGCTGATCTTCCGCCGGGACTTTGGTGTCGATTCGATGGAGCTGGAAGAGATCGATGCGCTCGAGACGCAGACGGCTGAGACTTCTGTCGCAGGCGGCGCGCAAATATTCGGGGCGGCCGTTGGTTACCCACTTATCGGGGCCGGGGCGTTCGAATCCAGCTTTGGTGGCGATCACGAGGCCAGCGGGGTAGGGGTAGAGCGCCTCGGCAATGATTTCTTCGCTGACGGCGGGGCCGTAGGAATCGGCGGTGTCGATAAAATTAATTCCCAAGGCGACGGCGCTGTGGAGGACGCGGATGGCTTCGTCGCGGTCCTTGGGCTCGCCCCAGATGCCTTTGCCGGTGATTCGCATGGCGCCGTAACCGAGGCGGTGGATGCGGAGGTCGCCTCCGATCAGGAATTCTCCTGATTGTGCGGCGGGGAGTGAGGCCTGGGATTGCTCGCCGGTTGCGGGAGTCATCGGGTGAGGCTCCTTGTAACTGAGCTTGTACCTCTACGTGCAATTCTAGAACCGGTTAGAATGGGCGCGNNTTTGTTTTGAATGAGTTACAGCGAATTCTGTTCGTGAGCCAGAACCGGTTAGAAATGGCGTTGCGTGTCCGGAAATGCTCAAGTTGCGGCGCCTGACTGGCGGAGAAAGCTGACGCCAGTCAGCCGAATTCGCGGCCCGGAGGCTAGGCATAGGTGGCCTCGCCGTTGCCGAATGACCAGTTTTCCTTTTTCACTTCGACGAGACTGATGATCACGTCTTCGCGGCGGAGCT
>PKWH01000303.1:0-500 GCA_003131985.1 Acidobacteriota bacterium | reverse complement strand
TCGGCGGGGTGCTCGGTGATTACCTGGAAGCGGTCGTCTTTAGGAACATTTATAGTTTTGATCATCGCGTCATAGACGATTTCGCCGACGGCTTTGCGGTAGTCGGCTGATTTACCTTGCGGGAGATCAATGCGAGCTAGTGGCATGGAGAACTCCTTTTTCGGCGGAGGCGAAATGCGGGAAAAACAGTTCACAGACGGAGGGGCGCTGGAGGTGCGAGTGGTTGCGTCCGTGGGGCGCGTCCGTTGTGTGGCACATTTTCATCGCGACAATGATAGGAAGTTGGGAGGAGGAATACAAGGACTTGAGTGCTGTGAGCTTTTTGGGCGGAATGCGGAAGGCGGAGGGGTTTTCGGGTAGCCGGGATTTTGGGCGGTGCGTTTAGCTCAGGGGAAAAGTCAAAACCCGAACCCTTCACACACCGAAGGGTTCGGCACCCCGCGAGTTGTAGTCGTGCTTTAAGTAAACTCCGGTGCCGCGCGGAGTGGTTGCCACCCGCC
>PKWH01000124.1:3825-3986 GCA_003131985.1 Acidobacteriota bacterium | reverse complement strand
TCACGCTACGCCTTCGGCTACTTTGCGGGCGCAGCTCGACGCATTGATTGAGGATGTTGCGATCGCCGGCGTGAAGATAGGCATGCTTACGAATCGCGGAAACGCTTCCGCTGTTTCCGAGTTTCTGGACAAGCATAAGTTCACGCACGTCGTGCTCGATC
>PKWH01000124.1:0-3803 GCA_003131985.1 Acidobacteriota bacterium | reverse complement strand
ACCGGCGGACATCTCGAGAAACCGATCGATGTGTTCTGCGTTGGAACGGAAGTAGAGACTTTTGGCGGGGACCACGTGAAAAGCCCGAACACACATGGATCGGGATGCACGTTTTCTTCAGCGATTCTGGCGCAGCTTGCATCCGGGCAGCAGCTTCGCGAAGCTGTGATCCTGGCGAAGGCGTACGTTACGAAGGCTATCGAGAAGTCTTATCAGATCGGCAAAGGCGCGGGTCCGCTGAATCAGCTTTTCCGTTTTCATCAGGAACAGCCCCTGCGCGGAGTTCACGAAGTTCCTCAGCACGGCATGCATCCCGCCGCAGAACCTGCCGCACACTAGAAATCAATTCACTGATGTGCGGTTACCTCCCGCCGCCGGGCCGAATCACTTGTGATACTGTTCCGCTGTATTCTTTGCCGCTTGGCAATGTTAGTCAAAGTGATGGGAACTTCCGGCGATGAAGTGAGGCATCTGGAGTGAACACTTCGGATCAGACCGCGCCATTACAGCAAGAAGAGCAAGCGCCGCAGTGGAATCTTACGATCCGCATAGGCTTTCGGTTTTGCTTTGTGTACTTCGGGTTGTACTGTCTCACCACACAGATTTTAGGCTCCTTATTTACCAATCCCGAAGTTGATGTTCCGGACCCGTCCACGCTGTGGCCGATGCGGCAAATCATTTTCTGGACCGCCGGCCATATTTTTCGCGTAGCGCATCCGTTGGTTTATAACGGCAGCGGGAGCGGCGACAAAACGTTCGACTGGGTAGCAGCATTCTGCCTGCTGGTCTTCGCAATACTGGCGACGTGCATCTGGTCTCTTCTGGATCGGAGGCGCGAGAACTACGCAACGCTGTATAAATGGTTTAGGGTTTTCATTCGCTTCGCGCTCGTTTCGCAAATGTTCGCTTACGGCATGGCTAAACTCGTTCCGCTACAGATGCCTTTTCCCTACCTCACTAAATTACTGGAGCCATACGGAAACTTCTCACCCATGGGTGTACTGTGGTCTTCCGTCGGCGCTTCGCCGGCTTACGAAATATTTGCCGGGGGCGCTGAGATGTTGGCCGGAATTCTTCTTATTTTTCCCCGGATGACGACGCTCGGGGCGCTGGCTTGCTTGATTGACTCAGCTTACATCTTCACGCTCAACATGACGTACGACGTGCCGGTTAAACTCTTCGCGTTTCACATGATTCTGATGTCGTTATTCCTGCTCGCGCCCGAGTTTTCGCGTTTAGCGGACTTCTTTCTATCGAATCGGGCAACCGCACCCTCGACACAGCCTCCGCTCTTCCGCACACGCCGCGCCAATCGCATCGCGCTTGCCGTGCAGATCGTGATAGGAATGTGGCTTGTTGGAATAAACGCTTATGGAAGCTGGAGCGAGTGGCACACTTTTGGCGGGGGGCGTACGAAGTCACCGCTCTACGGAATCTGGAACGTCGAGGCGCTCTCGATTGACGGGCAGATCCGCTCGCCGCTTCTAACCGATTATGACCGCTGGCACCGCGTCATATTTGATTTTCCGGAACGGGCGTCTTTTCAGCGCATGGATGATACGTATGCCGGTTACGGCGCTTCGATCAACGTTAACGACAAGACGCTTGCGCTCACGAAAGGCGATGACAAAAACTGGAAGGGCGACTTCCACTTCCAGCGCGTGGCGCAAGATCAATTGACGCTGGATGGGAAGATGGACGGCCACATGATTCATATGCAGCTCCAACTCGTTGACCGCAACAAGTTCTTGCTTGTGAACCGCGGCTTTCACTGGGTTCAGGAATATCCTTACAACCGCTAGGCACCCATGAACCCTCACCTAAGCGAACACCTCAAGTGACCCGCGAAGCTTGTGTTATCGGAGCCGGTCCCAACGGTCTTGCGGCGGCCATCGTTCTCGCTCAACATGGATTGAAGGTAAATGTTTTTGAGGCGGAGGCCCAGCCGGGAGGGGCCGCGCGAACGCTCGAGCTAACTTTGCCCGGTTTTCTGCATGACTTCGGATCGGCGGTGTATCCATTCGCCGCGGGGTCGCCATTTTTTTCCTCGCTGCCATTGTCGAATCACGGACTCGAATGGATTCACTCGCCGTGCCCCTTGGCTCATCCCTTCGACGACGGCACGGCGATTACACTCGAGCGCGATTTGCATGAAGCTGAATCTGCGCTGGGTGATGACGGCAGGGCCTGGCGCAGACTCATGCAGCCGTTCGTCGAGCGCTGGTCTGACCTGTCGTCCGAAGTTCTTCAGCCGATTCACCTGCTTTCTAGACATCCGTTGTTTCTTGCGCGATTCGGACTGGTCGCTTTTCCTCCCGCGAAAATGCTTGCTCGCATTTTGTTTCGTCAAGAACGCACCAGGGCGCTCTTTGCCGGCCTGGCGGCTCATTCTTTTCTGAGCCTTGATGAACCGTTGAGCGGAGCGTTTGGCGTTTTGTTGGGGGCCGCGGCTCACGCAGTCGGCTGGCCAATTCCGCGCGGCGGCGCTCAGTCTCTCACCAAGGCGTTGTGCGGCTATCTTGCGGAGCTTGGCGGCGAAATCAAAACTTCGGCGCGCGTAGAGAATCTCGCGTCGCTTCCAAAGTTTGACGTCACGCTGTGCGACGTGACTCCGCTTCAGTTAGCGCGAATCGCAGAGAGCCGATTGTCGCCGGCCTACACGCGTCGATTAGCGAAGTACCGCTACGGCCCGGGAGCTTTCAAAGTGGATTACGCTTTGCGGAGCCCGATTCCTTGGAAAGCAACCGAATGCCTCCGCGCCGCGACGGTGCATCTGGGCGGAAGCGCCGACGAGATTGCCGCTTCCGAAGCGGCGATGTCGCACGGACGCCATTCAGAACGTCCCTTCGTTCTGCTAGCTCAGCCGAGCCTGTTCGATCCAACGCGCGCCCCGGCGGGTAAGCACACTGCCTGGGCCTACTGCCACGTCCCGAACGGTTCCGAGTTCGACATGCTGCCGATTCTTGAAGCCCAAATCGAGCGCTTCGCTCCCGGTTTTCGCGACTGCATCCTGGCGCGGCGCGTCTTTTCTCCTGCGGCGCTGGAAAAAATGGACGCCAATCTTATCGGAGGAGATATCTCCGGCGGCGCGATGGACATTCGCCAGACTGTGTTCCGGCCGACATGGCGCCACTACGCGACGTCGGCCGATGACCTATATCTGTGTTCATCTTCCACACCGCCGGGCGGGGGAGTACANNATTACCGGCGACGCTGGCGCGTTCTCTCTCGACTTGAAAAGCCTTGCTCGCGTTCCGTCGCGCAATTATCATCGCTGGCGCTATTCCAGGACGAGGTGAGCCATGAAGCGATTCGCAGGAATGATGCTGGCAGCGATGTGGATTTTGCTGGGAGCGCAAACGATTGCCGCGCAGGAATGGTCGCAGCCGTGGGCGCGAGAGCGAATGGCTGCGTCGCCGCGTCATAGCGAATGGGTGACGGTGAAGCACGATGGCCGAAACGTGGAGACGCTGATCGTCTATCCCGAATCGAAGGACAAGCGGCCGGTTGTGCTGATCATTCACGAAATCTTCGGGTTGAGCGACTGGGCGCAGGANNGTTACCGAGGCTGTTAGCAAATTGAATCCCGACCAGGTGACGGCGGACCTGAACGCCGCAGCGGACTATGGCCTGAAGCTGCCCGCATCCAACGGAAAAATTTATGTTGCGGGATTCTGCTGGGGAGGCACACAGACGTTCCGCTTTGCGACCAACCGCGCAGATCTGTCAGCGGCGTTCGTTTTTTACGGGGCGCCGCCGGCCACGGACGCGATGTCGCGCATCAAGGCGCCCGTGTACGGCTT
>PKWH01000121.1:1418-12986 GCA_003131985.1 Acidobacteriota bacterium | reverse complement strand
ATATCGGCCGCGAAACCATGCCGCCCGAGCTGATTCGGGCGTTTGGAATCCTCAAGAAGGCTGCCGCGCTCGTAAATCAGGATCTCGGAAAACTGTCGGCAGACAAGGCTCGGCTGATCGTCCAAGCCGCCGACGAAGTGATCGCGGGAAAGCTTGACGGGCATTTTCCCCTTCACGTCTGGCAGACGGGTAGCGGCACGCAAACGAACATGAATGCCAATGAAGTGATCTCGAATCGCGCCATTGAAATAGCGGGTGGTGTGATGGGAAGCAAAAAGCCCATTCACCCCAATGATGATGTAAATATGTCGCAATCGTCGAACGATACGTTTCCTACCGCGATGCATATTGCCGCCGCGTCTCGAGTGGCTGAAGCTTTAATCCCGGCTGTCAGCGAACTGCGCGACGCCATCGACGCGAAAGCGCGTTCTTTTGCAAGTGTGGTGAAAATTGGCCGCACGCATCTTATGGACGCCACACCTCTCACCGTTGGCCAGGAAATGTCAGGCTGGGTTAGCCTGCTGGACCGCGATATCGATCGGCTCCAGAAGGTGCTTCCCGGACTTTACGATCTCGCTATCGGCGGCACCGCGGTGGGCACCGGGCTGAATGCGCATCCTGAATTCGCGGAGCGCGCAGCAAAGAAAATTGCCGAACTCACTGGTTTGCCCCTCCGATCTCATCCCAATAAATTTGCGGCGCTGTCCGCGCATGACGAAATTGTATTCGCCAGCGGTGCTCTGAAAACTCTGGCGGATTCGCTGATGAAAATCGCGAACGACATCCGCTGGCTCGCTTCCGGTCCGCGCGCCGGGTTCGGAGAATTGGTGTTGCCGGAAAATGAGCCGGGTTCTTCTATCATGCCCGGAAAAGTTAATCCCACGCAGTCTGAAGCCGTCACCATGGTGGCCGTGCAAGTCTTCGGGAATGACGCTGCCATCGGATTCGCCGGCTCGCAGGGGAATTTCCAGCTGAATGTTTTCAAGCCCGTGATCATTCACAATTTTCTGAATTCAGTGCGTCTGCTTTCCGATGCTTGCCGTTCTTTCACGCATCACTGCATCGTCGGCATGGAATTAGATCACCAGCGCATCGCGCAAAATGTTCAGAATTCACTGATGCTTGTCACGGCTCTCAGCCCAAGGGTGGGCTACGACAAAGCGGCCGAAATTGCGCACAAGGCTCATCATGAACATCTCAGCCTTCGCGAGGCCGTGCTAAAGCTCGGCTATCTGACCGCGCAAGAGTTTGACGACCTCGTTCGCCCTGAAAAAATGACGCATCCGTAGTTCAATGTAGGGTTTTCCTTTCGGCTCTCGAAATCGCCGCAGCCATTCTTGGAATATTCGCGGTTTAGTTTCACATTGGCACAGGTTCGCATCATCTTTGGGAAATAGTTGTGTTTTGATAACGATTTTCTTTGACACTCTTTCGCCGTTTCAATACATTGAATCTCCTCTCCGTATTTTTCCTGATTCCCCCTTCCGTAGGAGTACCCATGAATATTCTTATCGCCGAAAATGAATCCGCGCTCGTTGGTGTCCTGCAACGAGGTTTCGAGGCAGAGCACTACGCCGTCGACACCGCGAGTAGCGCTCTTCAAGCAATTCCCATGCTTCAGGATCGCGAATATCACACGGCGATCATCGATCTCGACCTTCCTCCCACCGAGGGCATCGCAATCTTGGAGTTCGTTCGCAACAGATATCAGCATTTGCCAACCCTGGTTCTGACAAGTTGTGCCCGCGTGGCGGAGCGTGTGCATGCCCTTGATACGGGGGCGGACGATCTGTTGCAGAAGCCTTTTGCTTTTCCCGAGTTGGCAGCCCGCGTGCGCGCGGTGATGCGTCGCGGCAGCCGGCTTCCGGAAGTCGTTTTACGTGTGCAGGATTTGGAATTGAATCGCGTCGAGCGCACCGCCAAGCGCGCCGAGAGAGGAATTGTGCTGACGCCCCGAGAATTTTCCTTGCTCGAATATTTAATGCAGCAACCCGGGAAACGTGCTTCCCGAGCGGAGATCGTCCGGCATGTCTGGAACCTTTCCGGCGAAACCGTCACGAACGTGGTGGACGTTTACATTAATTACCTGCGGAAGAAAATTGACACTGAGGAAGAGTGCAAACTGATCCACACCGTTCGAGGCGTCGGCTATGAGTTACATTCCAGCGCTCACTCGAGCAAGCGCTCGGCGAATATTCTATTGGCCGGAGCGGCTTCATGACCACGCCTGAAACCATTGCGCTCGCAATATCGGTCCCGGGCGATTTGCCGCCGGGTTGTGTGGAAGCCCGAAACGACCTGGAACGCCGCCCAAATTCGTCGCTGGATGTAGCGCAGCGCGATCAACTGTTGCTTCGGCATTTGCCTCAAGTGAATTTTATCGCGCGGCGAATTCATAGCCGACTTCCGCCGCAAGTGCTGCTCGAGGACCTCGTTCACGCCGGCGTGCTTGGATTGATGGATGCCATAGGAAAATACAACCCAGCCAAAAATGTTCAGCTAAAGTACTACGCCGAGTTCCGAATTCGCGGAGCTATCCTCGATAGTCTCCGCCAAGTGGATTGGAGCCCGCGGACCCTTCGAAGCCAGGCTCGTCGACTGGAACAAGCAGTCTTCGACTGCAAAGGCCGGCTGGGACGCGATCCCACCGAGACTGAGATTGCGGTAGCGTTGGAGATCAGTCTCAGTCAACTTCAGCGTCTTCTGAGCGATTTGCGCGGCCTGGATGTCGGAAGCTTGCAGCCTGATTCAGACCTGGTGGGAAGCAGCGAAGAAGCCCTCTGCAGCTGTGCGTGCAAGGACGAAGAGGATCCCTATCATCAAACGTTGCGCTTGGAGATGCAGGGTTTGTTAACGGTCGCGGTGGATCAGTTGCCCGTTCGTGAGCGCGAAGTCTTGGCGCTTTATCACTTCGCCGAACTCACGATGAAAGAAGTGGGTGTGGCGATGGGCATCGGAGAATCGCGAGTCTCGCAGATTCATTCGAGCGCTATGATCCATCTTCGAGCGCGTTTGTTTGCGCGGCTTTACGCGACTCCCGAAGCGAAGTGTGCTCCGTTGCTTCAGGCTGTCTCCCAGCAAAAGCGATTGATGCGGGCCACCGCAGGCTCGAATGAATCCCGGCAGAAACTAGCTGGATGACGTTGTTACCAGGAATTTCTGCCGACGAAAGTGCCTCAAGCTCACTCAGCGCGCAACAAAAGACAACGGAGGTTGTTAAAATCAACGCTGATTCGGAACGGACGTGGGCGCAACAGACGGGGGAGCCGGACCGGGAGTTGGCTCCGGAGAGGTTGAAGAACCCGCCGCGATTTCCTTCACGACTTGGGCGGCCGTCTTTTTGCTGACCGGGCACAATGTGTCGTTAATGCGGCATTGCGCGAGCGTCAGCTTGCATCCACAACTGCAACTTTCAGAATTCAGGCGTTTCAGCGCGGCCTTTCTTAATTCCGGCGTCAACCCGGTAAAATCAACGTCCGGGAGCTCGGTTGCGAGCGCCGCGTTTTTCAGGAAAATTTGTCCGGTGTCTTCGAATGTTTCAACGGTAGCTTCCACCGGCAATCCAAGCAGAGAGCGCAACTCGGTCTCATACACAAAGGTGGGATACAAGCCCACGTGTTTCTGAACGATTTTGCCGTCGGTGTTCACCACGAAGGAAGTGGGAAGCGCGGGAACGCCGCCATATTCCCTCAAAATCTCGCGGCTTGCCATAACGATCGGGTAATTAACACCTTCTCTTTCGGAGAATTTCTTTACGCCGGCGACATCGTCCGGATCGTCCATGGAAATTCCGACGACCTGTAAACGGTCTTTGTAACGGCTCTGCAGTTCGACCAGCTCAGGAATTTCTTCGCGGCACGGAGGGCACCAAGTGGCCCAAAAATTCAGGAATACAACTTTGCCATGCCATTCCGCCGTGGAAACAACGCCTCCGTTAATGTCGCGCACAAGAAAGGGGGGAACAGCCTGCGGATTGCTGGCAAATCGAATAACACTCATATGGTCCGACTGCGCAGTGGAAGTATTTTTCACGGAAGTAACAACGCGCGCCGGCTCGAGGTGCGCGCGAGAGTCTGGAATTCGTCGTACCGTGGAGAGATGGGATCGTCCCGCGGCAATGCCTATTGCGATACCCGCAAGCCCAGCAGCTAACGCCAAAATGAAAATAAAGCCCTTGTTCATTGCAACTCCGGGTGCGTTTCTATTATGCCGCATGCGTGCGCGCCGAACAACGAGTAGCTAAGACTAATCGCAAAAAGTAACGCCTTTTGCGCACCCCAGGGGCGGCCACACCGATTCGGGACAGCGGTTCCTGAACTGGTTCCAAACTGGTTCGAGACGGCGGCGGCTCCGATGCAGCGGTTCGGCTAAGTCATTGAAAATGGGCAGCCGGGATGTCCCAGTCGCGCTGGAGTTTGGGCATTCCACTTGCATATGGCCCTGTGTGGGTCGCGTTCCTACACGATCCGCACCGACTGGTACGTGGGGAGGAAGGGGCCCACTTATCGGAAGGAACGGGTCGTTCCCACCTGCCTCTGAGAGGGAAGCTAGGATGGATGACCCCATGGGCTTGCAGTCGCCTACTGCAGGTCCTAAGGAACGCGACCTTTGGGGCTCTCGATCCCAAGCGAGGGCCCCTTCTTTTTTCTCTCTTGCCGGGTAACTCCGTTCACTCAGCAGGTCGTTCGGCCGCTTCAAGATTTCTCCTGTTATAATCCATGCATGACGTTAATGACCGCTACGTACGAATTACAGGAACGCCTGAAGCCGGAGCATTTTCGGGCGCTGGGCGAGTTCTCCAATACTTATGGGCTTCAGAAATTTCGTTACGACGAGAAAAAAAATCTCCTCCATTTTGACTACGACGCCTCGCGCCTGACGGACAACGTGGTAGAAAGCG
Source organism: Acidobacteriota bacterium (assembly GCA_003131985.1). Lineage (GTDB taxonomy): Bacteria > Acidobacteriota > Terriglobia > Acidiferrales > UBA7541 > Palsa-295. The sequence continues at coordinate 8,086 of PKWH01000121.1, read as the reverse complement.
TTTTGCGCCAAGCAAGAATCCCCGTGTTGCGAAGATTGGAACCTGCGCGCCAGTAACGATTGAGCCGATGGTGCGGCAGAGGGGCTGATCTGAGTCACAGCTGGACCTTGCGCAGGCGCAGAGCGTTCATAATGACTGAGACGGAACTGAAGGTCATCGCGGCGCTCGCAAGAATAGGGCTGAGCAGCAAACCGAAGAACGGGTAGAGTACGCCCGCGGCGATGGGTACCCCAGCCGAGTTATAGACGAAGGCAAAAAAGAGATTTTCACGGATGTTGCGCATGGTTGCGCGACTGAGCGTTCGGGCGCGCGCAATCCCGCGGAGATCGCCACGCAGCAGGGTGATTCCGGCACTTTCCATGGCGACGTCCGTTCCGGTGCCCATAGCGATTCCGACGTTGGCTTGCGTAAGAGCAGGTGCGTCGTTTACGCCATCGCCGGCCATGGCGACAACGCGTCCTTCGGCTTGGAGCTGCTTCACGATTTCGCTTTTTTGGCCGGGCAAAATTTCGGCGTGAACCTGGTCGATTCCAAGCTTTCGCGCCACAGATTCGGCGGTTGCGCGACTGTCGCCGGTGAGCATGATGATACGAATTCCATCGCGGTGGAGTTTTTCCAGGGCTTCCGGAGTCGTCGATTTCACAGGGTCGGCTACACCGATGATTCCGATTGGGGCGTCGTCCACGGCAACGAACATCGCGGTTTGGCCGTCGGCTTCCAGCGATTTAGCGGCTTCTTCCAACTTCCCGGCAGCAAGTTTAATTTCAGCGAAGAGAGCGCGATTTCCTAGAGCGGCGCTTCGCCCATCGACTTTTCCGGTTACGCCTTTCCCTGTTTGCGATTGAAAATTAGTGAGATTCCCTAGCTCAACGCCGCGCTCTTTGGCGCCGGCAAGGATGGCTCCCGCGAGCGGATGTTCGCTTCCGCGTTCGAGCGTGGCGGCAAACCGCAGAACTTGTTTTTCATCCGAGCCGGCCACGGGAACCACGGATGTCACGCGCGGCTTGCCTTCGGTCAGCGTGCCGGTCTTGTCCACAACCAGCGTGTCCACCTTTTCAAGAATTTCGAGGGCTTCGGCGTTTTTCACCAGGACGCCGGCGAGCGCGCCGCGGCCCGTGCCGACCATGATGGCCATCGGAGTGGCGAGTCCAAGGGCACACGGGCACGCGATGATAAGAACGGCGACAGCATTGAGAATCGCATGCGCCATCCTCGGCTCGGGTCCGTAAATCGCCCAGACGATAAAGGTGAGGATCGCGGCGAGAATAACCGCCGGAACAAAATATCCTGAAACGCGGTCCGCGAGCTTTTGCACCGGCGCGCGGCTGCGCTGGGCTTCGCTAACCATGCGCACGATTTGCGAAAGAAGGGTTTCGCTTCCAACGCGCTCAGCGCGCATCACGAAAGTGCCGGTGCCGTTCACGGTTCCGCCAATCACGGCGGCGCCGGCTGATTTCTCGACGGGGATCGGCTCGCCGGTCATTAGCGCTTCGTCCACGGAACTTTCGCCGTCGATTATGACGCCATCCACGGGAACCTTTTCGCCGGGGCGAACGCGCAACGAGTCTCCCGCGTTTACGTGCTCGACCGGGACATCGATTTCGGTTCCGTCGGCGCGAACAAGGCGAGCAGTCTTGGGGGAAAGTTTTAGGAGCGAACGTATCGCAGCGGAGGTCTGGCTACGCGCGCGCAACTCGAGCACCTGGCCGAGCAGCACGAGCGTGGTGATCGCAGACGCGGCTTCGAAGTAAATCGGGACGCTTCCGCCCATCACGCGGAAGGAGGCTGCAAAAATCCCGGGGAACACGACGGCGACCACGCTGTAAACGTAAGCCGTGCCGGTGCCCAGAGCGATCAGAGTAAACATGTTAAGGCTGCGGTTGACGATGGACGCCCAGCCGCGCTCGAAGAAAGGCCAGCCGGCCCAGAGCACGACTGGCGTGGCGAGAAGAAACTCAATCCATGCAATTGCGCGCGGCGACAAAATATTTTGCAAGGGCTGGCCGGGGATAAGGTCGGACATCGCGAGCGCGAGAATCGGGATGGTTAGCGCGACGCTGGTCCAGAACCGCCGGGTCATGGAGATGAGTTCGGGGTCTTCTTCCTGATTCACAACGGCGTCACGAAGTTCGAGTGCCATGCCGCAAATCGGGCAAAAACCTGGAGCACTTCGAACGATTTGGGGATGCATCGGGCAGGTGTACTCGACGTGAGATTCCGGCTGAATGGGAATGGAAGGTTCGAGGGCCATGCCGCATTTCGGGCACGCGCCAGGGTGATCCTGGTGAACTTCGGGATCCATGGGGCAGATGTACTCGGCAGCGGTTCTTTGTTTGGTTGCGGTGTCTTGCCCGGCCGGAACCGCTTTCGAGGACTTGATTTCGGCGGACGGAACCACGAAATCATTTCCATGGGCGGAAGCCGCAGGTGCGTCCAGATATTTTTCCGGGGCTGCCGCGAATTTCGCGGCGCAGCCCTTGGAACAGAAATAAAAAGTTTTGCCGTCGCGCGCGGACTGTGCGGCGGCGCGGTCCGGGTCCACCGTCATTCCACAGACGGGGTCCTTCTCCACGGTTTTTGTGGGCTTGTTCAGTTCGTCGGGCATGTGCGTGAATTAGATTCGGTGGCTCGATTTACGTCGCTTGAGTGCGGGTTGATTGCCGAGACTTGGCGCCCGCGAAGGCGGGGGAAATGACCAGTTCTCGGAGAACGTTAACTGCAGTTCTGGCCCCGGTTAGACAGGGTTTAACCATTTGTTTTCTGTAACTTCTGTTTTTAGGCCAGAACCGGTTAGAAATGGTGCGAACGCTTGGGCAAAACGGCGCAGTTTCACTTGATTTTTTCGTGGTGGAGGGTCTCCGCAGGGTGGCAGGCTGCGCTTGTAACAGACACGCTTTCGCGGGGGCAGACGGGTGGGTGGCGAGCCTCTGTGGCCCGCCCTGTTCATCGACCGTCGTAAGCCAAATTTTCATCGCAACAATGATAGGAAGTTAGGGGTACAAATACAAGGGTACGATGCGGTGGACATTTGCATGCGCGGATGATTAAGCGAGCAGTGCGTGCGGTTTCTGCCGACGGAGATTTTTTGCCTGAGTTACAGCGGGCGCAGCATGCCCCCCTATGGACGCGGGCTTCTGCACACGATCGGGGAGCTTCAGGGGCTAAAGCCCCTGGTGATGAGCTGCGGTAATGTCGCCCCTAAAGGGGCGACCCACAAAGAGTACGACCCTCAAAGATTGCTCCGGGTACTGGACGGTGCTAAGGGCCGCCGTTTGCGAGCGGCGCTACTTTTCGTTTAGGAGGGTATTGATGTAGGCGGTCAAGTCGGGGCCGGTCCAATCCTGGGCGCCGACGATTTTGCGGTCGAGGCGGCCACTGCGGGTGATGATGTAGGTGTCGGGATACATGGTAGTGCCGTAGGAGAGGGGAATTTCTTTACCGGGGTCGCGGTAAGTCGGGAAACTCAGGTTGTACAATTTTATAAAATCTTCGTAGGCTTGCGGATTTTCATCCACGCTGACACCGAGGACAGTGCCGCCGAGAGGCGCGATGCGGCGCTGCAACTGATTCAGGGATTGGGTTTCGTCAACGCAAGGAGGGCACCAGGTGGCCCAGAAATTCAGAAGGACAACTTTGCCGCGGAGGTCGGAAAGGCGCGTGGGCTTGCCGTCGAGCGTGTAGGCAAAATCTTTTGCGGGGCGTCCGCGCAGGCTGGCTTCGCCCTGGCGGTAGTCGGGACGCGCAAACAGGAAAAGTAGTCCCGCAATGAAGGCGAGAACGACGCCTGTGTTCAGTTTCCGTTTTAATCCTTTGTCCAAGCGACCTATAATACGAGTATCCGCGAATCGAAAGCGAGCATTTTGCGCCGGGCCGCTGCCGCGGGATCGGCGCTAGTCTCGTCTCGATTTGCACACTCCTATGGTCTCCGCCATCATTCCGGCTCGAAACGAAGAAGCGTCCATCGCGCGCGCGGTGGAATCGGTGGCGGCGCAAGGCGAGGTTGGCGAGGTGATCGTGGTGGACGATCAGTCCACCGACGGCACTGGCGCGATTCTGGCTGAACTTGCTTCGCGCATACCTAAACTGAAAATCTTGAATACGGGTGATGTGTTGCCGCCGGGGTGGGCCGGCAAGAATTATGCCGTGTCGATTGGCGCGGCAGCAGCAAAAGGGGACTGGCTGCTGTTTACCGACGCCGATACGTATCATTTGCACGGGTCTACGCGACGCGCGCTTTGTGATGCTGTGGAGAATGATTCAGTGTTGGTTTCCTACTCGCCCGAGCAAGAAATGGGTTCCTTCTGGGAACGCGCGTTGATTCCATTCGTTTATTGCCGGCTGGCCAACAAATTTTCGTTCGCGAAGGTGAACGATCCCACGCAGCCGAATGCGGCGGCCAACGGGCAGTTTCTGCTGTTGCTCAGAGACGTTTACGAAAAGCTGGGCGGACATACGGCGATCGCGGGGCAGATTCTCGAAGATGTGGCGCTGGCGCGTCGCGTGAAGAGCGCGGGCTACGGGATTTACTTTACTGCGCCGATAGGAACTGTGCGAACGAGGATGTACAGAAGTTTTGGCGCGATGTGGCAAGGGTGGACGAAGAATCTGTATCCGTTGATGGGTGGAAAACCAACGGCGGCTTTGGTCGAGATATCGGACGTCCTGCCTTGGGCTGAAATACTGATTCTTGCGCCGATGTGGATTTATTCAGCGTGGAAGCATGTGCCTCCCACGTGGGCTTTGGCGACTCTCGTTTTGGCAACGATTGTAGGGCGTGTGTTTCGCTACGGGATCGACCTTTACAGGAATCTGTACCCTGTCTCGTACATCAAATATTACGTACCCGGAGTGTGTCTTTACTGCGCTGCGCTGGTCGCTTCGTGGTGGAAGAACACTCATGGGGCAGTACACTGGAAAGGGCGGGCGTACCCCGCGAAGACTGCATGATACGAATCACACGCAAAGTGGAATTCTCGGCGGCGCATTTCTATCACAACCCGAATTTTTCGGCGGAAGAGAACCGGCGCGTTTTCGGCAAATGCAATAATCCGCACGGGCATGGGCATAACTACGTTNNAAAGATATTTTGCAGAGGGAAGTGATGGAGCGGATGGACCACCGTCATTTGAATTACGAAGTGCCTGAGCTGGCCGGGCAGATTCCTACCTGCGAAAATGTTGCTGCGGTGATTTGGAAGCTGCTGGAGCCGAAGATCACGACCGGGAAGTTGGATCGGGTGCGGCTGTATGAGTCTCCTGACCTTTTTGTGGATTGCACGGTGGATGTGGGCAGTGGAAACGGGGCGCGGGCGTGAAAAGTTCGCTGACGCGACGATACCGGTTTGCCGCTTCGCACCGGCTGCATACGACGAAATTGAGCGAGGCAGAGAACAAACGCGTTTATGGAAAATGCAGCAATCCTTATGGGCATGGGCACAACTATGTGTTGGAAGTGACGATGACCGGGCCGGTGGATTCAGAGACGGGGATGATCGCGAATTTGGGCGATCTGGACCCATTCGTGCAGCGGGAAGTGATCGAGCCGTTCGATCAGAAATTCTTGAATGAGGAAGTGGTGGAATTTCGGGCGGAGGTGGCGACGACGGAGAATGTTGCTCGTGAGATTTTTCGCAGGTTGAAGAGTTTTCCTTTGGCGCGGTTGGAGCGGGTTCGCATTGAGGAAACCAGCAAGAACAGCTTTGAGATTGAAGATGAATTGGATGAGGTTCGGGAATTAGAGGAGCCAGGAAAACATGAGTGAAACAACGGAAATTGTAGTTCCGCCGGCAGCAGGGACGGAAGGGATCGCCGATCTCGTGCGCAAGATGATCGTGCTGCTCGGGGAGAACCCCGACCGCGAGGGGTTGCGGAGGACACCCGAAAGATTCGAGAAGGCGCTTCGCTTTCTGACCAGCGGATACCGGCAGGATCCGGACAAGCTGCTGAATGGAGCGATGTTCAGCGTGTGTTATGACGAAATGGTAGTGGTGAAAGATATTGAAGTTTACAGCCTGTGCGAACATCACCTGCTTCCGTTTTTCGGGCGATGCCATGTGGCGTATATTCCGTCGAAGAAAGTAGTTGGGCTGAGCAAAATCGCACGGCTGGTGAATATGTTCGCGCGGCGCTTGCAGATACAGGAGAGGCTGACCAGCCAAATTGCGCAGTCGATTCAGGAACACCTAAGCCCGGAAGGGGTGGGAGTGATCATCGAGGCGCGGCATTTGTGCATGGTGATGCGCGGCGTGGAAAAGCAAAATTCGATGGCGACGACGAGCGCGATGCTGGGCGCGTTTCGCGAAAACAAGCAAACAAGGGATGAGTTTTTGGCGCTAATCAATTCGCAGAAACCGTGAACCCGGCTAAATCGAGACCTGGAAGCCACCTTCGTTCGCGGGAGCGGCCACCCGGTGAACCGACCGGTCGTGACACGACCTCAGGGTGAATGCCTCGGCCGCTGGACGCGGCCTCAGGGCGAGCGGAAATTAGCTTTGAGGTAGAGAGCCACTGTGCTAGCATTTTTACGATCGAAGAAGAGATAAGAGCGTAGAACAGGGCACGACGATTCAGGGGGAGGGGCAAGTTGATGGAAGCTAAAGCGGAGTTGATCGAGCAGTTCCGGACGCACCCGAAAGATACAGGATCACCGGAAGTGCAAATCGCATTGTT
>PKWH01000121.1:0-1313 GCA_003131985.1 Acidobacteriota bacterium | reverse complement strand
ACGCGAGAGAATGTTGGATCGATAGAATTCCGCTCGTTTTTCTTCGCAATATCCTTCCTCGATGTAGTTCCCGAGAGTTGTCTCTCGTATCTGAAATCAGCCTCCGATGAATCGGAGAAAAAAGGACGTGTTTGATGTTTGAAAAAGTAAGTTTGGAAGTAGGCGGACGCACATTGACGTTTGAGACGGGCAAGATGGCTCGTCAAGCGCATGGAGCGGTGGTGGCGCGTTATGGAGACTCGGTGGTGTTAGCAACGGCCTGCATGGACAACAAAGCGACGGAGAAAGATTTTTTGCCCCTGACCGTGGATTATCGCGAGTACACATATTCGGCGGGGAAAATTCCCGGCGGATTTTTTAAGCGCGAAGGACGACCTTCGGAGCGCGAAATTTTGACTTCGCGGCTGACCGACCGGCCGCTGCGGCCGCTGTTCCCGGAAGGATGGTCCAACGAAACGCAGATTGTTGCGATGGTGCTTTCGGCGGATAGCGAGAATGATCCGGACGTGATTGCGGTGACGGCAGCTTCCGCGGCGCTGTTTATTTCGAAGATTCCTTTTGATAAGCCGATTGCTGCGGTTCGCGTGGGATTGATTGAAGGCAAGCTCGTGGTGAATCCGACGGTTGCCGAACAAAAAACCAGCCAGATGAACTTGATTGTGGCGGGTTCGGATGAAGCGATCGTGATGGTGGAATCCGGCGCGCTGGAAGTTTCCGAAGAGGTTGTGGCGGATGCGCTGGAATTCGCTCACGCGGAAATTCGCAAGATCGTCGCCGCGATTCGCGAGCTGCATAGCCGAGTGAAACCTCAGAAGGTTGCGGTTACACCTCTTGCATTTGACGAAGCGATGTACAAGCAGATGCAGCAACAGTACGGCGAGAAACTTCGCGACGCAGTAGATACGCAGAAGCATCCGAAGTCGGAAAGCTACAGCCTGGTGGACGGCATTAAGGCGGAAATTATCAAGGCGATTCCGGAAGACGACGCGGAAAAGCGCAAGCTGGCGTACCGCGCATTCGAGCGTTTGCGGGAAAAGATCTTCCGCGACGACATGATTGGGCGACACAGGCGTCCCGATGCTCGCGCGTTTGACCAGATCCGCCAGATTACGTGCGAGGTCGGCGTTCTGCCGCGCGCGCACGGATCAGCGCTNNTTCACTCGCGGAGAGACGCAGGCTCTTGCGACTGCTACGCTTGGCACCAAGGAAGACAGGCAGCGCCTGGACCTGCTATTCGAAGAGGAAACGTTCAAGCGTTTTATGCTGCATTACAACTTTCCGCCGTTCTCGGTAGGCGAAGTGAAATTCCTTCG
>PKWH01000209.1:8845-9844 GCA_003131985.1 Acidobacteriota bacterium | reverse complement strand
GGCGCAATGGCGGAGCTGGTGAAGGCGGGGAAGGTGAAGTACCTGGGATTGTCAGAGGCGTCGCCCGCAACAATACGGCGCGCGCATAAGGTGCATCCGATCACCGCGCTGCAGACGGAATATTCGCTCTGGGAGCGGCATGTGGAGAAGGAAATCATTCCTACCGTGCGAGAGCTGGGGATTGGCTTTGTACCCTACAGCCCGCTGGGGCGTGGCTTCCTGACCGGCACAATCACGAAGAAAAGCGACTTGGGCGACAAAGACGCGCGGGCGCAGCGCTACCCGAGGTTCGAGGGTGAGAATTTTGAGAAGAACCAAGTGTTGGTCGAGCGCGTGCGGGCAATCGCCGAAAACAGAGGCGTGACGCCCGGGCAAATGGCGTTGGCGTGGGTGCTTGCAAAGGGCGAGGATCTGGTGCCGATTCCAGGAACGAAGCGAAGGAAGTATCTCGAGGAGAACGCGGCCGCGGCAGACATCAAGCTGACTCCGGGCGAGATGGCTGAGCTGGAAGCCGCCGTTCCTCAGAATGAGATTGCAGGCGATCGATACGCAGCGGCGAACATGAAGGCGATCGACCGCTGACGCTCGCGCAGTAGGATTTGGGAATTACGCTTCCGTGCCTGAGGCACCAGGTCGCGCTGGATAAAGAATTCTAAGAAGCTGCACGAATCGGCCCCTCTAGCGTCCCAGCAAAACTCGCCGTTCTTTACAGTAGACCGCGCACACCGTATGCTTACCTCAGCAGAGATTTATCGTAGCCGGCTTGGGAGGATACGTGATCTGGATACTTCTGGCGATTGTGGTCCTGGCCGTGATTTTCGTCATCAGCATGTACAACGGCCTGGTCAGCCTCAAAGTACAGTGTGACAACGCGTGGTCCGATATCGACGTGCAGCTCAAGCGCCGCTACGACTTGATCCCCAACCTGGTGGAAACGGTGAAGGGCTACGCCGCGCACGAACAAGGCACTCTGGAAGGAGTGGTGGCAGCACGCAACCG
>PKWH01000209.1:7876-8789 GCA_003131985.1 Acidobacteriota bacterium | reverse complement strand
CGCTATTACAACGCCGTGGTGCGCGACTTCAACACGAAGATCGCGCAGTTCCCCTCCAACATCATTGCCGGCATGTTCAATTTCAAAACGCGCGAGTTTTTCGAGATCAGCGCGCCGGCCGAGCGCGAAGTACCGAAAGTGAGCTTCGGCGGGGCCACATCTTAGGCCGCGTTGCGATTCCCTCGAAAATGAAATACGTCCGCCTTTTCGCGCTCTTCCTCACCGCATTCCTCGTTGCGTTGTCCGCCTTCGCCGCGGCTCGCCGGATTGTGATTCAGCACTTCGATGATGAGGTACTCGTTAGCGAAGACGGGACCATCGACGTAACCGAAACGATCGAGGCGCGCTTCATCGGCGAGAACTGGCACGGCCTCTACCGCTCGATTCCCGTCGAGTACACAACCGAGCAGGGCGCGAATTACACGCTTTTCCTCGATCACGTCAGTGCCACCGATAGCGAAGGGAATGCGCTGAAGTTCGAGCAGAGCCGCGAAGGGCGTTACACGAAATTTAAGATTTACATTCCCAACGCGGACGATTCGACGCACACCATCGTTTTCCACTATCGCGTGCTCGATGCGATGCGTTTTTTTGAAGATCACGATGAACTGTATTGGAACGTGACCGGCAACGACTGGGAAGTACCTATTGAGTTTGCGAGCGCGGATATCGCGCTGCCTGCGGGCGTCACAGGCCTTCACGCCGTCGCTTACACCGGAGCGATGAATTCGCGGGCGCAGGACGCGGTGGTAGAAGTGAAAGATAACGCCGTCGATATTCACACTACGCGTCCGCTGTCGTTTCACGAAGGGCTTACCGCCGTGATCGGCTTCGACAAAGGATTTGTCCACCCGCCAAGCGCCGCTGCCGGGTTCATTCGGTTTCTTCGCAGCAATATCCCGCTGCTGATTCC
>PKWH01000209.1:0-7871 GCA_003131985.1 Acidobacteriota bacterium | reverse complement strand
AACGAAGCGGCTATGCGCGACATCACTGCAACGCTCGTCGATCTCGCCGTGAAGGGCTACATGACGATCGAGCAGAAAGACGAAAGCCACATGCTGGGCCTGAGCCACAGCAAAGAATATATTTTCCATCTGAAGAAAGCCCCGGCGGAATGGGCATCCGCGCGCCCGCACGAGCAGCAAATGCTCGCTGCAGTCTTTGACAACGGCGCCGTCACCGACGTGAAACTTTCGGATTTGCAGAATCACTTCTACACGCAACTGCCCGGGATTCGCGACAGCATCTTCCAAGCGCTCATGAACGATAATTATTATCTGCACCGGCCGGACACGGTGCGCCAGGGCTACATCGGCGCAGGGATGGCCATCGGATTTCTGACCGTGGCCGGAAACGTTGTCTTGTCCCGTGCCACTGGGATTGCTTCGGCCACATGGGTTGTCGCGGGCATCGCGACTGGATTGGTAGTTTGCGTTTTCGGATATTTCATGTCGGCGCGGACAATTACGGGGCAACGAGCGCTCGAGAAAGTTCTGGGCTTTGAAGATTTTCTCGGACGCACGCAGAAGGATCAGATCGATCGGCTGGAGAAAACTCCCGAACTCTTCGAGAAATTTTTGCCCTACGCCATGGCGCTGCACGTAGAGAAAAAATGGGTGCAAGCTTTTTCCGGCATCGCCATGCAGCCACCCAACTGGTACCAGGGTTCCTACGGCAGCGGCTTCGTGCCGTACCTGTTAGTGAGCGACCTTAATATGATGACGGTGCAAGCCGGAAGCACGATGGCCTCTTCTCCCCGCAGCTCAGGCGGCTCAGGATTTGGCGGTGGTGGCGGAGCTGGTGGCGGCTTTGGCGGCGGTGGTGGAGGCGGCTTCTAGCATTCGCATATCTTTCCGCCTTTTCGAGCGGCTTGAATATTTTTTACTTCTTGCCTGGGCGTATTTTTGTCCGAGTCCCGGTTGGGGCAAAGCCCGCCTAAGGATTCCGGCGCGACAATTCCGCATCCTTTCATTTAGATGGTCATCTAAATATTGCCATTACAAAAAGGCCCGTGCACAACTGCCTGGCCGTTTCTTACCGAATCAAAGGAGAATCCCCGTGAATCGTTTGAATGGAAAAGTCGCTGTCGTCACCGGCGGAAACAGTGGTATCGGCCTGGCCTCGGCCCAACGCCTCCAGCAGGAAGGCGCCCGCGTCGCCATTTCCGGACGCAGCCAGAAGACCCTTGATGAAGCATCGAAAATTCTAGGCAAGGACGCGCTCGTCGTTCAAGCCGATGTCTCCAAGCTTCCCGAAATCGATAAATTCTTTTCCGCAGTGAGCGCGAAGTTCGGAAAAATCGACGTCCTCTTCGTCAATGCAGGTGTCGCCAAGTTCGCTCCGTTTGCCGGATTTACGGAAGCCGATTATGACAATCTCTTTGACATCAACGCCAAGGGCGCCTTTTTCACCGTTCAAAAAGCGCTGCCGCATTTGAACGATGGCGCATCCATCATTCTCAATACCAGCGTCGCCGGCCACATTGGTAACGCGCTGGGTGTCGTTTATGGAGCTACCAAAGCCGCGATGCGTTCGTTTGTCCGTTCGATAGCTGCGGATCTCGCCGCCCGGAATATACGCGTCAACGCGATCGCGCCTGGGCCGATCGAAACGCCCATCTTCGGCCGCGTCGGTCTTTCGGAGGAACAGCGGGCTCAAGTGCTTCAGGGATTCGTCGCCAGCGTGCCGTTGAAGCGCATCGGAAAAGCAGAAGAAATTGCCGCCGCCGTGGCCTTTCTCGCGTCCTCGGATTCTTCCTTCATGACCGGTACCGAGATCAATGTTGGCGGAGGCGTCGGCGAAATTTAATTTTCCGAGCTGATAACCGATCCGGGCGGGCACCTCCGCCCGGATTTCTTCCATTCGTCTTGCTCGGGACAACAAAAGCTCGCCTTGAGCTTGTGAAATCGACGGCGGCCTCTAGTTCGGAGTCTAGGATCTTCGCGCGGCTGACGATTCCGACCTCACTGCCTCGGATCAGGCGCGCCATTTCTTTACCCAGCCATGCTCGCGTACGCCTTCTTCCTCCATCTGACGAGTCCAAGCACCCAGAATGCTCGAACGATTTAAATAGCCGACCATTTCCGTGGGGTTCTTTCGGCTGACGACCGGTAGCCGGCCGATGTCATTCTGCAGCATGCGGAAGAGCGCGTCGAACGCAGATTCTTCGGGATACGCCACGATTAAACTTCTGCTTCCGGCTTCGAGTACGGTGGCCTTCCCCTCGGGGTCTGCTTCCAGCGCGCGCAGCAAGTCTCCCTGCGTCACGATTCCGAGGAGCTGTCCATCTATGCCAATAATCGGGAGGCCTTGAGTCAGATTAAAGCTGGGCTCTCCGCGGGCCATGCGCTCGGCCAAACTGCCGACGGTCATTTCGGGTGGGATGGGCTGCACGTCTTTCCGCATCACCTCGTCGACGCGGACAACCTGGAGCACTCCTGCTTCGTATGCCTCCGGGACGCGGAGGCCGCGTCTCGCGAGCTTTTCCGTCATGATCGAGCTGGGCAAGTAGTGAATCGCGATCATATCCGCAATCACACAGGCAAGCATTAGCGGGAGTATTGCGTTGTAATCGCGGGTGATTTCAAACGCAAAAACAATGAACGCAAATGTGGCGCGAGAAGCTGCACCGAAAACCGCAGCCATGGCTACCAGCGCATACGCTCCGGGCGAAAGGTGCGCGCTAGGGAAAATTAAGTTTACGACGATGGCGAATGAACCGCCGAGCGCCGCGCTCGACATGAACATCGGCGCTAGTAGGCCTCCGGAAGTCCCCGAACCGAGCGAGATCATCAGCGCGAGCGCTTTGCAAATCGCAATCAGAAGCAGCAGCTTTAGAGCGAGATTGTTGTTGAGGATGTCTGAAATCGTGTCATAGCCAACGCCGAGAACGCGCGGGACAAAAAAGCCGATAATGCCGAGGCCTAGCGCGCCAATTGCGGGATGCCAGAGGTCATCGATCGGCAAGCGTTGGAACTGATCTTCCACCCAATAGAGCGCTTTCGTAAAGCAGATTGCAGCCACGCCACTGAGAACGCCCAGCAGCAAGTAAAACGGCAAACCACGCAGCGCGTCGAAATTCACGTTTCCCATGGTGAACATCGAGCGCTGGCCGAGCAGCACGGAACGGACGCTGGTCGCCAGCGTGCACGCAATTACCAGCGGGATGAAGGAACGCGAGCGAAATTCAAATAGCAGCAGTTCGATCGCGAGAATCACGCCGGCGATTGGCGTGTTGAATGTAGCCGCCATTCCTGCTCCGGCGCCGCAAGCCAGAAGGACCTTGCGCTCCGAAGCCGTAGTGGAAATGATCTGCCCGATCAGCGAGCCCACAGCACCGCCGGTTTGGATGATGGGGCCTTCCGCGCCGAAAGGTCCGCCGGTTCCGATAGCGATTGCGGCCGAAAGAGGCTTCAGGATCGCGACTTTAGCTTCAATTCGGCTGCGCGATGTGAGCACTGCTTCCATCGCTTCCGGAATCCCGTGGCCCTTGATTTTTTCCGAGCCGTATTTCGCCATGAAACCTACGATGACGCCGCCGATGATGGGAGTGATGATGATCCATGGCCCGATCAGCGTGTGCTCCGGGCTGCGGAAATGGAAGGACCACTCGTGGTAATAAGCGAGGTTCGTGATTAGGCCGATCAAGTCATACAGAATGTAGGCAATGAAACCGGCAAGGATGCCGATCAGCGCTGCCAAACAGGAAATCAGTCCGATCCGATAGCCTGCGGATTGTTCCGGCAGGCGAGTTGTCACGACTGCAGCCGAAGACCCCACGAGCAATTTCTCCTTTGGAAAAGGACTTCTAGCGGACCTTGCGAGTTTTATAGTTCCTTCGTCTTGGGTACGAAGCGCTTCCAGCAGACGGCAAGTCGTCTACCGTGCTGCGACTGCGCCGCTTTCGCGCGATGGCTGATTTAAGCGCAGCCACAAGCTTCGGTCCCGCCAACTGCAATTCGCCGCGATGCGAAAGCGTAAGTTCCTGCAAGAGTTTCTCTCCGCGGAGAGTAAGCCGGAGCAAAACCTCGCGGCGGTCCGCCTGTCCGCGCGAACGCAGGATCAGGCCCTTGGTCTCTAGCCGGTGTGTCAGTTCAACCGCACTGTGATGCCGAATCTGCAGCCGTTCGGCCAAAACGCCGACCGTTGCGATCTGTTGGGCAGGCAAACCCTTGATCGCCAGCAAAGCTTGATGCTGATGCGGCTCGATTCCTGCGGCGCGCGCAGCCGTCTCGCTGAAATTCAGGAAGCGGCGGATTTCGTAGCGGAAATCAGCGAGTGCTAAGTAATCAATCCTTCGTCTCGGTGTCTTTGTCACGACATCCTAAGTATATCGTATTACGATATTAACTGCTCGGCAGAAAAGAGGAGTGTTGCGCGTGGCGACATTCTTGCGGGTTAGCCGCCAGCGCTTCCCGGAAATTACCTCTTTAGAATATCCGCGGGGAGGAAGCGGGGGCGCAACAGGTCACAAGTCTTTGCGGAAGGATTTCTGCGTCTTGATGTGCTGATAGCCGTTGCGTTCGTAGAACGCGTGCGCGCGATCGCGGACCACGTTCGAGCGCAGTCCAATTGCGCGACAGCCGTTTTCGCGCGCCCAACGCTCCGCGCGAGCAAGAAGATGCATTCCGATTTTCTGAGAACGATATCGCTCGTCAACAACGAAGCCGCTGATCTCAGCACGCGCGTCCGCTTCGACGACCCGATATACAAAGACTGCGACCCATGCAGCGATTTCGCCGCTTGGAAGCTGCGCTACGAACACAGCGTTTTCTTGGGAACGACGCATGCCACCGAGCCGTTCAGCAACCTGCTCTGCTGAGGAAGGATAAGTAAGCTGGCCGGCGAGCTCCGCGATTCGCGCGTAGTCCTGCGGCAGAGCCTCGCGAATCTCCCCGGCAAATCCTCGAGAATGTTCCCCGGCGGTTGGGCTCGCGGACTTTTCCGAGCGCGTCATGCGAGCGCCTTTTTCAGAACGGCGATTTGCCCCGCGTGATACAAATCGTGCTGGACCGAACCGTGCAGCAATACGTACTGGGAATAATTTTCGCGCTGCACTTTTTCGTCGAGCTGATCGTCGCGCACGGTTTGGAGATAATTTCGCAGGCGAGTTCTGTTTTCCGCAAGAGTTGCGAGCGACCGCTTCCAGGCAACTTCGCTCACCTCCCAGACTGGCGGCCAGTCCAACTCGGTCGTAACTTCAACCGGTTCGCCTTTTGACTTCTGCTGCACGATCGCATTCCACGCTGCGATGTGATTCACAAGTTCCCAAATGGAATGTGCGCCGGGAACGGGATGCTTCGAGGCGTCTTCCGATGAGATGCCGTTAAGCAATTGCATAAGGTCCGGGCCGTGCCACGCTTCGCCCGAAAAGGCGCGGTCCATTTGATCCAGGATTCTGTTGATTTCGCTCATCGGCGTTTCTCCGGGAAAAGAGTAAGTTATGCGAACCGCTCGTGCAAGTGGAACAGATTCCGGATGAATAGATGCAGTTCTTGCCGACGCGGAAACGCGAGGTTAGAAAGTTTTATCAGAATCAAGGAGGATCGTCACAGGGCCGTCGTTCGTGAGTTCAAGCGACATGTCCGCCTGAAACACGCCTGTTTCCACGCGCACAACGAGTGCGCGCAATGCGAGTACGAATTCATCGTAGAGCGCTTTGCCCAATTCCGGCGGCGCAGCTTGAATGAAACTCGGCCTGCGCTGGCCGCGCGCGTCGCCGTACAGAGTGAACTGCGATATGGCGAGAATTGCTCCTCCGGTATCGAGCACCGAGCGGTTCATCTTTCCCTGATCGTCGGCGAAAATTCGCAGGTTTACGATTTTCTCAGCCATCGCGACGGCAGTGGCGGACACATCTTCGCGCCCTACCGCAATCAGCACGACGAGCCCCGGCCCGATTTCGCCGGTTACGCTGCCATCCACCAGCACGCGCGCACGGCTCACCCTTTGCAGCACAGCTCGCATAAACTTTTCCTCGCTGCGATCGTCGGAACTGAGCCGTTAGTTTCCCGCAGGAGCGCCGAGAGCAGGCGCGGGTTTGCGTGGCAGGAGATCGGGCAATTGCGCCACGTTGTAAGCCCACGCCGCCATCACCTGCGCGCCCTCCACCAGATCGGCCTCGTGCGCCTGATCGAAAGTGTCGGCTTGCGAGTGGTGAGTTTCAAAATACTGCGCAGGATCCTGCAGGCAGTAAAACCCGGGGACGCCTGCTTCCTCAAACGAAGCGTGATCGCTCCCAGTCATCCATCGTTCGGTCAGTTCCAGCAGGCCGAGCGAGTGCAATGGCGCAACAACCTGTTCCATCACTTCGCGATCCTGATAATTCCGCATCAAGCTGATGCTTACAACTTTTCCTGTGCCGGTGTCGTGAATCAGCGCGGCGGAGATTTTCGGCAATTCGTCTTTGTGCGCGGTGACATAAGCCCGCGAACCATTCAAGCCTTGCTCTTCGCCGGAAAATAAAACGAACCGAATGGTGCGCTTCGGTTGCAGGCCAAGCTTTTGAAGGGCGCGTGCCGCTTCGAGCACCACCATCGAACCGGTTCCATTGTCCGTTGTGCCGGTGCCGAGATCCCAGGAATCGAGATGCGCTCCGAGCACGACAATCTCGTCGGGCTTCTCGCTTCCGCGAATTTCAGCAACCGTGTTGTAGACTTCGACGGGCTTGTCGCCGATCGAATTCGTGAGATTCAATTCCAAATCGACCGGGCCGCGTTGAAGCAGCCGCCAAATAATTCCGTAGCTCTCCGAGGAAACAAACGCGGCTGGAATCGCGGCGATATCGTAGTTGCGGCCGCCCATGCCGGTCATATTGAGCAGGCCATTCGGTTTGCCCGAGTCGGTGAGCGTGGCCACCACGCCTTCGCTCTTGAAAAATTCGACGCGCGCCTGCATGAACTGCCGGAATCCGGGGCCGAAAGCAGGCGGAGGCGGACCAGGGCGATGCGGTGCGACCAGCAGGAACGAATCCCCATACGGGATATCGACCGGATCCGGCGCCGGCTGATCCGGAGACGGCAGAAGAGCCGGCTCGGAAGAAATCACGATGGCATCCTTCAGCTTGCCCTTATATTTTGCGAGATCATCCAGGGAGCGCGCGGCGACGTAAACCACATGGCCGCGCACGACTCCGTTTGTGGAAGGCGCCCAGGCGTAAGAAGCGATCGTCAGCGGATGCACCGACGGGCTGACGATTTGCCCGGTCGCGCTGATCCGCGTCCAAGTATGCGCGATGGTCCAGGGTTCCAGGTGCGGGTTCGCAACACCATAGTCGGCAAATTCCTGGCGCGTCCAGTCATTTGCTTTTTTTAGATTTTCCGTGCCGGTCAAGCGCGCGCCGATCATGTCGGAAAGATATTCGAGGTTGCTCATGATCTCGTTGTGGTCGTGAATCTCGGCAAGAATTTTCTCGTCCGCTTCCGCGTTCGGGTCTTTCGCCGGAGCAGCCTGCTGAGCGTGAGTCACGCTGCGACCCGCCACAATTCCAAACATCACAATCAAACCCAGAGTAGTAACGCGTCGAACATTCATTTCGGTCTCTCCAAGGCGCAGTCCGTTCGCTAAGAACGGCTGATTCTATGCGCAGAGCAAATCGAATACAATCCGCGGTCGCGCCGGTTAGTAGACGCGCGGCACCCACAAAACGTTTCGGAGACGCGGTTTTCACAGCGTCGCAAATATGCTAGAACAAATGGCGCAGACAAAGGCGGCAACTTGAAACTTGCACTGATTGGCACACATGGCGTGGGAAAGACGACTCTCGCCTACGAAGTGTGTTCGCTGCTGAAGAAATCTCACCACAACGTGGAGCTTGTCGCCGAAGTCGCGCGCCAGT
>PKWH01000347.1 GCA_003131985.1 Acidobacteriota bacterium | reverse complement strand
CGGCCGCAGTATGTGACCATACGCGCGCATGACGCTGCGGGAAAAGAATTCGAAATGCGCGGCGAAGGATTGCTTGCGCGCGCGTTTTGCCACGAAATCGATCACCTCAACGGCGTCCTCTTCATCACTCACTTGAGCATGCTGAAGCGCGACATGATCAAGCGCAAGATCCGCAAGCTGAAAAAAGCCGGCGAGTGGTAGGACGCGCGTGCCGCTGAGAATTATCTTTTGCGGCACTCCCGAGTTTGCGGTGCCATCTCTGCGCCATCTGCTCACACAATCTGAGTTTCAAATCGCAGGCGTTGTCACACAACCTGACCGGCCGCGCGGCCGTGGTCACGCCACGTCCAGCTCGCCCGTAAAAGAAGCGGCGGTTGCCGCTCGCGTTTCCGTGTACCAGCCCGAAAAAATTAAATCGGATGAAGCGTTCGAGTATTTCAATCGAACCGCGCCGGATGCAGTCGTAATCATCGCCTATGGCCAAATCATTCCGCAGCGCCTAATCGAGGTCCCGCGTCTCGGCTGGATCAATCTGCACGGTTCCCTGCTGCCGAAATATCGCGGCGCGGCGCCCATCCACCGGGCAATTATCAACGGCGAAACACGCACAGGCCTTACCACGATGCGCATTGACGCGGGACTCGACACAGGGCCCACGTTGCTGAAGTTCGAAACCGAGATCGGGCCGGACGAAAATGCTCTGCAACTGTATGCGCGACTGTCCGAGGCGGGCGCGCCGCTCGTGGTGGACACTTTGCGCGGACTCGATAGCGGCACGGTATTCGCCGCGCCTCAGGATAATTCACAGGCCAGTTTTGCGCCGCCGCTGAAAAAAGAAGAGGGTCGGATTGATTGGTCGCTGCGGGCGCAGCAAATCTACAATCGGATTCGCGGGTTGCAACCGTGGCCCGGCGCGTTCACTTCATTTCGCGGAAAGAATTGCCTCATTTGGGGTCGCCCACTCTCGAAACCAAGCATGGTGGCCACTTTCACAGATTCTTCTGCAGCGGCGAAACCCGGGATGGGCGACATTCTTACAGGCGGCGGTAGCGTCTCCGTCGCGAGCGGCGAAGGCACCAAATTCCAACTGGAATTCGTGCAGCTCGAGGGACGCAAGCGCATCACGGCCCTGGAATTCGCAAACGGCGCGCGCCTAACACGCGGTGATCGTTTCGGCAGTTAATTCTACAAATTCAAATGCCTGTCAGCGTAGCCAGGAAGATTGCTTATGAAGTGCTTCGGCGCGTAGAGGCGGAGGGCGCGTACGCGAGCGATGTATTGCACACGGAACTTGGCGCCGACGTGCGGCCGGATGACGCCGCGCTCGCCACGGAGTTGACGCTCGGAGTGCTGCGCTGGCGCGGGCTTCTGGATTTTTTGCTTGAACGCTCGCTGAAGAAACCCGTCGCGCGGCTTGATTTGCCGGTGGCGATCGCATTGCGGATGGGTTTGTACCAGATTCGCTTTTTGGAGAGGATACCGGCGCGAGCCGCGGTGAACGAGTCGGTGGAACTCGTAAAGCGCGCGCGAAAGACTTCTGCGACTTCCCTCGTGAATGCTGTACTGCGCCGTGCCTCAACGGAAGCGAAAGATCCGCCGGAAAAGTTTCTGCCCGCAAGCACTCCGACCGCCGCTCGTCTTGCGGTCGTTCATTCCCATCCAGAGTGGATAGTGGATCGATGGCTCGCGCGGTTTGGTGAACTGCAAACTGTTTCTCTACTGCAGGCCAACAACCGAACGCCGCGATTGAGTTGCTTGCTGCATCACGCCGAGCGTCGAGACGAAGTCTTGAATGTCCTGCAAGAGTCGGGATTGCGTTTGGAACCTGGGCTTCTCTTGAACACAGCTTTTGCGGTCAATGGTGGCAGCCCAACACGCACTCCGGCATTCCAGCGCGGAGATATTTCGATTCAGGACGAAGCTTCGCAAGCGATTCCATTGCTTCTCGATGTGCATTCGGGCAATCGAGTTCTGGATTTGTGCGCTGCCCCGGGGGGAAAGACGCCGACGCTCGCGCGAAACGCGGGGAAGAACGGATTGATCGTAGCTGCGGATCGTCACGCGCATCGGCTTCGGGCCATGCGAGAACAATTCAAGCGCCTCGCTCTTCCGGGAGTACGGCTCATTGAACTCGATGCCGCCCAAACTCTTCCCTTCGGCATCGAGTTTGACCGCATTCTGGTGGATGCTCCGTGCTCCGGCACTGGAACTCTCGCGCGGCATCCTGAAATCCGCTGGCGTCTGAAGCCCGAGCAATTGCCCGAGCTGAATCGCCTGCAGTCCGGGCTGCTTACGATGGCGTTGAACCAGCTTGCGTCGGGCGGACGCCTTGTATATTCCACCTGCTCGCTAGAGCCGGAAGAGAACGAGGATGTGGTCGCCGCAGCACTCCGCAAATTCCCGAATGTTAGTCGAGTGCCGGCGAGCGAAGCGGCGCGCTCGATCTCCGACCATCTGGCACCCGGAGTGGATGCAAAGAAATTATTTGACGAAGCGGGCCAATTTCACACCACGCCGGGCGCGTATCAAACGGACGGCTTCTTCGCTACGCTGTTAGAGAAAAAACGTAACAGATAACAAACCATCGCACAAAGACAGACCGGCATAGCATGTCCGTCGTGTTAGGCTTTGTAAACGGAGGGCGAGCAATGACGTTGCGGGATCGCCTGCAGTGGTTTTTTCGCATGTCGATGATAGCGTTCATTCTGGCCTCGGTAGCATTCCTGAGCGCTTTGACGGCGGTGCGCTTCGCAATCCAGGGCCGGGAAGTTGCCATGCCCGATGTGGTTGGCATGAAAGTTGTGGAGGCGCAACAGACCTTGCAAGGACGCGGGGT
Organism: Acidobacteriota bacterium; assembly: GCA_003131985.1. Classification (GTDB taxonomy): domain Bacteria; phylum Acidobacteriota; class Terriglobia; order Acidiferrales; family UBA7541; genus Palsa-295. Next base: position 12,504 of record PKWH01000347.1, on the reverse strand, counting down.
GGGCATGAAGGTGGAAGACCGCATTTACAATGCTCTTCCTGTCGACGAGGTGGTGCGGCAAAGCCCCGCGCCGGGTTCCCGAGTGAAAACGGGGCAGTATGCGCACGTGATGCTGAGCTTGGGCCCTCAAAAAGCTACGATTCCTTCTCTCGTAGAGCGGAGCCTCCGAGCAGCCCGCATTGAGCTGCTTCGTGGGGGCATGCAATTGGGCGAGATCTCAAGCGCATATCTCCCCGGCGGACAAGATGACACCGTAATCCAGCAAGAGCCCGCTCCCGGCACCTCCGATCTCACCAGCCCGCACATCGATTTGCTCGTTTCGCTGGGATCCAGGCCCGCAGCTTACGTGATGCCGGAAATGACCGGGCTGTCCCTCGCTGAAGCGGAATCAAAATTGGCCGGTACGGGACTAAAAGTCTCGAAGTTTACACTCTCACCCATCCCCGGCACGCTGCATGGCACGGTCGCATCGCAAAATCCTGCGCGTGGTTCTCGGGTGGACTCGAGCGCCACGATTGAGCTGCAGCTTGCGGAGTAGCCGCGGCCGTGCTGTGCTAGAATCCGCGTGATCGCATGACCTACGCACGCATTGAGATCGCGCCTTCGATTCTGGCTGCAAACTTTGCGCGGCTGGGCGACGAAATCCGCATGGTGGAGCAGGCCGGGGCGGAAGTGATCCACGTGGACGTGATGGACGGCCACTTCGTNNATGTGCATCTGATGATCGAACGGCCCGAAGAGTATATTGAGCGGTTCGTGCGCGCGGGAGCCACTCGCGTTCTGGTTCATGAAGAAGCGACCGTGCATCTCGACCGCGCGCTGGCTATGATTCGCGAACATGGCGCCGAGGCGGGCGCGGTCATCAATCCCGCCACTCCAGTCGTTATGCTGGGCGAGGTTCTCGACAAAGTGGATACCGTGCTCGTGATGTCGGTGAATCCGGGATTCGGCGGCCAGAAATTTATTCGCGGTGCGCTGGAAAAAATTCGGCAACTGAATCAGTGGCGCACGCGCTATAATGCCAGCTTCCGGATCGAAGTGGACGGGGGCGTCGACCTCGGAAACATCGCCGAACTTGCTCAAGCTGGGGCGAATACGTTTGTTGCAGGGTCTTCAATTTTTCACGCAAGCGATCCTGCAGGGGCTACACGGCAGTTGCGCAAGCTGGCCACCGAAGCCCTGAGCCAAAAGGTTTGACGAAAGTAGTTGCAGATAATTAGTGCGAAGCTGATTTCAAGGGTGTGATGGCAGCAAACTTCAGGCGAACACGTTATCTCGTAATCCTAGCGCTGGGTACTTCCATCTTTCTGGAGGTGTGCCCTACCGCAAGTGCTCAACAGTCCGATCAAGGCGCACCGCAAACAGCGCAAACCCCTCAATCCGCACAAGGCGCGCCAGTGACTGCTCCGGCAACGCAAGACTCCGCGAAAACCGCGCAACCTGCGAAGACGCCTCCCAAAAAGACGCCGCGATTCTTACCGAAAAAAACTGCTAAAAAACCAGCCGCTACGACCGTCAAAGACGCTTCGGCAGAGCCCGACAAAGTGCTCTATGATCGGGCCCTAGTAGACCTGAAGTCCGGGCGCTACACCGAAGGCCGCCTCGCATTGCAGACTCTCATCAATACCTATCCGGATAGCGAGTTCCTGGCGAAGGCCAAACTCGCCGTCGCAGATTCGTATTACAAAGAGGGAGGCACTTCGAGCACAACACAAGCCATTTCGGAGTACAAGGATTTCATCACCTTTTTCCCCTTCCTTCCTGAAGCCGCTTACGCACAAATGCAGGTCGGTATGGCTCATTACCGCATGATGGAGAAGGCCGACCGTGATTCCACGCAGGCTCAAGCTGCCGAAGACGAATTCCAGTCATTCATTTTGAAATATCCGCAAAGCCCTCTCGTACCCAAGGCGGAGCAATATCTCCGCGAGGTACAAGAGGTCCTGGGCGACGGCGAATTTCGAGTCGCACGTTACTATTACTTGAAGACCGATTACCGCGCGGCTGCCGCTCGGCTGGTAGAAGTGACGGACCGCTATCCGCTCTACAGCCAAACGGACGAAGCGTTGTGGATGCTCGGCAGCGTTTATTCGCGGGCGAAGCAAGTGTCGAAAAATGAAGACGACAAGAATCATTGGGGCGATCTTGCCGCGAAATGTTACGACCGTATCCTGCAGGATTACCCTTTGTCGAAGCGGGGCGTCGACGCACGGGCGCGTCTTACTTCCATGGGCTTGCCGATTCCACCAGCTGACCCTGAAGCCTTACAGCGCATGAAGAACGATCAAGTGTGGGCCGAGCAGCACCATCAGAGCGCGCTGATTAGGACTCCCATCGCTATGCTCAAGGGCAGTCCCGACGTTTCCACCTCGGCTCACCAGGGAACGCCGCAAATGAGCCCCCCGAACGATGCAATTTCAGCAACTGACGTTCTGAAACCTGGCGCGAAAGGCCCTGCATTTACGATCGCTGCGGTGAGCGGAGATGCGCCGGCAACCGATCAGACCACCGAGGCCGCGCCAGTTGACGCAACGACCCAGCCAGCCGGAGCTCCAAGTACTGGCGTTGGCTTCCAGATTATAACGGCGCCAAACGATCCCAACGCCGCTTCCGCTCCTTCGACTGCGGCTCCTGATCCGGCTCCAGCAGCAAATGATGCGAATCTAAAGCCTTCGGGCAATGTGCCCGTTCTGGCTCCGACCCCGGACCCGCAGCCGACGGGGAGTAACCCCGCGCCAGCGACCACGCCACCATCGCCGACTGAAGTGGCTCCAACAGGCTCATCTCCCGCTCGAGCCCCCGAATCGAGCTCCACAGCGCCACAGACCGGCGGAACGGCGGCTACAGGGCCTCAAGCGCCCGCTGCGGCCCAGTCCAAAGCGGCAGATAGCGCCGACCCCAAGCAAGAGTCCACCAGCAAGAAAAAGAAGGGCATCAAGAAGCTTATTCCCTGGTAACTGCCTGTTTACTCCCTGCTAACAACTGTAGCACGACTGTACTTCGAGTTTGTTGACGCCCGCGTTTAGGGATGCTGCAATACAGAGTGAAAGGGGTGGGCGTGTCGCCGTCTGGGCCCGCCTCCAGGGGAAGACAGTGCCCAGAATTCTGGTTGCAGACGACAATTCCAATATCCAGAAAATGGTCGTGCTCGCGTTAGAAGAGCGCGGCGTTGATGTAGTTACCGTCGGCAACGGCGAAGCTGCCGTCCGGCGCCTTCCCGACGTAAACCCCGACCTTGTGCTGGCGGACGTTTTCATGCCCGTGCGCAATGGCTATGAAGTCTGCGAGTTCATAAAGAAAGACACGCGATACGCGCACATCCCCGTCATTCTGCTGGTGGGCGCTTTCGATCCCCTGGACGAAAAAGAAGCGCGGCGAGTGGGCGCCGATGGCGTTTTGAAGAAGCCCTTTGTTCCACCGGATCCCTTGATCGCGATGGTGATGTCGGTTTTGGAAAAGAATCCCCGGATTGCTGCGGAGTTGGCAAAGCAGAGGGAGATCATCGCCGAGCCACCAGCGCCGGTAGAAGTGATGGAAGCTCCCCTTCGCAGCGAACCTAAACCATTGCCTGAATTCCCTGAACCGACGCCCGAGGAAGCCGCTGCGATTTATGGCTTCGGAAAAGGCGTACGCGCCCTCGCCGGTGATGACGGCGAAGAAGAAGAAGAAGAAGAAGAGCAAGAAGAAAAGCACACCAAGAAACCAAAGGCTTCCAAGGGTGCGAAATCTTTGAAGTCTCCCGTCGCGAAAGATAAAGATTCTGAAGCGGACGACGAATTTGACAACATCGCGACCGTAAGCGATTGGCGGCGTAACGCCGCGGATTTCGACGTTCCAGAAAACATTGCGCAGGATGCGCAGGATCCTTTTGGCAGCGATCTCGACACAAGCGCTTTTCCGTCCGAGAAGGACGTGCCGCCGAAGCACATCCGTAACGCGCAAGACTCCGACGTTCAGGAAATACCTGCCGACGATGCGGATCGCGTTGCGGCCCCTGCCAACGAGATACCCGACGCGCCGACTCGCGCTGTGGGTGAACCGCCTGAAGCAGTACTCGCCGAGACATCCGTAGCCGAGGAAGCACCGCAAACTTCGCACGCCATGTGGTTCCCGGAGCCGACTGCTGACCAGATCCCAGCGCCACCTCCCATAGCGAAAGAGGAAGTGCGCGAAGAACCGAAACCCGCTGCACACCTGGAGCCGATTCCAAGCGTCGCCGCCAGACACACTGAGTGGATGGACATGATGGCGCCGCCGCCGTCCGAGTATCCCAATGGCGGCTGGATGTCAAACCTTACTCCGCCTCAGCATGAGTTAAGCGCTTCGCACTCGGAACCCGAGGCGAAACAAGCCGAAAAGCATTCCGAGATTTCGTCCGATGACCAGACCAGTATCTCTGAGCCCGCCGGATACGCAGAGGAAATATCGGAGCAGGAAACAGAGCATGGGCACGGTTCCAAATTCGGATCGCACTTCGATTCAGAAGATCGCTTTTTCAACAACGCGGCTGAACCGGCCAGACCATCCTATCACTTCACATCCGAAACGCACGAAGCCGAGCATGCAGCCGAAGAAACCGGTCCCGCATCTGTCGCGAGCAGCCCTTCGGATTTCGAGCATCAGCTTATGGTCGCGCCGGCAGACGCAGAACGTCTCGACCAGGACGCTTCGAGCCGTCCAACCCCGGAACCGCTGCTGGTGGATGAAGAACACAGTCAAAATTCGGACTATTCGCAGCACCAGGAAGAGTCTTCGCCCACTCAGCATATTCTTCCGGCTCCGGCGGAAGAGCAAAACGCCCAATCAGATTCGAATCTTGAGCATTTAGAGCCTTCCGTATTCGAACCAGCGGCGCAAGAATCTTCAGTGGAAGAATTCAGCGAACGCATTCCCACTCTGCCGCCGCCGAACCGAGAAGCCCTTTCGGGAATCGCTTTCCTGATGCCGCCCCAGGTTCAGGTGGACGCTACAGCGAGTGAGCCCAGTGACGAAACCGTGGATGCATTGGTGCAGAAGGTCCTGGAAAAACTTCGCCCTCAACTTCAAGACTTGTTTTCGCAAGGCGTCAAGCCGCTGGTCGAAAATCTGGTCCACAGCGAGCTTTCGAAAAAAGACCGCTAAGTCGCGCCTCAGCTTCTCGGTCACGTTCTCCGCAGAATTCCCTCAAGGATTTTTAGTTTGGTGCGCGAACTTGCGAACGCTTTGGAGTTCCGTTCCATAGAGTTTGCGTCGCAATTCCGATTTTCGTCAGGGCACGACTTTAGTCGTGCCGTAAATGGTGCAAAATCAGTGCGGCCTTAGCCGCTGAGGGACGGAATTTGCGGTTGTGAACCAGACTCAATAGCCCAGGTGATGCAGATAGAACACGCTTGCTGCAGCAAACAGGCAGTAGATGCCAAAGAGGTACCAGCGCCCGCCTTCGAGCCACCGGCTAAGCCATTTCAGCGCTATTAGCCCCGCGAGAAACGCGAATACCGCGCCAATCAAGCTAGGAAACACTGCCGAGGCGAAGCTTGCCGTTCCGCTTATATGTTCGGCGCGCACGAGCCGCATCGCTTCTCGCGCCACCACTGCCGGGGTCAGAACCACAGCCAGCGCGAAACTAAATGACTCCGCGCGTGACTTCGCCACTTTCAAGAGCATTCCCGTGGAAATTGTGGCGCCCGATCGCGAAAACCCTCGAAATGGCAAGCACAGGCCCTGCACCGCTCCAATAATTCCCGCCTGTTTGGCGTTCAGATCGTTCGCTTCGTCAGAAGTCCGTGCGGTGCTCCGCCTTTCGAAGATGCCTGCGATGAGAATCAAGATTCCAGCGGCAGCCAGTGCCGGAGCGATCAGAGCGAGATGGCTGAATAGATCCTCGATCTCTCCATGCGGCGCCCCTCGGAATGCAGTCTTTTCGATGATTTTTATAATTGGATAGCCGATCAAACCCGTGAGCACACTCGCTAAGATGATCAGTACTGCAAACTTCTTGAACGCAGCCATGCTGTGAAAGTATGTGGCTCTCCACTGACTCCAAAAGTAAACGATCACGGCAAACATCGTGCCGGTGTGAAGCATCACCAAGAGCAACGTCATCGGTGGCGATGATGGATCGAGTCCCAGCAGCTTTTCAGCCACAACAACATGCGCAGAACTTGACACCGGCAGCAGTTCGGTTAGGCCTTGCACGATCGCAAGGATGAGAATGTGGAAGAGATTCATAGAGGAATTCTAATGGACATTGGCGCCCGGCGCAGCGCCGGCAAATAACCGCGCCGCTCTGTAGTTACTGCCAATTCAAAATTGGCTTGGAGTGTCGCTCATCCGTGAGACGCTCGCGGCGGGTCGACCTGCCCAAGCGCTCGTTCTGGCCAGCTTACTTCGGGCAGGCGGCGCCGTCGTTTACCCATTCCTGCATCGCAGCGACAAAATCCGGGCGATTGAGCGGAGGCAACGTGCGTCCATCACCTGGATTCCAGCCCCAGCCTACAAGATCGTCGGTAGCGACGTGCGTAAGTATCTGCGCAAGGTTGCGACCGCCGTTCTGCTTGGGATCTTTCAGCTGGCGGCAAAGCTCTCCGGCGGTTCTCCCCACAAAAATCATTTTCATTTGAGGAGACGGCAATCCCCATTTCGGATTCCCCGGAGGCATGTTCGCGCCTGGAAGGTTCGCGTCCTGGTGGCACGTTTGACACCTCATCCCATATACGCCGTGACCATCAGTGCCGCGCTTTACATCTTGCGTATGGACGTGACTGTCGTCGCCTTGCAGCGGCGCGTCACCTGACGGATGGCAATTCTGGCATCGCGGCGAAACGAAAACGGGATACGCCCGCTCAAATGCCGACTGCGCCGCCGCGTCGTCGGGTGAAGCTGCTGCAACTGTCGCAACAAGCGAGCTCCGACCACCATTCGCAAACGCGGAGCGCTGGGACCACGCTGCCAATGACGCGCACGCGATTCCCACCAGGGCGAGTGCCGCTAGAATCTGCCATTTTATTCTGTTCGCCATCTTCGATCCCTCGTAATGAATCTTCATACGGAACGCAAATCTTCAGGCTTGATCGGGAGTCTTCGCACGCGCTTGCCGGTGGCGGCGAAAATCGCGTTCGCAACCGCCGGAGCTACCGGCGGCACTCCTGGCTCGCCTACGCCCGTGGGCTTCTCTGTGCTCGGAACGATATAAACCTCGATTTTCGGCGACTCAAACATGCGCACCATCGGATAGTCATTGAAATTGCGCTGCTGCACCCGGCCTTTGTCGAGAGTGATTTCCGTTTTCAGCGCGGCCGTGAGTCCAAAAACGATCCCGCCTTCCAGTTGAGCCTTCACCGTGTCCGGATTGACCGTGCGACCGCAATCCACTGCGGCAACGATGCGATGCACCCGCACGCGCCCGTCTTTCTCCACGGAGACTTCCGCGACCTGCGCGACGTAGCTATCGAAAGAAAAATGCGTGGCGACTCCGCGCGCATGCCCCGGAGGAAGCGGCCCGCCCCAATGCGCTTTTTCGACCGCAAGATCAAGGACCGCGAGCATCCGCGGTTGATTCGCGAGAAGAGCGCGGCGCAGCAAGTAGGGATCTTTTCCGCCCGCATGGGCAACCTCATCCAGAAACGCTTCCACCGAAAATCCAGTGTGCGAGTGGCCCACCGAGCGCCACCATTGCACCGGCACTTCATTCTTAGGACTGTGCAAATCCACCTGAATATTCGGAATGGAGTAAATGATGTCCGCCGCGCCTTCCACCGACGCCGCGTCGACGCCATTTTTGATTCCGAACCCAGCGAACATCGTGCCGTCGAATATCGACTGCCCCACGATTGTGTGGGTCCACGCCACAGGATTGCCGCTGGCGTCGAGCCCCGCTGCAAAATGGTCGTACCACATCGGGCGATACCAGCCGCCCCGTATGTCGTCCTCGCGCGACCACACAACTTTTACCGGAACTTTCGCCGCTTTCGCCACGTGCACGGCTTCAGTCACGAAGTCGGACGCAGGATTGGCGCGACGTCCGAATCCGCCACCAAGAAGCGTGGTGTGAATTTCCACCTGTTCGGGCTTAAGTCCCGCGACGGTCGCAGCCGCGGCGCGATCGCCCGTTTGGAATTGAGTGCCGGTCCAGATTTCGCAATGATCGTCATGCAAATCGACCACAACGTTTAGGGGTTCCATCGGCGAGTGCGAAAGATAGGGGACTTCGTACTCGGCGGTGATCGTTTTTGCCGCTCCAGCTAGAGCATTGGCCGGGTCCCCGACCTTGCGAGCCACGGCGCCAGAAGTCCTGGAGAGCGCCGCGTACTGCTCGCGCATCCCCACGGTAGAGATGCTCGCACCCGGGCCTTCATCCCAAACTATTTCGAGCTTCTCTCGCCCGAGCTTCGCCGGCCAAAAACCTTTCGCGATCACTGCGATGCCCGAAGGAACTTCCAACACATTCACCACGCCGGGCACGGCTTTTGCTTTATCGGCAATGAAGCTCGAAACCTTTCCGCCAAAAACAGGCGACCGCGCGACAACTGCCGTAAGCATCCCCGGAATGTAAATATCAAGCCCAAATTGCGCAGTGCCATTCGTTTTCGAGGGAGTGTCCAACCGGTGCAATGGCTTGCCGATGATGGTGAAATCTCTGGGATCTTTCAACGCAACATCTTTCGGAGGTTCCACCTTCGAGGCCGCATCGGCAAGGCTGCCAAACGACGCTCGCCGCCCGCTGGCGGCATGAACCACAAACCCTTTTTCCGCGCGGCAACTTTGCGGCTCAACTCCCCACGACTGCGCCGCGGCGGAAATCAACATCACCCGAGCCATCGCGCCCATTTTGCGGAATCGGTCGTATTCAGAGCTGGTCGTAGTGCTTCCGCCGGTCATCTGCATCCCGTACACGGTGTGGTTATACACGGCCGCCACAGGCGCCGGTTGCACCCGAATCTTGCTCCAATCCGCCTCAAGCTCTTCGGCGATTAACATGGGCAGCGAAGTGTAAATTCCCTGCCCCATTTCGGAATGGTTCGAGATCACGGTAACGAGATCGTCGCTACCAATGTGCACGAATGCATTCAACGCAACAGGCTGGCTCGTCGATTGGGCCGCGCGCGCGGGAGCCCAATCCGGGACGTAAAGGTTCAGAAGCAATCCTCCGCTGATTGCCGCTCCCGTCTTGAGGAAATCGCGGCGTTCCATTTTCGTCGGGACGCTCATTTCGCACCCCGCTGCGCTTTGATTTCAGAAGCTCGATGAATGGCCTGACGAATGCGCGGATAGGTGCCGCAACGGCAAATATTCCCGGACATAGCTTCGTCAATGTCGGTATCAGTGGGCGAGGAATTTTCCGCCAGCAAAACCGCCGCGCTCATGATCTGCCCAGACTGGCAGTATCCGCACTGGGGCACGTCAATTTCAATCCAAGCCTGTTGAAGAGGATGCGTCAGATCGGGCGAGATGCCTTCAATCGTCGTGATCTTCTTTCCTTCCGCCCGCGAAACGGGAGCAACACAAGACCGAACAGCCTCGCCATCGATATGAACGGTGCAAGCTCCGCACTGCGCCATCCCGCAGCCATATTTCGTGCCGGTAAGCTTCAGCGAATCGCGAATCACCCAGAGCAGCGGAGTCGAAGGCGGATCCGCTACGCTGACTGCCTTCCCGTTCACAGTGAATGAAATCAAGCGATGTCTCCTTCTCTTTTTGCCTGGCTGCGATGTTTGGGGTTGTGGTCTGAAAACCGGGCGTTACGTATTGCAATAAAATAGGCTGAAGCGCACATAAAAAAAGAATTACCGTAGACCGCAAGATTATGCGACCTAAATGGATTTCTCGCAACCGTGGTCGCATCCAGGGAGTTGCCACCTCGGCACATTCATCAAGCCGTGGCTTTCATCTTACAAAACTGCATGACCGTAATAGGTGTGTAAGTTATCCTCAATCACCTTGCACCCGCTGCGGCTCATCAGACCCTTCCGATTTCTGCTATTGCTTCTGGTCGTCCTTCCGGTCTCCCGCGCGTGCGCCCAGGAAACCGTATTCGACGTTCCGAGTGCGGACATTCTCGACAAAGGAAAGGTGTACGGTGAATTGGACGGCACCTTGCGCCCCGTGGATTTCCTGGCCACATTCACGCCCCGCGTCGTCGTCGGCATCGGACACGGAATCGAGGTAGGCGTAAATTTCGACGGCCTCAGCTCTCCCGCCTTGGGCCAACTTGAAATTTCTCCTACAATAAAATGGCGGCTTTGGCGAGCCGAGACGTCAGGATGGTCCTTTTTCGTTGGGGACGATCTGTTTTTCCCCGTATACCTTCGGACCTACAACACGGGAAATTATGCCTACGCCACCCTAGCCAAGGAGTGGAAGCACGGCACCCGCATCACCGCCGGCGCGTACGACTTTACGCGCAACGTTGTCGCCAAAGCCAACCGCGTCGGTGGACAGTTCACTTTCGAACAAGCAGTCAACAAACGCTTCACGCTCGCAGCCGAGTGGTACACCGGCAACAATGCCGTTGGCTATGTTAATCCCGGCGCCATCGTAAAACTCACTCCCAAACTCACATTTTACGCAGCCTATCAAATCGGAAACGCCGGCGTAACCACCGGCAATCACCAGTTCCTCTGGGAATTTGGCTACAATTTCAATTAGTAGGAATAACTCCGGTTGGGTCGGCTGTGGCCATGCTGAAGATTCGCTCCTGCTAGCGCAAGTAACCCCAGTTGTGCAGCCGGTCGCTATCTTCCTCCCAACGATCGCCAATGTCTGTCCGGTAGTACATGTTGGGAATCAGAACGTTCTTGATGCGCGAGTACACCTGCGCCTTGGCCTGCTTCATCGTCTGCCCCGTGCCCACGATGATAAGAATAACGCCGGACGTTCCGGCGATGAGCCACTGCCCGTTCAACTGTTTCACGTCTTCGATATGCGTTTCGTCCGCCGGCGGTTTCTTGAAAACGATCGCGGAATTTTTGGAGAACGCATCGAACGTCTCGTCATCGTCAAATGGAAATGGCGGGACAACGATCCGCACGCCAATCTGAAATCCGCTGCGCACTTTCAACTTGGGGTCAATTCCGCTGGCAAGATCCCAAAAGAATTGACCGATCGGAGTAATCATTCCCGCTTGCTGGATACTGATCGTCGGATAGCCGAAGCGCGCGGTAAACTCCAGCGGATAAATGCCGTTGTTGTTCACGATGCAGTTCACGTCGATGTAGCCCACGTAGCCTTCTTCGGCCAGCTTGGGTTCCATTTTCAAAAGCGTCTGATTGAAGAGATGGTTCGGCCCGCTCCAGAACATCGAAGTTCCCATCTCACCGGTCGGTGGACCGATATCTCCGGGAAAGAGTTTCTTGTGTTCGAAATTGATGTTGATGGGATAGATGAAGCTTTTGCCGTTGAAAAATGCGCCGACTGCGACTTCGACGCCGATCATCCGCCGCTGCAACTGAAACACTTTAATCTCGTCGGCGAACGCTTTTTTATAAGCTTCCAGCATCCGTATCACGTCCTGTCCGTCGTCTTCTTCCCCCACGAATAGCCGCCGCTTGACGTTCTGCGCTTCCCCGCTGGGTTTGATCACGTAGCGGCTGGGATTCTGCGTAACGTGCTCGATGGCGTCATCGAAAGATTCGAATTCGCCGTACGGGATGATGTTCACTCCAGCTTTTTTTAATTCTTCCTGGCCAAACGAGCGGTCGTCTTCGAGTTTGTCGCTGTAAGCCGTTCCCCCAATTACGAGCTTGCCTTCCTTGCGCAACGCCTGCGCCTTTTCGCCCTGGCCAAGCGTGTCGTCGAAAATGATGATGTCCGCCCAGTCTTTGTCTTTTTCCCAGTCCTTCGACTTGGCCACGAAGCCGTCGGCGATATCGCGCTCTTTTTTGTCGGAAATGAAATAGCGTACCTCGTGGCCCTCTTTCGAGATTTGCCACGCGATGTCGCTGATCAAGCCCGTCAAAGACACGAACAGAAAGTTTTTCTTGTCCATTGTCCCTCGTTCTTAAGGGGTGGGAATCTTAACATCTTAATCGGCCCTCGATGAAGACTTGCCGATGAATTTACGGTGTCATTTGACGCCCGCACCATCCGCCCCTAATATTGATGAGTTCTTTGCGTCTGGAATCGACTGCGTAAATCTAGCTCCAGGGAACTGATGCCGAGAGAAATACCAAAGGCTTACGAGCCGCGGGAAATCGAAGAGCGCTGGGCCAAAGCCTGGTTCGACGAGAAATTATTTCGCGCCGAAAACTCCGGCGACGGCAGCGGCCGCACGTTTTCGATCGCGCTTCCCCCGCCAAACGTCACCGGCTCGATTCACATCGGCCACATGCTCGAGCACACGCAGATTGACATGCTCGTCCGCTGGCATCGCATGCGCGGCGAACGCACCCTCTGGCTCCCCGGCATGGACCACGCCGGAATAGCCACCCAATTCGTCGTCGAACGCATGCTCGCCAAGGAAGGAATCAAGCGCCAAGATTTGGGCCGCGAAGAATTCGAGCGCCGCGTCTGGAAATGGAAAGTCGAAAG
>PKWH01000178.1 GCA_003131985.1 Acidobacteriota bacterium | reverse complement strand
GAAATGGGCGAACCGAGAACATTCCTGCAGCCAGACCTGCCATTTGAAGGTCTCTCTAAATTTTGGGCGAACCGTCAGAATGGGATTGGCTCATGATTGTTTTGCGGAAGGGAACGGCCCTGTTGCTCGTGGAATCAAGATTAGTTTCATTTTCCGAAGTAACCCGTTACTTCGAGTATGATTTGGCAACCCCCAGGAGGTCCGATGGACCGGAAGTATAAGCAGAGGGGCTATAGCGACCGCGATGCCCAGGATAAGAAAAGAGAAAGAGGCGACCGCCCAGCCGGTGAGTCGCGTCAGAAATCGGAGCCACGCCCGAAACAGGAATTGATGGGGCCGCGCACGCCTCGCATGGTGGGAACTGTGATGAGGGCGCGCTGTTCCAGTTGTGGCGCGGTGCTGATGCCCGGCTTCGATCCGACCGCTCAATGTCCCCGCTGCCACGCCGAAATGCACTCCTGCAAACAGTGCGTCCACTTCGATACCGGCAAGCAGTTTGAATGCACGCAGCCGATTCCCGAGCGCATCGCGAAAAAAGACGCGAAGAACGATTGCACGTTTTTTGAATTGCGCATGACCGTCGAAAAAGATACATCGCCGGTAAACTATGCTGCCGCCACGCCGACCGCAGCTCCAGCCGCTGGACGCCCCAACGACGCGCGCAAAGCCTTCGAGGATCTTTTCAAGAAGTAACTGCCCGGTACGAATTGTGGTTCCACCCAGCGCAACACAAGACCGTAGTAGTACGTCCGCGGATCCTCCGAGCCGTTCCTTACTTAGCCGCAATAGGGAACAGTGTTGGTTCTCTTGAAGGCTCGGTGGCGATGGAATCAAGCTGGGGGTAATGGTGACGCAGTGTTTCAGGAACTTTCACCTTCCCGCCATCGAGCAAGTGAATGAGCTGAAGCGCGTTTACGATACCTTTCCCCTCGAAATGATTGTTCGTGATGACGAATGTCGTTCGCGTGTTCTTTGATACGTTTCGCACCCTCGCAACCCACGGCTCCAGTTCCTTCTCCGAATAAAGATAGTTGTATCGCTCTGCGGCGGGCGCGGATGGATCGTCGCTGAACCACGTATCGTACCGGCGCCCATGCAAACGCACATACCCGATCGGCGAGGTCACCTGTTCGCTCGGCTCGATGGACCGCCCAATCACCGGCTGATCGATGTTGCAGAATCCCACCCCGCGCTCCTGCAGCAGTTCATAAAACTTCCCGGTAGCCCACGAGGAATGCCGCACCTCCACCACCAGCGGGTAATCGCGAAAGGAATCGAGTATGTGTTTTAAGCGCGCCAGATTGTCGCGTTCAAAATGAAAAGAAAAAGGGAATTGCAGTAAAACGGCGCCCAGTTTGTCCGCCCCGCGCAACAGATCGAACCCCGCTCGCACAGCCTTCTCGTCTTCGGCGTTCGTGCCGCCTTCATGCGTAAATTTCTGCCAGAGCTTCGCTGTGAACAGAAACCGCGGGTTTGCCGCCACGCGGCCCAACCATTGCGCCGCATGAGCTGCTTGCAGTGGATGATAAAAAGAAGTATTGATTTCGATCGTGTCGAAGAATTCCGCCAGGTACGTTGCTTCATGAAAGCCGCGCACCCGCGGCGTCGGATACACCACGCCGTTCCAATCCTTATAAGCCCACCCGGCTGGCCCGATGAAGAGGCCCGCATGCTGAACGGTAATACTTGGTTTTTCGATTGCCATTCGCGGAGCGCTCATAAAATAGCTTCCAGCGTATGACGCTTTTCTTACGCCTGTCAATCGGGTGAAAACACCAGATCTCGCTGGACGTGGCTCACTACTTTTCCATCGTCAGCTTAAAAATATCGCTTGTAGCACGTTGCAACCTACTGCGCCGAGGGCTATCCTGGAGGTGTCTTCCATGCGAACTCTTCTTCCTCTGTTTAAGCGATTTACCATAGGGTGCCCGAATGAAAATCACGTACAGCCATATAGAACCGGAATTGCGCGAAGCAATCGAACACGAAACGGCCCATCGTACCGAAAAGTTAAACCGGCTTTTGAAACACTACCCTGAGGATTCCGTCCTGCTCCACGGATCGCTCGAAGAAAATCCCCACGAGCATCAATTCAGCTACTCACTGAATCTCACAACTCCCACTGGAACGTTGCATGCGACCGGAGTGGGTGCCGATGTCCGTGCCGGTGCCAAAGCGGCGTTTGCGGAAATCGAGCGTCAGCTGAAGAAGCATCAGGAAAAGCTTCGGAAAGATTATCTCTGGAAACGCAAACGCCCGCGCTCGGGTACCCTGACGCCAGACGAAGTCCCCTCGGCCGACTAAATCCGCTCTTTATTTGCGAACGGATTCGAGCTTCTTCTCGGTTATATGCCGTGCCGCGGGTTCATTCGCCGACTCCGTGGTAAACTCCGAAGCTCCAAGGGCAGGCTCGCGTCAACGAGGACAAGCGCCGCAGGTCACGATGAAATAATGCTCCTCCGGCCTCGGTTTGCGAGAGCCACGAATCTTCAGCAACTCAGCTTTGATTTTTATTTTGAGGTGACACAATGAAAGCTACTCAATTGCTTCACAATTTGGGCCAGAGCCTTTGGCTTGACAACATCACGCGCGATCTGCTGAACAGCGGGACTCTCGCTCGCTATATCGCCGAACTATCCGTCACTGGACTCACTTCCAATCCCACGATCTTTGAAAAAGCCATCAGTAGCGGCACTGCCTATGACTCCGCGATTCGCGAAAAGCTGACAAAAGGCAAATCGGGCGAAGGGCTCTTTTTTGAGCTGGCGCTGGATGATCTCACTCGAGCCGCCGATCTGTTTAGACCCATCCACGACCGCACCAGTGGCGTGGACGGTTGGGTCTCCCTCGAAGTGTCGCCACTCTTGGCTTATGAAACAGCCGACACACTTGCCGCCGCCAAGGATTTGTCCGCCAGGGCCGCGCGTTCCAATCTGTTTATCAAGATTCCCGGCACCAAAGAAGGCCTCCCCGCCATCGAGGAAGCGATCTTCGCCGGAATTCCTATCAACGTCACTCTCTTATTCTCCCGCGAGCAATATGTCGCGGCAGCCGAAGCCTTCCTCCGCGGCATCGAGCGCCGCATCGAAGCCGGACTCGATCCCACCGTGGGCTCAGTCGCATCGATATT
>PKWH01000038.1 GCA_003131985.1 Acidobacteriota bacterium | reverse complement strand
CTCCTTGTTGGATTGGCTTTTATTCGCAACGGAAAAATCCGCTGGCACCGGGCGTCCATGTTGTGCGCGTTTTTCTGCTCGATCACGTTCCTCGGCTTCTACATTTATTTTCACGTCCACGCAGGTATTATTCGTTTCGGGGGACAGGGCTGGATCCGCCCGGTATATTTTACGCTTCTGGTTTCGCACACCATTCTCGCGATAACCACGCTGCCGCTCGTGATCATCACGCTCGCCTACGCATTGAGCGAACGATTCAGCAGCCATCGCCGCATCGCGCATTGGACCTATCCCATTTG
Source organism: Acidobacteriota bacterium (assembly GCA_003131985.1). Taxonomy (GTDB): domain Bacteria; phylum Acidobacteriota; class Terriglobia; order Acidiferrales; family UBA7541; genus Palsa-295. The sequence goes on along the minus strand of PKWH01000038.1, from coordinate 3,279 downwards.
GCTCTACGTTTCAGTCACAGGCGTGATCATTTATTGGCTCTTGTACATTGCTTACACGCCGATTGGCGCTCCGGCGGTTTCGCAGATGAGCCTGCCTCTACTGTGCGCGTTGCTGTAAACTGAACGTCGCATGCCGGAAACTCCAAAACCACAATCTTCCTTCGGAGGCCGCTGGGCGCTCGGAATCCTCGCCATCGCGCTGCTTTTCGTGCTCATGCCGTTCTTGTTCTGGAACGCTACCTGGTTCGGACGCCCCATGAACGATGAACAGGTATCAAAAGCGCTGGCGGACCATTCGCACCCGCGAGACATCCAGCATGCACTGGCTCAGCTCGAAACGCGCATAGAAACTCGCGATCCGTCGGCGCGCAAGTGGTATCCCCAAATCATCCAACTCGCGGGCGATCCCGTGGACGAAATCCGTGTCACCGATGCATGGGTGATGGGCCAGGATAATTCGTCTGAAGATTTTCATCGCACGCTTCTGCAGCTACTCGGTGACCAAAACCCGATGGTCCGGCGCAACGCAGCGCTCTCGCTCGTGCGTTTCAAGGACGATTCCGGCCACGCGCAAATCGTCGCAATGCTCAGACCCTTCGAACTTAACTCGCCCTTCGAGGGAAAGCTTGATACTCGGCTGAAGGCCGGAGACGTGGTGAATCCCGGAACGATGGTGGCGCATATCGAGTCGTCGGCAGGGAAGAGGGAAATGCGCTCGAATGTTCCGGGCACTCTGGACCGTTGGCTTGCCGCAAACGGATCAAGCGTAACCGCGTCCCAGCCGGTTCTTTCGCTCTTGCCGAGCGAGGGCATGGTCTGGGAAGCACTGCGGGCACTCTATCTAACCGGGAACTCGGAAGATTTGCCTGACGTAGCGCGTTACGCACGCGGCGTGGATGGAATGTCGCCGCAGATTGCGCAGCAGGCTCTAGCTACGCTAGCGGCCATTCGCGGGCGGAATCAATCAAACTGATCTGGAGAGAGTTCGGGCGCGCTATTTATACTTCACCACAGCTTGGCCATCCTGGATCTGAATGTCGCTGATGTCCGCCGGCAATTTCAGCTTTTCACGATTTTCTGGCGACGACATCATTTTGTCCACAGCCGCTTGCAGCGTTGATTGCGGCAGCGGCATCGATCCGAGTTTCCCCGCCACAGGTTCAAATTTTATGTAACCGTTATCCGAAGTCAGATGTCCATCGAGTTCGAGCGATAAATCCTTCCCGTGATAGTCGAAAATCACGTAGGCCTTCACCAGGTCGCCGTCCATATCAACTTTCACGTCTTTCACTGTTGATTGCACCTGCTCCAAAGTCGCGTCGTCGCTACCTGAAAGCGCGGCTGCAGGATCGGCTTTGGAAGCGCCTGCACTACTCGCGGCTTGGACGCTATTGCCACCTGCTGCCGGTGGCGAGGCTGGGTTCGTGGCTGGCTGGCCCTCGAGCTGTAAGTTCTGCGCCAAATAAGAATTGAGTTCGCTGCGATCGAGCTGAACTTGACTGGGCTGGCCGACAGCCTTGGCCTGGTCTGCCGCTTGGAATTTCTGCTCGGCTCTAGCTGCTGCGTTCGCATCGTAAGGAATATTCGGAGCCGGTGATTTGCGCAAAACGAGAATTAGCGTCAGCACTAGAGCTACAAGGCTAGACCATTTCAAAAACTGATAAAGTTTCTTATAAATTCCTGCGTCTGGCATATGACCTCCACCTGCTATAAGCTTAGCAGTCGAAGACATGCGAGCGGTTCGAGCCACGATTTCCGTACCTAATCGACACTTGTCCCGAAGAGCAGGTCACGCGGGCCGGCGGGAAACCATCTTTGTAGGGGAACAGCATGCTGTGCCCGGCGTAACGCGGGCTAGTTGCGTGATGCAGGCGGGAGATACTCATTGTGCTTCTGTTGTGCAAATCTTCGGACCGCTCCGAACACGCTAACTACTTTCTGACGGCTCGCCTTCCACGGAAACAATGCGCATAATATAAAATTCCCGCCACCGACTTCGCATCGCGAATTTTCCCCGCGCGTATCCAATCTTTAATTTCGCGCAAACTGAAAATCCGCAGTTCGATTTTCTCGTCCGCCTCAGGATGCGCTGTTCCCAACTTCAATCCCTCCGCGAGAAAGATGACCATGTTCTCGCTGACAAATCCAGGCGTGGGAAACAAATCGAGCAGTTTCCGCATCCGCCGAGCCGTGTATCCAGTCTCTTCATGCAATTCGCGGCGTGCGCCCTCCTGAAAGCTCTCACCTGGATCCTTGCTACCCGCTACGAGCTCCCAAAGGTATTGCCGCACCGAATGCCGGTATTGGCGGATCATCAGGATGCGCCCGTCTGCAAACACCGGCAGGACAACTACCGAACCGGGATGCGTGACAATCTCGCGCGTCGCTTCCACTCCTCCGGGCTCGATCACTCTCTCCCGCCGAACGCCGAAAACGCGTCCCTTGAAGACGATTTTGCTGCTCAGAACTTTTGCCAATGCTTTCCGCTTAGCCACGCAATCTCCCGCCGTAAAAACACGGCATCGCCATTCTACAGTGAGACTGTTTGCGCGTCTCGATGAGCGTTTTCTTGCCGCGCCTGTTCCGGTTGCATATACTGACGCAGCGAATCATGCTCATAAATACAGTCATCGTCGACGACGAGCGGCCCGCGCGAGACGAGCTTATCTATCTGCTGAAAGGTTTCCCCGACATTAACGTAATCGCTCAGGGAAAGAATGGCCTAGAAGCCGTCGCACTCATCAAGGAACACGAGCCCGATCTGGTGTTTCTTGACGTCCAGATGCCTGGTCTCGACGGTTTTGGTGTGATCAAAAAGCTTGTGGAACGCAAACTGCGCATCCCTCAAATTGTTTTCGCCACCGCCTTCGACAATTACGCGATCCAGGCCTTTGAAGTGAATGCGGTTGACTACGTCCTGAAGCCGTTTGACAAATCCCGTATTGCGAAAGCCGTCCAGCGCGCGAAAAAAATGGTGGAAGCTCACGCGTCGCCGGTGGAAAGGCTGGAAAACCTCGTAGGGCAGTTGTCCTCTCCGCCGCCGAAATCTTCGCAGCCCGTAAAGCTGCTCGTGAAATCGCAAGCGCGCATGTTCCTGGTGGACGCGGAAGACATGATCTACGCTGCCATCCAAGATGGGACCATCACTATTTTCGCTCGCGACTTCGAAGGCGTCTCAAACTATCGCACCATTGAAGAGCTAGGTGACTCGCTCGATTCCGATCGCTTTTGGCGCCCGCACCGCTCCTATCTCGTAAATATCAATCACATTAAGGAAGT
>PKWH01000032.1 GCA_003131985.1 Acidobacteriota bacterium | reverse complement strand
AGTTCTGGAGAGCTTCCAGCGACGGAGTGGTGGCTTGTTCGAGCGGACGATTCAACTTCTGGATCGAGTTGAGCGACTCTCCCAGCTTGGCCCGCATGGCTGTGGCGGCGGTTCCCAACGCGTTCAACACGTGCTCTTTGTCGCCCGCTTGAATCTGTTCCCGAGCCAGTGTCGCGCCACCCTGGCACGTGATTGCCTGGAGTGTGATGACGTAGTCCTTACCCAGGCTCTCGATGGAGCCGTCTATCGTAGCCGCAACTCCTTCTCGCACGCAGATGTCATGCGCGATCTGGTTTGTGATGCGCTCGCCGGCAGGCAGGCTCATCAATCGCAGGTCCTGCTGCACCTGCTCGTCGTCCATGATTTTCAGAAAGGGCGATTGCTCAAGCTGGATGGCGAGCCCCTGGCGCAGCGTGCCGTCGAAGACCGGGTCGCCAGTGGTGTTGGTGAAGTCTGCGAGGACGATGGTGTCTTTGTCCGTCAGCGCGTGGGCTTTGCGTGAGAAGAGCAACCAACTGCCCACGGCCAGTCCCACGACCACGACAATTGCTCCACCCGAAGCCGCCCAGCGAAATCGAGCGGATTTTGCGACGGACTTCGCCTCCACTTCTGCTGCCGCAGTGGCTCCACGTCCCAAATCTGAATCGCACTCCGCGACTGCAACCGGAGCGCTCGAATCACGCTTCAGGCGCTGCAAATCCGTGCGAATATCGGCGGCGCTCTGGTAACGCAGTTTCTTGTCTTTTTCCAGCGCCTTGTTGATGACTTCTTCGAGCTTTGGAGGAACGTCGGGACTCAGCCGCACCGGCGCAACCGGACGCTGATTCAGAATCGCGTTCGCAATTACGCCGAGAGTCTCGCCGCGGAAAGGCAAAACGCCGGTCACCATCTCGTACAGCACTACGCCAAATGAAAACAAATCCGTGCGGCCATCAAGCTCTTCGCCCCGGACCTGTTCGGGTGACATGTACGAAATGGTGCCAACCGCTGTTCCCGGCCGAGTGAGCTGTTCTAGCTCGCTCACTGTCGGCATCGCCGAAACATTCACGGTGCCGCCAGCCGGTGTCAGCTTGGCTAGCCCGAAATCCAAAATTTTGGCGTGCCCTCGCTCGGTGACGAAAATGTTGGCAGGCTTGATGTCGCGGTGGACGATTCCTTTGGCGTGCGCGGCATCCAGTGCGTCCGCAATCTCAACTCCAAATTCCAGCACTTGCTCGGGCAGCAGCGGTTTGCTGGAAATGCGTTGCTTCAGGGTCTGCCCTTCGAGGCATTCCATGGCAATAAACGGCTGGCCATTGTGCTCGCCTATTTCGTAGATGGTGCAGATGTTGGAATGGTTCAGGGCGGAAGCGGCCTGTGCTTCGCGATCGAAGCGGGTGAGCGCTTGTGAGTCCGGCGCGAACCCTTCAGGGAGGAATTTCAGAGCGACGAAGCGGCGGAGCTTGGTGTCCTCGGCCTTGTACACTACGCCCATACCGCCGCCGCCGAGTTTCTCAATGACGCGGTAGTGCGAGATGGTTTGGCCGATCAGAGACGAGGAGTCCGGCATCTGGCGCACATCTTAGGTTGCGCCATAAGGCAAGTCAAAACACTTTCACGCTAATGCCTGTAATTCGCTCGCCGTGGAAGTCGGCGGAGCGGTGTTGTCGGCACGGTCGACGGCGCGATACAATGAAAGGACAAATCAGCGCAAGATTATTTTGGGGAGGAGCGAGCTATGACATCGACGGCAACGCCGCAAACAACGCTGGCACGCGGAGAGTTTCAGAACGAGGCGTTCATTGATTTCAGCAAGCCGGAAAATCGCAAGGCTATGGAAGACGCGCTGCGGCAGGTGAAGGCGATGTTCGGGCGCGAGTATCCGCTGGTGATTGACGGAAAAAAGATTACGACGACGGACAAGATCAAGTCGTTCAATCCATCGCATCCGGAAGAAGTGATTGGAATTTTTCAGAAGGCCAGCGTGGAGATGGCCAATCAAGCGGTGGAGGCGGCGGACCGCGCGTTTGAGAAATGGCGGCGAGTGCCGGTGGCGGAGCGCGTGGCGTGTCTGTATCGCGCGGTGGACGTTTTGCATAAGCGTAGATACGAGCTGGATGCTTGGTTGTGTTACGAGGTGGGAAAGAGTTGGCCGGAAGCGGATGCGGACATCGCCGAGCTGATCGATTTTTGCGAATACTACGGGCGCGAAATGATGCGTCTGGGCGAGCCGCAGAAGCTGACTCCGATGCGCGGCGAGAAAAATTACATGAAGTACATTCCGCTGGGCGTGGGCGTGATTATTCCGCCGTGGAATTTTGCGGCGGCGATTATGGGCGGCATGACGGCGGCGGCGATCGTCGCTGGAAACACGGCGATCGTGAAACCGTCGAGCGATTCGCCGACAATTGCGGCCATCTTCATCGATATTTTGTTCGAGGCGGGAGTGCCGCGCGAAGTAGTGAGCTTTTTCACCGGGCCCGGCGGAACCGCGGGGGAAGCGCTGGTAACGAATCCGAAGACGCGGTTCATCGCGTTCACCGGATCGAAGGAAGCGGGGTTAAGGATCAGCGAGCAAGCGTCAAAGACGCAGCCGGGACAGAAGTGGATTAAGCGCACGGTGCTCGAAATGGGCGGCAAAGACGCGATTGTGGTGGACGAAGAAGCGGACCTAGACGCGGCGGTGGAAGGCGTGGCGCTTTCTGCGTTTGGATTTCAGGGGCAGAAGTGCTCGGCTTGTTCGCGCGCGATTGTGTCGGAGAAGATTTACGACGAGTTTCT
>PKWH01000255.1:7206-10939 GCA_003131985.1 Acidobacteriota bacterium | reverse complement strand
GCGGCGCGTTTGGTGGAAGAATCAGCGCGCGAGCAAGCGGAATCGTTGCAGGCCGAGGAAGCAGCCGCTCGACACGCAGCCGCGGAAGAACAGCGCGGCATTGCGCTGCGAGCCATCGAAGAGGAGTGCGCCGGATTGAAAGAAAGAGTTGCGGCGGCGGAAGGCGCATTTCAACAAGCGCAAATGCAGGCCTGGGAATTCGGCAATGCCGTTCACGATTCGCAGGCACGGCTCGCGGAACTTCGGGATAGCCAGCGTGAAGCCGGAAAGCGACTTGAAGGAACCCGCGAAAGCCTGTCGGCAGAACGGGCGCGCCGGACGTCGATCGAGCAGATCCTCAGCGACCGCGCTTACACAGCCGATGCGGTGCAGAAACTGTTCAGCGTGAATCCACAGGATAATCCAGCTTCGTCTGACGGTAGCTTCCGAGCGATTGGGTTGCTCGCCGATTACGCGGAAGTGCAAGAAAAATATGAAAGCGCCGTGGAGCAATTCCTGCGGGATGAACTCGAATACATTGTGGTCGAGTCCTTCGATCACGCGCGAGCTGGGATCGCGCTGCTGCGCAATGAAATGGGCGGGCGCGCAACTTTCTTCGTCGATTCGCAGGTGAATCTGGATATTCAGACGCACGAAGCGGACGGTTCCCTTCCCTTGGCGCCTGGCGTGGTGGCTAGACTTGATCGGCTCGTTGAATTTCGCGATCCGCTGGGGCCGACCGCGAAGCATTTTCTCACCAAGCTTCGCACAGCGTATCTGGTTGAGTCTGCTGTCGCCGAACAATTAGCGCATGAAAATCCGCATAGCTATTATTTGACGCTGGACGGCACTTGCTACCATGGGCGCATCGTTTCCGGCGGGCGCGCAGGTGAAGCAGGACCGTTGGCGTTGAAGCGCGAACTTCGGCAGCATGAGGCTGAGGCAGCGCGCCTGGAGCGAATCTCGCAGGAGCAACAAGAGCAGCTCGTTCAACTCGGGCACGAAATCTCCGCCGGCGAGTCTGCGGTAGCTTTGGCGAACTCGCAGCACGTGGAAGCGGAAAAATCCCTGGTTGCGGCAACCCATCTTCTCGACCAGGCGCGCACAGAGTTGCAGAGAATCGAACTTCAACTTTCCGCCGAACGCGAAGAAATTAGCCGTCTGAACTCCGAAGCGGAAGCAGCGCGGTTGCGCGTGGAACAGTCCCGGCGTCAACACGCGGAAGCTGTCCGATCGCGAGCTGCTGCGGAGACGGAGAGTTCTGAATCTTCCGAGAGACTTCTGCGCATGCGCCACGTTTTCCAGGCTTTGCAGGAACGGTTGGGCACGGGACGCGAAGAACTGGCCACTATGACCGAGCGCTTGACTAGCGCCGAGGCTGCCGGACAAAAGGTCTCAGAGGAAATCAGTATCGCTGAGGAGCGTTTGTTGTCTTTGCGCCAGCAGCAGAAGGGCATGTATCAGGAGAAATCCGAGTTGGAATCTTCCTGCGGCCAGCTCTCGCTGCAGGCCGAGGATTTGCGCAAAGAGAAATCCCGGCTGGAAGAACAAAAGGACACGCTGGAGAAGGAATGGGAAACGGCGCGCGCGCGCACAACCCAGTTGGAAGAATCCGTGCGAGGCAAGCGCCAGTCTCTCGACGAGCTTCGCGCCGAGCGCAGCCAGCGGCAAATCGAAAAGGCGCGCAACGACGCGGACCGCGACTACCTGCGCCAGACATGCGTGGCCGAGCTAAACGCACAGCCGGAAGATCTGATGGCGCAAGAAGCGCAATTGCTTATCGGCGAAGACTTGGTGACGGCGGAGACGAATTATAACGAGATGAAAGCTCGCGTGGACGCCATGGGACCGGTGAACATGATGGCGCTCGAAGAGTTTCAGGAATGCGAGCAGCGCGAGGGCTTCTTGCGTCGCGAGCGCGACGACCTGGTGGCCGCCATCGAGAACACGCGGCTCACCATCACGGAGCTGGATCAGGTGTCGCGGCAAAAGTTCGAAGAAGCGTTCAACTTCATCAACGCGCATTTCGCGATCGCGTTTCAGTCGTTGTTTGGCGGCGGACACGGCGAAATGCGGCTCAGCGAACCGGACAGCTCGGGCGAAGCCGGAATCGACATTGCGGCGCAACCGCCAGGAAAGCGGCTGCAAAATATTCTTCTGCTCTCCGGCGGCGAAAAAGCGCTTACTGCTCTGGCGTTGCTCATTGCGGTGTTCCGCTACCAGCCCAGCCCGTTCTGCATCCTGGACGAAGTGGACGCGCCGCTCGACGAGGCCAATGTCGGCCGTTTCAACAAAATGCTCGCGGAGATGTGCGCGCAAACGCAGTTCATCGTGGTGACCCACAATCGCAAGACCATGGAGATGGGCTCGGTGCTCTACGGCGTGACGATGCAGGAACCCGGCGTCTCAAAGCTGGTTTCCGTTAAGTGGGAAGACGCCGCCTCCGCAGCCGCGCCTAAAGCCGCCAGCAACGCGGCTTAACGCCGGATTGTTCTTCGCCGCCATGGCGCCACTAAGCCGGTTCGCGAGGCAATCGCGAAACCGTCGTCGAATTCATTCGATCGATCATCGCTTAGAAATAAATTCTTAGGCGTTGACATCCACTCCGACTGAGCTAGAATACCCGCCTCCAGTGAGGAAAAATATCCCGTGTCTTCTCCACAAATGAGCGCCGTCATTTCACAAACGGATTTTCCGGGCCTGAAGCTTCGGGCACGAGGCAAGGTTCGCGATATTTACGAGCTGGGCGACCGCCTGCTCATCGTAGCCACCGATCGCCTTTCGGCTTTTGACGTGGTGTTGCCAACGCCGATTCCCGATAAGGGACGCGTGCTGACGCAATTGTCACTTTTCTGGTTCAACAGGCTCGCGGACGTGGTCCCGAATCACGTTCTTACGGCAGAGAATTTTGGCGGCGAGCTGGCACCGTTCAAGAGTTCGCTGGAGGGCCGCGCAATGTTGGTGCGGCGGACCGAGCCGATTCCGATCGAGTGCGTCGTGCGAGGCTATATTTCCGGTTCAGGCTGGAAGGACTATCAGAAGAGCGGGAGAATCTGCGGCATCGAGCTCCCTGCAGGCCTGCGTGAATCGGATCGGTTGCCGGAGCCGATTTTTACTCCTTCGACAAAGGCCACCAGCGGGCACGATGAGAATATCTCTTTCGAGGAAACCATCTCTCGCATTGGCCGCCCGCTCGCAGAACGCCTGCGCGAGACCAGCTTGAAAATCTATCGCCTTGCCTCTGAACACGCTGCGGCACGCGGGATCATCATCGCTGACACGAAATTCGAATTCGGCATGATCGGCAACGACATGATTTGGATCGACGAAGCGCTTACCCCTGACTCCTCGCGCTTCTGGCCCGCCGACCAATATGCACCTGGAAAAACTCAGCCATCCTACGACAAGCAGTACGTTCGCGACTATCTGGAACGGATCGGCTGGAATAAGCAGCCTCCCGCCCCGGCTCTGCCGCCGGAAGTTGTCACCGGAACACAGCAGAAGTATCGAGAAGCGTTTCAGCAGATTACCGGCCACTCACTCGACGGAAAGTAAGATACCTTCGCCCGGGTATGACTGCGGAGCGTGCAATCGTGAAAGATCAATTGGAATCGCTGGTAGGAATGATGGTCGAGCGAGGCATCCTACTCGAAGAAGCGGTTACGGAATTCGAAAAAAAATTCATCAAGCGGGTGCTGGAACGGCTTCACGGAAACCAATCCCGCGCTGCCAAAGCGCTGGGAATTCACCGCAA
>PKWH01000255.1:0-7184 GCA_003131985.1 Acidobacteriota bacterium | reverse complement strand
TTGCCCGGAGTTTTCGGCGCGGCCTTGTGGGGAGTGTGCTTGCCCTTTTCGGCTGGAATATCTTCGGGATTTATTTTCGCCTTGTCCCAGTGCAGCATGAAAGCCGGATCAGGATCGTAGCTCACCAGCGTGCCGCTGAAGCGCACGATATCATCCTTCTGCAAACGGGTCGCTTCGGGCTGGCCAACAACCTTCACATCGAGGTTGGCCTCCGTAGCCTTTTCAATTTCCTCGGGCGTGGCGCCGGTGAAAAAATGCAACTCCACAGAATCAGTTCCAGGAGTCACATCGATTATCTTTCCGTAGGTATCCTGGAACTCGGCGCCACAAATGGCCAACCACGTCATCTTGGCTTTGTCGCCGCCGCCCTTGAGATCCGACAGAACGGTCAAAATGTTGCTGGATGTTTGTATTTTCTTCAGATCGTCGGCGCTAGGAATCGTGTAGGTTGACGGCCGGTCGGGAGAATTCGCCGCCAACTGAAGCAACTCTGCCAACTGCGCATCCGCCATAGAGTCGCATCCTGGTTGCTCGTACCCCAGAATTTGCTTGTCGAGGTAGTCTTTGACTTTCGCATCGTCGGGAATTTTCTGGTCTATGGCGCGCGCCAGGTACCAAAAGCCATCGAGAGACTGGGCAGGAGTCGATTGCAGATAAGCGAGTCCCAGGCGGTAGTTTGTTATCGCGTCAGTCGGATTCACGGCTAGAGCCGCCTTGAAGTACTGAATGGCGCTGGGGTAATCCTTCAGCGTGTACGACGCCGATCCGGCGGTGTAGTTGAACAGAATGGTGGGTACCTTTTTCTGTTCCGCAAACTGATCGTCGGTCATGGGAGGAGTTGCCGGTTTGGTGATGCCATTGAGGAGCTTCAAACCTTCCAGAGCGGCCGCGCGGGCCTTGTTGAGTTGGTCTGGGTCGGCAGCTTTGTCGCTAAACGCGTAGTTGAATGCGAGCGAACGCGCGTAGAGAGCCTGCAAGCGCGTTCCTGCGTCTACCTTGTCTCCGAGAGCGACGAGCTTATCGGCGTAATCGACGGTTTTCGGAAAATTCTTAAGCTCGTTGTAAGTCGTATAGTAGAGCTGAAGGACATAAGGCATCAAAGAAGAATTCGGGAACTTCGCCACGAAGTCGTCGAGGCATTTAACGCGCATTTGCCCGTTGGTTTCCGCATGACAGGCCTGGAAACCGTTATATTCCGGCATGGTATAGGGAACAGGCTTATTTTGATCCTGCTGGCCTTGGGCCGCGGCAGGCCGCACGAAAAGACAAAGCATTCCGATGACGGTGAGGAATGCTCCTATCATGGCAAAAGACTTTCGCATGTTGTTCCCTGCCTCCTGGACCAAATTCATTTGGATAGATTATGCTGCCACCCGTTTAGAAGAACGGGGTAAACGGAATCCACGGGATTATAGGGAAAGCGATTCAAGCACGCAAGGTGAATCGACCTGTGGCTCTCGATTTGCGGGTATTCCAGACGTCCGTGCACCCCACCACCTCGATGTTATGATGTTACATCTTGGTAAAAAGTCGCCTCGCTGGAGCGCGCTGACAGCCATGGAAAAACCATTGAACGGTAAAGTCGCACTCGTCACTGGCGGCAGCCGGGGAATCGGGCTGGCCGTTGCGCGGAGTCTCGGCCGCCTGGGAGCGAAGCTCAGCTTGTGTTCTCGGCATGCGGAAAAGCTCGAAAGCGCGGCGGCTGAGCTACAAGGGGAAGGCGCACGCGTCGTAGTGACCGCGGCTGATGTTACGCGTTCGAGTGATATTGGGAAGCTGGTGCAGAAAACGGAGCAATCTCTCGGTGCGATCGACGTCCTGGTGAACAATGCAGGCATCGGATACTTTGGTCCTTTCCAGGGAGCGGCTGAGTCAGATTGGGATGCAGTGTTAGACACCAATCTGAAGGCGGTGTTCCTGCTTGGCAAGGCTGTAGCACCAGGAATGATCGAGCGCCGAAGCGGCCACATTATCAATATTGCGTCATTGGCCGGCAAGAATGCCTTCGCCGGCGGGGGCATATACTGCGCCTCGAAGTGGGGACTTCTTGGGTTGACTGAATGCATGGCGGAGGACCTTCGGCAATACGGGATAAGAGTCAGCGCGATTTGCCCTGGAACGGTGGCGACGGACTTTTCGCCACACGCGGGAAAAGATGTCCGTAAGATGCTGCAAGCAGAAGACATAGCTCATGCGGTAGAGGCTATCGTCACGCAGTCGCCGCAAAGCTTTATCAGCGAGATTCTGCTGCGGCCCACGCAAAAACCCTAAGCCTTTGCGAGGCTGAATCCCGGACGAATCGTCCTGCATCTGATGCTTTGATATCAAACGATTCTAGGTCAAACGACTTTGCCAACTCACTTTGAAGGATCGGCGGAAACAAAGCGCGCGCTCAGCGCTTTCATCAATCTCGCGCGTGCTACGAACTCGGTTCAAGCCAGGCTTACCGTGCAGCTCGAAGGGGAGGGCTTGACTGTGGGGCAGTTCGGAGTGATGGAAGCGCTGCTGCACTTGGGTCCTATGTCCCAATGCACGCTGGGCGAAAAGCTGCTGCGAAGCGGGGGAAATATAACGCTGGTGATAGACAATCTGGAAAAACACGGATTAGTGCGCCGGGAGCGGCAAACGGAAGATCGCCGCACGATCGTGATACATCTCACTCCGAAGGGGCTGCGGTTGATCAAACGCGTTTTCCCGGAGCACGCGAAAATGATTTTGAAGGAAATGAGCCAATTAGGACCGAACGAACAAGAAGACCTGCGCCGACTGTGCCGCAAGTTGGGACGCGGCGGGAAATCAGGTTCGGAAAAAACCAAGAGGGAGAAAAGACATGATTCAAGTGAGAGCCAGTAATGAGCGCGGCCACAATAAGCTCTCGTGGCTGGACAGCCGATTCACATTTTCGTTCGATCAGTATTACGATCCGGAGCATATGCAATTCCGGTCGCTGCGTGTATTGAATGAGGATATCATCGCGCCCGGTCAAGGGTTCGGCATGCATCCGCATCGCGACATGGAGATTCTGACGTGGATTCTGGATGGAGCGCTGGAACACCGCGACAGCATGGGCACCGGCGCGGTGATCCGTCCCGGCGAATTGCAACATATGACCGCGGGCTCGGGCATCCTGCATAGCGAATTCAATCCATCTCCGAAGGATTCCACACATTTATTACAGATATGGATTGTGCCGGACCGCAAGAATCTGAAGCCGCAGTACGAGCAACTCACATTTCCGGATAAGGACTTGAGAGGAAAGTTTCATCTGGTCGCGGGTCCGGAAGCGCCCGTCAACATTCACCAGGACGCAAATCTTTACATCGCCCGTCTGGACGAAGGCGAGCAAGCCAAACATTTGTTAGGAGCAGGCCGTTCTGCATGGATGCAGGTTTCACACGGAACGGTCGCTGTGAATGGAACGAAACTAAAAGCAGGAGACGGCGCCGCCATTTCGGAAGAATCCGAAGTGCGCGTCGAAGCTGCCACACCGTCGGAAGTTCTGCTTTTCGATCTCGCGTAAATCCACTTGAAAAAGGAGATGTAAATGAGCGATTCATCGAGTAGCTTTACACCGTTGGCGGGCCGAATCCTTATGAGCGTTCTGTTTTTGGTCAGCGGATTTTTCAAGATCGGCGGGTATTCGCAGATGGTGGGATATTCGGCGTCCAAAGGCTTGCCGATGGCGGGTGTCGCTATCGCGTGTGCCGCCGTGATTGAACTTGCTTGTGGGCTCGCGATTATCGCCGGCTTCCAGACCAAGATTGCAGCGTGGATTCTGTTTCTGTACCTAATCCCGGTCACGTTCTTTTTCCATAACTTCTGGGCCATGCAAGGCGTAGAGCAACAGCAGAATATGATCAATTTTCTGAAGAACGTCGCGATCATGGGCGGTCTGGTGATCCTGGCCACAAACGGCGCAGGACCGTACTCGGTGGATCACTCGCGGGCGAAAGCTTAAAAGGAAATTGCTTTAGAAATTAAGAACGCGAAGCAGCGCCGTAGTAAGACGATACCAAAACGAAAATGTGGTGAGGAGGAAGCATGAGTTCAGTGAAAAAACCGGCCGAAACGAGTGCGCCGATTCATGATTTGATTAGGCATCGCTGGAGTCCGCGAGCATTTGACGCACGGCCGGTCGAGTCGGAGAAACTTCGCAGCTTGTTTGAGGCCGCGAGGTGGGCTCCTTCGTCGTACAACGCGCAACCTTGGTATTTCATCGTCGGCGCAAAGGGCGACCTGGAAAATTACAATCGCATCCTCGATACCTTTGTCGAATTTAATCAAGGTTGGGCAAAGCAAGCGGCAGTTCTGGCGCTTAGCGTGGCAAAGCTCACCTTTGACGATGGAAAACCGAACCGCCACGCTTTCCACGACGTTGGCCAAGCTGTCGCGAGTCTAAATCTTCAGGCGGAGGCGCTCGGTCTTTCCGTTCACCAAATGGCGGGAATCGATCCGGAAAAAGCGCGAAAACTATTCAATATTCCCGCGGACTACGAAGCTGTCGCAGGGATAGCGCTGGGTTATGCGGGCGATCCTGCGTCCTTGCCGGATGAAATGCGCAAGCGCGAACTCGCTCCACGGCAGCGCAAACCGCTCGATTCCTTCGTGTTCGCCGGACAATGGGGCAAGAGTTCGCCCCTGGTGGGACCAAAGCACGGGTAACAACTATTACGGCGCTAGACCGGCCACCGAAGAAACTTGCTATTTCCGGTGGCCGGATACGGTCCGGTGGTCAGGGCAGCAGCCTTCGGCCTGACCGATCTAGAACTGCCTCGCGATGGTGCCAATCAGCACGCGATTGGTGTCCGAATCGAACAGTAGCGCCGTGTTGTCGTCGATCACGTAGTAGACAAGGTTGTAACTGACATCCGGATTTGTCGCCACGAGCACAGCGGTTCCTCGGCCATTCGGGGCCGGGGCGGCGACTGAACTATCGGTGGTGCTAATCGGGTCCGTCTGGATGCCGGCATTAAAATCATTGATATCGAGATTTCCGCTGGAAATCGCCGCCACATTCAAAGTGACTTGTCCTTCAACGTCCTGCTGAACGGAGCTCGGCTGATTGTGAAAAATTCCCTGGCCGGCGAGATTCAATGCAAAACTACCCGTGGTGAACTCGGTGGCGCTGTTCTGCAGATAGGCTGAACCGGACGCCACGGCGGTGGAATCGAGTTCGAGCATCACAGCGGCGGGCTCAACGGTTGTCGAAGCTGCTTGCGCCGTCTGGTACAACGCGAATTGAATGCTGCTGGAACTAGGACATGTTCCGCTGGCGAGATTTAGACCGAGGACGATGCGGCCGGTTGAATCCGCGGTGAAAGCGCAAGAACCTAAAGTCGTATCTGGTGTGACTGTACCCGCATTGTTGCTGTCGAATGCGCCTCCACTGATGGTGCCGCCGGAGCCGTTGCTGTTCCCAGCCGAGACAAAGACACCGCCGGAAGCATAAGCGCCAGTTGCCGAATTGCCCCCGGCGGTGAACACGTAGTTAGCCGCAGCGAGGTTTCCTGATGTGGCCGACCCACTGTACATATTCCCCGCCAGGTAGTCATTGTTGTCAACTTCGACGAGATAAAGATGCGTTGCGTCCACAATATAGAATGCATATTGATGCTGGCCGGTCATACTGCTCGTCAGAGTTATTGTGCCGCGGCCTGTGTCGGGCTCCGTGCTGTCCAGCGAGTAGGCACCGCTGACTAATGGATCGGCCTGCTTCACGACGCCATTATCGTTGAGGTCCACGACGGCATTTGCAGTCTGGACTGCGCTGCCGTTTGTGGAGAATTTGCCGGCAATTCCCATCGGGGAGAACGAAAGATCCGCGCCGAAAACGCTGAATACGTATGGGCCGGTAATGCTGGGAAGACTTGAGATATCGTCCAGATTCTGCTGGTCGATCGTGCCGCTGCCCGTGATACTGCGGTCAAAACGAATCATAAGGGCATGCTGATTCGACGTGAGCGCAAACTGCCAAGTGGCTGCACCCGGTAATCCTTGATTCAATTTGAGGAGCGTGCGGCCGTCCGTGCCAACTGAGTACGTTCCGGAAATTTGGAACTGTACCCGGCCTCCGTTCGAGAAGCTGTCAACGTCCTCGATTCCACTTTGAATGTGACCCTGGCCGTCTGAGAAAAAACTGCCGGCGGCTGCCATGAAGCCAGACTGATCGTCTCCTGAATAGTAGAACGCGAACGGTCCGTTCAGCGATTGGTCTGAAAACGCTATGGTGACCGTTGCCGTCGCCATTTGTGTTGGAGTGACGGTCGCATCCTGCGCCATGACTGTGACAGTAGCACCGGGAGGAGGAGAGGGAGGAGCGGTGTAGAGACCGGTGGTTCGATTAATCGAACCGATGCAGTTGTCGCAAGTGGCCGTGGAGCTTACCGACCAAGTCGCGTTTGGATCAGCCACATTATTGAGCAGAGCGGAAAACTGAAACGTGCCTCCGGCCCCAACACTCGCGCTCGTCGGCGTTATCGTGAGCCCCAGCCCCGCACCGACCGTGATGATAGCGGTATTTGACGTCACGATGTTGGTATCGGTCGAATTCGAAGGAACCTGCGGCGCTGTCGCGGTAATCATCACTTGCCCGTTGTTCTCGGGAGGAACCACATGGGGAGCGGTGTATATGCCGACCTGGCTGTCATCCGGAGAATTCACGATCGTGCCGATCGAGGCGTTACCGCCTCCGATGCCATTTACTTGGAAGGTTACCGTGGTATTCGTCGTGTCGGTGTTGTTTGAGAGATTGACCTGCGCGGTGATGTCGATCGGGGTATTGAAATCAACGGTCGCCGCTGTGGGCGAAATCGCGATCGAAGTAACGGTGGCAGTGCCACTGTTGCCTCCACCGCAGGCCGCCAAACCCAGAGTAAATACTCCTGCAAGAAACAAAACAGCGAGAGTCGAAATTTTCGTCCTGGTGGTTTCCGGTGTCATGCTCACCTTTATAATCTCATTTTTAAGCGCGCTTTGAGCATATCGTTATTCCCGCCCAAAGAGAAAAAGTTCCTGTTTTATTTTTTGAAACTATGATGCAAAGCCCCACTGGACGGTTGCGCGGGTTAAAGCTCTCGAAGGGCCAGGGCTACCGGGCGCCGCGCGGCACGGATAGCTGGAGGAACCCCACCGATCAATCCCATCAACAGGGCGAAGGCAATGCCGATGAGGAGGAGCGCCGGCGT
>PKWH01000327.1 GCA_003131985.1 Acidobacteriota bacterium | reverse complement strand
ATGGGGATTTGGTAAAAATCCTGTCGCAAGGAAGCGACTATACGAAACTGGTCCTTCGGATTCGGATTAAAAATAAAGGACGCGAAGCCTCCGTAACCGTTCTCTGCGTCATGAACAACCTGGCCGATCGGGGTCTGCAGACCATAGTTGCTGCGATTCGCATTTAGGCTGGCATAGTAAGCGAAACGCTGGGTGTGGCCGCCGAAGTTGAGTTGATCGTTTGTTTGATACCAGTTCCCGAAGCTGGTGACGAGCTCCGCCTGATTGTCCCGCTCGAAACCGCTTCGCGGCACGATGTTGAAGATTCCATACGTGCGGTCTCCATAGTCGGCGTCGTAGCTGCCTCGCTGAATCTCGAGATAATCGATGTCCTTAGGGTCAATCACCGGGCCTAGGTTGGAGGCTATATTTGTGTTCGGTACGGGCACGCCGTCAATCAGCCAGTCAACCTGGTGGCCGCCGCGCATGTGCAACATATCGTGGGTTACATAGGCGCCGGGCGCGTAGTCTGTGATCATGGCGAGGCTGTTGGTGCGGTCAGCACCCGGAGTTTGGGCTATGTCCTGGCGACTAATTAGAGTGGTCGGCGTGACCGAATCCACGTTGGCCACGTCAGCATGGCTGACAACAATCGTAGTTTGATTCACGGACGCGATCGTCAGCTGAAAGTGGAGAATGGGCGAGGAGTTCGAGGCCACCGTAACGGTTTGCTCTGCGGTGTCGAATTTGGGTTGAGTCACCGTGATCTTGTAATCGCCCACGGGCACCGAGGTGAATAAAAACTCCCCGTTGTCGTCCGTTTGCGTGGTTTGAGACCAGGTAGACGTAACGGCCTGCAACTTTACTGATGCTCCGGCAATCGGCCGGTGCTGCGGGTCGTGAACGATCCCCTGAATTTTTCCGAAAATGGTCGCGTGCAGCGACAAGCCTGAAAACAGGCAGGCAGCGATGAACAAAGAGAGTACGAGCTTTCGCATGATAATTCTCCGTCGAATCTAGATTTTCTGAATTATGGAATCAGCGGAACAAACGGCTAGATTCGCGGAGGCTGGAACAGAACGGAGACGAGACCGGCAGCAGAAAGTTCGCCGAATTGAGCTAAGATCTCGCGGCTAATGTCGGGAATTGCGAGGAACGCGAGCGCCGAAGGCACCGTAGGAACTATTGGCGCAATCATACCGTAAGTGGTGTGGTGGCTCGACGTGATGCTGCACTCGAAGAGATGCCCGGTGGCGCCGTGTTCACACCCCATATCCTTGTGCTGCGCAGCGTGATGGCCATGCGGCAAACAGCACATGCTAGAACATTCGGAGGCNNACGATCACGAGAATGGCTTGAGCACGGCGCATCGTGGACGGCCATCATAGCTCAGCGAAGTTGCGGCGCGCAAGACTCCATCTTTCACAATGGTTGAAGCGGCGAGAGGGAAGGATTTGAGTTCGTAAAAACTTCGCGGTAGGCTTGGAGAACCATGCTGCCGTTCAAATTGATTTACCATGATCGCTACGATTTGAAATTGGGTGCGCACGTTTTTCCGTCGCAGAAATACCGTCTGGTCCATGACAAGCTGCTTGCGGACCAGATTGCGGCTCCCGATGATTTTCTTGCGCCCGAGCCTGCGAGCGACGCCGATATTCTGCGCGTTCATTCGCAAGACTATGTGTACAAGCTCAAGAATGGTTCGCTCTCGGCCGCCGAGATTCTTCGGATGGAGATCCCCTATTCAAAAGAACTTGTGGAGGCGTGCTGGCTCGCCGCTGGAGGCTCGATCCTTGCGGGGCAGCGGGCGCTTGCAGATGGCTGGTCGGCGAGCATCGGCGGCGGCTTCCATCACGCATATGCCGACCACGGCGAAGGTTTTTGCGTGATTCACGACGTAGCTGTTGCAATTCGCCGCTTGCAATTCGACCGCGCGATCGAAACAGCGATGGTGGTGGACACGGACGTTCATCAGGGCAACGGCACCGCATCGATTTTCGGCGGCGACGGCGATGTGTTCACGCTCTCCGTACATCAGGAGAACAACTATCCGTACCCGAAGCCGCCTTCAACCGTCGATATCGACCTGCCCGACGGGACGGGCGACGACGATTACCTTTCCATCTTCGAAAAGCATTTACGGGCGGCTTTTCACGATTTCAAGCCGCAGATACTTTTCTATATAGCTGGCGCCGATCCATACCGCGAAGATCAATTAGGCGGATTGGCTTTGACCATGGAGGGCTTGGCGCGCCGCGACGCCCTTGTGTTCGACTACNNNNTAACAGAGCCTGAACTTCGCGCCTAATTCGCCGGCCCGACGGCGTCCTGGATAGCGGTGGTCAAATATTCGGTGAACCCTTTGGTTGGAAATCCGTCCATGCGGAAAGCGATTTTCCCTGCCCGATCGAGAATGATCACCGTGGGCAGACCAGTCACGTTCATGAAATCATCCAGGCCATCGGCGAAAACCACCGGCACGTCCCATTTTTCTTTCGCGACAAATCCGGGAACCAGCGTTTCGTCCTCGTCTGTGTTGACGGCATAAAAGGCCAGATTCGTGTTGCCCGCGTAGTTTTTGGCGATTTGGGCAAACTCCGGCTCAAGTTCGTGACACGGGCCGCACCACGTGGCCCAGAAACTCAGCACGATGACTTTGCCTTTGAGCGGCGCGAGAGGAAGCGCAGAGCCATCCAGATTGCGCAGCACGAAGCTGAATGGGTCTTTCGCCCCTTTATTTCGAGCTGGCGGAATCAAGTTAGCGGAAGCCGCACCGAGACGGTCATAGGTAGCGAGGATTTGCTCGCCGAGCCCCTGCTCGGTGCCATGCACTTGCCGCCAAACGTTTCCCAGTTTCTTGCGCACCTCGCGACGGTCGACTTTTCCCGCCGGCCCGTCTTCCGGAAGCACGAAGGCCAGCGAATATTGTTCTATGGCTTTCGGATAGTCGCTTTTCATCTCCGCGATTTCGCCTAGGTGTTCGGCGGCAACAGCGTTGGGACGAATCGAATAGCTTTGCTGAAAGTCCTTCGCGGCGGCTTCGTAACCTTGTTGCGATTTCTCGATCTCGCCTCGCAAGCTATAGAGCGCCGCGCGAAACTTGTCTTGCTGGCTTTGCCACTCTTTCACGGAAAGGCGCTCGGATTTTTCGTCCGGTGTAACTTTCTCGATGCGATCGAGTACCCTCGTAGCGTAACCGGTCGCGCGAGTCAGGCTCGCTTCGCTTCCTTCCCGCTGCAGCAAGCCGATAGCAAGCAGCATCATTTCAGAATCGTCAGGGTGAACGGCCACGAGCCTTTCCGCATAGTCGAGCGCGCACGCGGTGTCCTGGAGTTGCTGGCATGCTTCCACCAGGGCGCGATAAACCCCGGCTTTTCGGGGTGCGTCCGGAAAGCGAAGCAGATAAGCTTTCAAATTGCGCACGAGAGCGGCGCGGTTGTTGCCCGCATCAGCAATGGCCTTCTGCAATTGCACTTCGGTGTCAGCGTCCTGCTTCGAAACGCCGGCGGCAGGATCGTTGGACTGCTGCGAAGGGGGATTTTGCGCGAGCGCGCCGGGGCCAAAGGCCGGAAGAAAGGAGAGGATAAGCGTGGCGGCAATGAAACGCATTATGCTGCATTCTAGCGCGAAAGGCCGCGCCGGGTACTTCGATTTCGCGCGGAAATCGGCTAGTGAAGCGAGATGTCGCCGGAAGAGGTTTGAATCTCGACGCGGGCTTTGCCGTCGCCGAGGCGCGCGCGCAATTCGTGCTTGTCTGTAGTTCCTTCCATGACGATAGGAATCGCGGCGTCGATATCGCCGGAACTGGAGCGCGCGTAAAGCCGAAAGCTGGCGGTTGGCGGAACGTGAAGAGTCACCTCTCCCGAGCTGGCATGAAAGTCCCAGTAGTTTGAGGAGCCCGGATTTCCCTCCACGTCAATGTCACCCGAAGACGTACGCAGGCGAATGTCGGCGGATGCATCCTTTATGGTGATATCGCCGCTTCCCGTGCCGGCTTCCAAAGCATCGCCGGGATTCGATATTTCGAGGGTTCCCGATCCGGTTTGGAGCCGGCTCTCTCCTTGAACCGTATCGAGAGTGATGTCTCCGGATCCGGTGGTGACTTGCGCCTGACCTTTGATCTTAGAGAGCTTGACGTCGCCGCTGCCGCAAAGAACGTGCACATCGCCGCTAATTTCCGAGGCAGTTACATCACCTGATCCACAAGTGAAATTCGCAGGACCTTGAATGCCGCGAACTTCCACGTCGCCCGAGCCGGACGTGCTGCGGAGTTGCGCGTCTTGTGGAACCACGATCGTATAGTCCACCTCAACGTCGCTTCTGTTGGCTTTTCCGACTCCTCCAATCCGAATCAGATTTCCTTCCTGCGAGATCGGCGGGTTCGATTGAACCTGCTGCAAACGAGTCCGTCCACTTTCCGAGGACCAGGAGTCCACATGAATCTCGCCGTGAATGCGAACCTCTCCAGTCGGTCCAGTGGTGATGTGCGCATCGCCTTTGCCGCTTGTCAATTCCAGAGTGATGGGGCCGTTGACAGTGAACTGCCGGTCGAAGTCGCCTTCGACGCCGGAATGCGAGGTGCAGCCGGCTATCACGAAAGCCGTGAGAACGGCGAATGCCAGCAATGAGATTCTATGTGTTCGCGTCATCGAGTTTGATCTTGCGGCTATGATTGGCAAGCGCCGCGCAATCCTTCCTATCAAGTTATACGAGAACGCGCAACTGGAAGTTCCATGAATGCAGGCGGAGTTAGCGGCAGTGGCGAGGCGACGAGCAGGGGAAGTCATTTAATCTTGAGAAGGGAATTGAGTGAGCCTTGGCGATATCCTTCCGGATCAATTGTTACGATGGCGAAACCCGCTTGCTGCACTCCGGCCAAGATCTGCTCGCTAACGGCGGGCTCCAAGCCGCGGGAAAGTTCGTCGGGAGCGAGTTCAATTCGTCCCAGCTCGCCGTGGGCGCGGACACGAAATTGGCGGAAGCCGAGTTCTCGCAAGACTGACTCGGCGCGATCTATCTTTTCCAGCAGCTCAGGTGTCACGGCGGTCCCGTAAGGAACGCGCGAGGAAAGGCATGCAGACGCAGGGCGGTCCCAAGTGCGCAGTCCGGCGCGTTGCGAGAGCCAGCGAATTTCGGCTTTAGCAAGGGCAGCGTCGAGCAACGGCGCGAGAACGCGATGCTCGTAGGCCGCGCGATGCCCGGGCCGGAAGTCGTGAGTGTCATCGGCGTTGATTCCGTACGCGATGGCGCAGAAGTTGCGCGCGCTTGCGAGCGCCTCCATGCGGTCGAAAAGCTCATCTTTGCAGTGGTAGCAGCGGTCGGCGTTGTTCTCGACGTAGAGCGGATTCTCGAATTCGCGAGTCTCGATAAATTCATGGCGGATTCCGCTGGCCTGCACGAATTTTTCAGCCTGCTCGCGGTCGTGGCGAGAAAAACTTGCAGAAAGCGCTGTGACAGCGAGGGCGCGCGCGCCGAGCACGTGACTCGCGGCCCAAGCAAGATACGCGGAATCGGCCCCGCCGGAGAGAGCAATCAGAAGCGAATCGAGCGACCGCATCGAATCAAAAAGACGTTGTTGCTTTCGAGTCGCGGCGGCTTGATCCAACTCAAGCGGTTGCGTTGCCGTTACGGCAGCCGGAATTCGCGCGGAGTGCATGCGAATGCGAGTATAGCGTAGTTTTATCTATTGGAAATCCAACAACACATCGACTCTTCCGGTGGCCGGATTTTCCTGAAGAAAGCGGCCCACTTTTTCGTAATGGACAGGAGTGCCCGCGAACGCGCGCTTGACGCCAGCGTCCAGGAAATCCTCGTACACTTTTTCGTTGAAGATCGCGTCCGTTGGAATGCTCCACGCCGCACGGATGCGTTTTTCGCCGTCAATCGACAGGCCGGTAAGCACCAAACTTCCCATGCGATATTGCAAACCTTCCGTGATCGTGACGCTATAGATTACACGAGCATCCTGATCGTAGAATTGCGGCTCGGCGTCAACCTTCGCGTCGAGATAGCCGCGTTCGCCGTAAAGTGACTGGATTCGCTCCCACAGCGCCGCGATTTTATTCCCGTCGGCTGCTTCTCCCAATTTCAAGTCGACCATCGCGTTTAGGTCGCGCGTAGGTATTACGGAGTTTCCAACCCACAGGCCGCCGCCCCATTTGTAGGCGGGGCCGGGCACGATCGGCGCGACGATGACGACCCCGTCAGACGTAGGCTGAGGGCTGCCGCTCGCGACTCGCGCGGACGGCGGGCCAAACTGCACGTGCAAAAATGCATGGGCCAGATATACCGGACGCACTTGCTCGAATTCAAAAAGCTCGACAGTGCTGCGCGAAAACGGTTTGCCGATTAGTTCGGCGGCGCTTTGTTGGATTGCATGGTCGTTCGTGGCGAGCGCGTCGGAAAATTCAATGCTTTTGACTGTAAGCTCGGCGCCTACCACACGAAATTGCATGCGCTGGCCGCCCAAAGGAAAATTAACCAGCGTATGCGTCACGGTGGCGAACACGCCGCGGGCCTGCACCAGTTTTTCCAGCGCGCCGGACATCGCATCGAGAATCGTTCCACTCTGCGGCGCGCCGCCGTCGAAGAGAAGCACCGTGCGCTTGAGAGTGGCGGTTAACTCGTCGTCGGTGAACCACGGGAAGTTATCGAACGAAACCGGAACCTCGGGAACATCGGCCACTTCATACTTAACCCTGACGCCCGTTTCGACAGTCGTAAAATGAAATTGGACATTGGAAAAAAGGCCGATCGCGGCCAGCTTGTCCGCTGCGGCCTGCAGGTCGTCCCGATTGATCGTGGCGCCTGCGCGCAAGCCAATCGCGGCCGCGATCTCTCCGGAGCTAAACCTCTTCGACCCGGAAACTTCGACGGAATCCAGATGGGCCGCGCCGGCCTTCGCCGGCGACTGCGCGCCTACTGGAAACGCCGACAAGCTCACCCCTAATAGGGCAATCAAACAAGCGAGCTCGCTCCCGATTCGACGAGATGACATGAGTGGTATTTTATGAGAATAGAGCGCGGTTGAGTACTTTATTCAACGGTGACGGATTTGGCCAGGTTGCGGGGTTGATCTACGTCGCATCCGCGGCGGACGGCGATGTGATAGGCGAGGAGTTGCAACGGGACGATTTCGAGGATTGGAGCGAGGAGTTCCGGCACGGCGGGAACCTCGATCACATGGTCCGCGATTTCGCGAGCGATGCGATCTCCCTCGGTGACTACGGCGATCACGATGCCGTCGCGCGCTTTCACTTCCTGCAAATTCGAGATGGTCTTTTCATAACGCGTCATCGAAGCGGAATCGGATTCGTCGCGAGTGGCGATAATTACGACTGGCAGATTCTCGTCGATCAGCGCGTTGGGTCCGTGCTTCATTTCGCCGGCAGGGTAGCCTTCCGCGTGGATGTAGGAAATTTCCTTCAGCTTTAAGGCGCCTTCGAGCGCGATGGGATAGTGGATTCCGCGCCCGAGATACAGGAAATCGGTGTGGCGAAAGAATAAGCGGGCGAGTTCTTCGAGAGCTGAATCGCGTTGCAAGATGGTCTCGATTTTATGCGGGACGCGGGTCAACTCCTGCATCAAACTTTTGGCCAAAGCCGGCGTCAATTTTCCGCGCACTTGCGCGAGATAGAGAGCCGTTAGCATCAGGGCGGTGAGCTGGCCAGTGAACGCCTTTGTGGATGCGACGCCGATTTCCGGGCCCGCATGCGTGTAAATCGTGCCATTCGCCTCGCGCGTAAGCATGGAGCCCACTACGTTGCATATCGCAAGAATTTTGGCGCCTTTCTGGCGCGCTTCGCGCTCGGCTGCCAGCGTGTCTGCAGTCTCTCCGGATTGGCTGATGGCGATGGCCAAAGTTTTTTTGCCGATGATCGGATCGCGATATCGAAATTCGCTGCCGTAGTCCACTTCCGTCGGCAGGTGTGCCAGCCGTTCGATCATGAACTTGCCGGCCAGCGCGGCGTGCCAGCTCGTCCCGCACGCGATGATCTTCACTTCTTCGAAATTCCGAAATTCCTCTTCGGTGATGTCCATCTGATCGAGGAAGACTTTCCCGGTTTCCTGCGAAATTCGTCCGAGCAAGGTATCGCGCACGGCGCGCGGCTGCTCGAAGATTTCCTTTTGCATGAAATGTTTAAAGCCGCCCTTCTCAGCCATGATCGGGTCCCAGGTGACGTGCTGGACCGGGCGAGTGATTGTGTGGCTTTCGAAATCCATCAGCCGGACGCCTTGAGGTGTGAGCACAGCTACCTCACCATCGCCGAGGAAGAAAACATTTCGAGTATGCTGCAGAATCGCGGGGATATCGCTGGCGACAAAAAATTCGTTCTCACCGAGGCCCACGACGATCGGGGGGCCGAGACGGGCCGCGACGATCTTAAGCGGGTCGCGCGTGGACAATGCCACCAACGCGTACGCGCCGCTCATTACCTTCACTGTTTTCAAGACCGCTTCTTCGAGCGAAGCGTCTTTGGAATATTTCTCGATCAGGTGGGCGATGATCTCGGTATCTGTTTCGGTAAGGAATTTGTGGCCTTCTTTGATGAGCTGGTGTTTCAGTTCAACATAGTTCTCGATGATGCCGTTGTGGACCACGACGATTTCGCCCGTACAATCGCGATGGGGATGCGCATTTTCCTCGGTTGGGCGGCCATGTGTGGCCCAGCGTGTATGTCCAATGCCGTAAACTCCATCCAGCGGAGTAATGCGGATGGACTCTTCCAGGTTTTTCAGTTTGCCGGGCGCGCGGCGGATATTCAGATGGCCGTCCTCCCCGACCACAGCGATGCCGGCCGAATCATAGCCACGGTATTCGAGGCGCTTCAGGCCGTCAAGTATCAGCGGCACAACGCGCTTAGAGCCGATATATCCGACAATTCCGCACACGGCGAATCGCTCCTGGAAAAGTTCCTGGCGTCAAAATTGCGGCCAGTAATGGTTCATTTAGGGTAGCACATCTGTTTGATGAGGCGGCCGGCACTGGAGATTCGTGTATAAGAAACGCCACGGTACTGCTGGTTATTCGATAATTTCGAAGCGGAACTCTTCAATGATGGGGTTGGTGAGGACGTCTTTAGCGATTCGTTCCACCTGGGTTTTGGCTTCGTCGCGAGTCATTCCGTCGAGGCCGAGCACGAAGAATTTCCCCTGGCGAACGTCCTGAACT
>PKWH01000090.1:32027-32223 GCA_003131985.1 Acidobacteriota bacterium | reverse complement strand
TGGAAGAAATCTGCACGAACATCGCCATCATGGAAAAAGGACGCCTGCTGCGCATCGGCACTCTGGAAGAAGTGATGCGCGAAGGCAAAAGCGTCCGCCGCTATCGCATCAAACTCGCTGCGCCGGGTTTCGGTCTCGCGATGTGGCTCGCCGGTCGCAAGGACGTTACCGGCGTCGTCTCCGAACCCGCCAGCGC
>PKWH01000090.1:7163-31958 GCA_003131985.1 Acidobacteriota bacterium | reverse complement strand
TGCGCCCCGGCCGCGCCATCGCCGCCGCCATCATCTGCGCCGCCATTTCGCTGACCATGTGGTCGTTTTATGCCTATGGCCCAGGGAACGACACGGGCAGCGCGGCCCTCTTCACATTTGCGTTCAGTCTGCAGACAATAATTCTCCTGATCGGCGGCGGAATATCGTGCCTGCAATCGGTTCATCGCGAAAAAGAGTTGAACACCTTCGATTACCAGCGCGTCACCCGGCTCACTTCGCTGGAGCTTGCGCTAGGAAAACTCTTCGGTGCGCCGCTCATGGCGTATTTCGTCGTCCTCTGCTTGATGCCTTTGGCTGTCTTCGCCGCGATGGCCGCTCACTTTAGCGTTTGGCTTTTCGTGCAAGCGTATCTCATTCTTTTTCTCGGATGCATCGCATACCACGCCTTTGCGGTGCTGGCTTCCATGATGCTCGGTCGCGGCACCTCAGCCGTGGTGATATTCATCTATCTAGTATTGGTCGGGTTCACTTCGACCTATACCGGCGGAGTTAAGTCGAATTGGCAACTCCAGATGTTTAGTCCGTTTGCGGGCATTTCCGTTGTTCCTCACGGGCCAGATTGGATGCACACCTATGATTTCTTCTTTGGCCAATCGCTAGCGCATCTTCCCGTGCTCCTCGTCCTATATGCTATTTTTACGGTTTGGTTTTTGTTGGGCATCACGTGCAACTTGAAGCGCGACCCTTCGGTGTACGAAATTTATTCTCCGGTTCAGGCGTTCTGCTTCGCGCTCTATCTGAACATTCTCGTTCTGGGCTTTTTCAACTGGAAGGCTCCGACCGGAATGCCCATATTCGTAGGGAATACTCTCCAAGGATACTCCACTCTGCAGCCCGCCGAAATAGAACTGTCACTTCTGTACGCCAGCGTTTTGATATTTTTTGTACTTGGCGTGCTATTGCTGCGCAATCGTGCACGCGTGCGCAGGAAAGTGGGCGCCTTGGGCGACGCTGCCGCAGGCTGGTGGGCCAGCCTCTGGCCGGCGCCATACGTGCTCGGCGGAATCATTCTCGCTGGCCTCGCGATCGTTGAGCTGATTCGGATCTATCGCCAGCCTCTCGAATACTGGAGCATCGCGTCGGCGCTACTCGAGGTTGCCTTTTGCGCGGGGTGGATTACCCGCGATGTTTTGTACCTGCAGTGGATGAATCTGCGGCGCACGCGCCGTCCGCTCCTCTCCGCGTTTTTGTATTTGATTGTTTTTTACGTGTGCGCCGGCTTCGTGCTCGCCGCGCTAGCCAGGTTTATGGGCGTTCGCACTTTCGCGCTCGGCGCGCTTTTGGTTCCGTGGGCGCTTAACATTTCCTCGCAGTGGAACGGGAACCAAGCGCTGCTGGTCGGAATCCTCGCAGGATTGTCAGCGGAGGCCCTTTTCTTCGCCTTCCTCCAACGCCAAAAACTCCGCGAATTCATCACGCCGCCCGTCGTCGTCCCAGTCATGACGCCGCGCAAACCCAGCCTAATGGAACGCTAGCAATGACACCAATCCCGCCCAACTCCCGCCTCGCCCCCGATCAAATTGCCGTGGAAGTTGTAGCGGCAGCCTTTAGGCCGGCAGGCTTTGCCCAACGATGCGACGAGAAATCCGCCCGCCTAAAGGCGGCCGCTACAAAACCATCGTTGCCCGCGCTGGAGCGGGCGCAGCAAGCAGCGCCCCTACGGGGCATTGCTACGGCAATGCGTTCGGGTGAAGAAAGCGGGAGCAAGCTCCCGCACTCCACAGAATTGCGGCGAGGCTTCATTTGGAGTGCGGCGGCTTGCCGCCGCTTTCGCGGACGGAGCAGAGGAGAGATCGAAAGCAATATGCCCGGCGTGCGGGCCGGCTCGTTGCGCGGCGCGCGTGCGGGATCGGCGCCGGGCATGCGGGCGGGATCGTATGCGAGGTGGAATCGTGCTTCGAACGATCAAATCTTGCCCGCGCTTGAGCGGGCGCAGCATGCTGCGCCCCTACAAAGAAAGAGTGAGGGCGGAATCGGGGCCGACCTATGCCTACGGCTGGATGAAATTGCCGCGGAAGTTGTAGCGGCGGCCTTCAGGCCGGCAGGTTTTGCCCAACGTTACGACGAGAAATCCGCCCGCCTAAAGGCGGCCGCTACAAAACCATCGGCTCCCGGCGTGCGGGCGGAATCGGGGCCGACATACGCCTACGGCTGGATCAAATTGCTGCGAATGGCGAAGCGGATCAAATCGCTAAAGCTCCCAAACTCCATTTTGCGCATGATGTGGTTGCGGTGGCTTTCCACCGTGCGCGTGGAAACGCCGAGCATCGCGGCCGCCTCCTTGTTGCTCTTCCCGCGGGCCAAAAGCTGCACCACTTCCATCTCGCGGTTTGAGAGCGCAACGTCTTCGGCCTTCCCGTTGTTTCCGGGACCGCGCGTGTCGCGCACAAAACTTTCCGCCATCGAGGCGGCTAGCTTTCCGGTAAAAAACGGCTTGTTATTTTTGATGTGGCGCACGGCAGCGAGCAGCTCCGAATCCGCATCCGATTTCAGGACGTACCCGCGCGCGCCGCAGCGCAACACTTCCCGCGCCACCTCTTCGGAGAAGTGCATGGTCAGGATCAGCACTTCGCTCGACGGCGATTCTTCTCGAATCAGCCGCGTCACTTCCAGCCCATTTTTCTCCGGCATGGTCAAGTCGAGCACCACCAGGTTCGGCCGTTCCTTGATCACTTGCTCCATGGCGGTCGCACCGTCGGCTGCCTCCGCACATACCTGTATATCCGGCAGCGTCTCGAGCAGCGAACGGATACCGCGGCGCACGATCGAATGGTCGTCGACTACGAGAATCTTGTACGCTTTCGACGTTGCCGACGTTGCTGCCGTCGCTCGAACTGCCGCTTCTTTCGCCATTTTGTCTACCTCAAACGCCGATACATCGAAAGCTTTCGGCCCTTACAGCGCTTCTGTCACCACTTCTGCGGCCACCGTCGATCCTTTGCGGCGCGCGCTTCTACCGGGAATGTCCCCCGCGAATTGCGGACTTTCCGCAACCGGCAGCTCGACGCAGACCGCCGTCCCGCGCTTGGGTTTGCTTTTTATTTCGAAGATCCCGCCTAGCTGCTTCACGCGCTCGTGCATTCCCGCGATACCAATGCCCAGCGGGGAATTCCAGCCCGTCGCTGCGGATGGCGGCGCCATCCCCACTCCCCGGTCTTTCACTTCCATGCGAACTTTGCCATCCGCTCGCGCGAGCCGAATCGTCGCGGAACGGCTCTTGGAATGGCGGTGTACGTTGGTGAGCGCTTCCTGCACGATGCGAAACAGCGCAATTTCCGTTTCTTTCGGCAGACGCCCGAAATCGCGCGCGATGACCGCTTTTACTTTGATTCCGCTCCGTTCCGCGAATCCTGACGCATACCATCGCAACGCGGAGCCAAGTCCGGCCTCTTCCAGCAGCAATGGATGCAACAAGTACGACACGGTGCGGACCTGCTGTATTACCGCGTCGGCGAACTCCCGCGCCGATTGCAGAAATTTGTTGCCGGTCGTATTTTTCTTCGGCAGCGTTTCACCCACGCGGGCGAGCGCCATCTTCATGGCAGCCATTTCCTGCGATACCGTTTCGTGCAGCTGCTGCGCCATCCTGCGCTGCTCTTCGTCGCGCAATGTGAGCAGCCGGTCCGACAGGAACCGCAGCTGCTCCTTCGCGTTCACGCGGTCGGTCACATCCTCCGCAACTCCGACGATGCGGTCTACACGCCCTTCCGCATCTCGAAGAGGAAAGCCTCGCGAGTGCAGATTTCGCACCTCGCCCTTCGGCGAAATGTATCGCAGGTCATGCTCGTAAGGTTTCCCCTCCATGATCGCCGCTACCACGTCCCGCCGAACCGTGACGGCGTCCTCAGGACGCACATTGCGCATGAACTTCCGAAGGTCGATCTCGCACCCGCGGCAATCGAAGCCGAGAATTCGGTAGAGATTATCGGAACACCGGCCGGTCCGCAGGCTCGCCCCTATCTCCCAGCTTCCCATGTTGACCAGTTGCTCGGCTTGCGTCAGCAACGCTTCGCTCTTGCGTAATTCGTCTTCCGTCTTTTTTTGTGTGGTGATGTCGTGAGTCAACAATGAGACAGAGGGCGGCTTGCCGGATCGGCGGGCGACGGGCAACACGCGAGCGTAAAACCAGTGCCGGCCGTCCTCCAATTCCACGGGGAATTCGATTCCGTCGCTCTGCCGCGTTGCGATAACGCGCTGGAAGAGCCCGCTGAAAGGAAGAAAAACTTCTTCCCCAAGGACTTCCATGGCATGCCGCCCAATGAAATCGAGCTGGCGCTCGGTCTTGAGAGCCCGGCGGGAACTCCACATGCCCAAAAACCTGCCGTCGGAGTCCAGCTCGAATAAAAACTCCTCGAACGTCTTCACCAGCGCGGCCATTGAACGCGACGCTGCCGTCGGCGGTTGGTTCCCGTCATAGCCGGGATCATAGGGAAGCGTGGAATACTGCTTGGCAGTTAAAGGCGCCTTTGCGGATGAAGCGTTCTGCTTTGTGATCTTGACTTGATTCGACTTGTAGTCGCCGGCGACGTTGTTGGTCATTTGTGGACAGGCTTCCAGTAGAGCTTCAAATACTAACGCGCACACCCGTAGTGAGCCTACTAAAGCCTATTGATGTCCGAAACCGAAGCCAGGATCCCCGTTCGACGCGCGTGAATTTACTCTTACGTAAATATACTTGTCAAGAGAATTGTGTTCCAAAACGGGAAAGATTACGATGCAACCGCAAATATATCCGCGGCGAAACGCGCTCCGCTCCAAATTGAGAGTCTCGACTTGGAGTGAGTAGTTTTCTGCCTTATATTTCGCATTTAAGTAAGCCCCGTAGGAAGGATGCCGTAATGTTGCGAATTGAAACATTGCTCGCCCAACCTGTATTAACTATCCACAGCTGGAAGGGGTTTAACTTATTGTTAATGCTTTTCCCAGAGTTCCCGATTAGTAAAGTGGGAATGGACGGTTAACATCCCGCCAGAATCGCTCGCAGCTACAGCGCAAGCAGGTTGGAGCAGGCGGTTCTGGCGGGATTAAAGCTTTTTGTCTCATCTGCAGCTTTGAGGTTGCCGGCGTGTCCGTTTTCGGCACTGTTTGGCGCACGTCGAACGTATTCCGATCTGTCCGCTTCGAGCGAAGCTCAGCCAGCGAAGCGTTCAACCGCGTGTTCGCGCCGTCATAGTCGCCCGTTCCCCAGCGGAAGGGGAAACTATGTCAGCGTCTGCAGTTCGAATTCTTGTTGTCGGTCACACCTCCCCCAGCACTCTAGCGACACTGCAATTACTCGAGCAGGAAGGCTGGGGCTCGCACCGCGTCGATACCGTCGTGGAAGCCAAAGGTGCGTTGAAAATAATCCGGTTCGACGTCGTTCTGGCTGAAGAAAATATCGGCGCCGGTAGCGGCTACGACCTGACCAATTCCGTTTTGGAATTGCGGGGTACGTTGCTCGTTTCGATTGCGCTTTCGGAAGCTACGCTGTGGCTGCCGGTGGCGCAGCGTGGAAAACGCACTCTCGGCGACCGGGCGCTAAACGCTTCCACTCTGCAGTTGGAAGTTCGAGAGGCGCTGACGGCAACCGCCGGAACTCAACCATCGTCGATGGCTCGCAAAGCGCCCACCTGTATTTCGGACCGGGCGTCTCGTCTATCCATTTTAGCGATGGACCGCCGCTCGGGTTCGGACGGGATAAGGCTGCAGTCTGTACCGGCTCGACTAGAGCGTTTACTGCCTCCGCGAGGCAAACCGGCCGCAGCCGCTGCGATTTCTGTCCTTGACGAACCATCAAATCGTAAACCTGCTAAGACCGGTGCGATCCGCCGCAGCGACGCGCCGGGACGGAATTTTCGCTAGCATCCCACCGGCGCGCAGCATCCGCGCAGAAGGAGGAGGCACCATGAAGCCAGTCGTATCCGGAGGACGCGCCGTCCCTCCGCAGAAAAGCTTGAAAGCTGCGCGGCCGTCTTCCGCGCTGCGCGAATTCGTTCCACTGGTCGATTTGACCGAGTCACTTCTTTGCGCGTATGACCAGGTTGCGCGACGAGCCTACGATAAATTCATGGATCGCGGCGCTCGGACTGGCAGCGAGCTCGAAGATTGGCTGGACGCCGAGCAGGAAATTTTAGGCCTGATGGAAGTGGACGTTGCGGAATCCGCCGGCTTCGTAACCGCGCTGGCGACACTGCCTGGATACCGAAGCGCGCAAATCACACTGGGCGTCGAGCCGCGCTGGCTTTTGATTTTTGGCTGCCACGAATCCGACGATCGCGCGGACGCGCCTGGCCTGGTGCGATCGCTGGACCCGTTGCGCGGACCGCCTCGCATGGACGCGGCATCCCTCGCCGTTATGTGCGCCCACGCGTCCCGCGAGAATTTTCCGGCACGGACCGCCGATCCGGCGCATCCCGCGTCGCACCTCTTTTGCATCATGGAACTTCCCGCGGAAGTAGACCCTGCGCGATGCACGGCCATCCTGTCAAACGGCCTCCTAGGCATACGCATGTCCAAAACCCAAGCGAAAAAAATCGAAAACATAAAAAACGCTTTGGCTCCCTAGAGGCACAGCATCTCTGCGCGTTTACGACTACGGGGTGCGGTTGGAGTTTTTTGCCAGCCAGAACCACAGGACGATTCCTACGATCGTCGATGCGACGCTGGCGGTTTGCGCGTTAGACATTCCTAAGAAGGATCGCGGATTTATGCGGATAAATTCGACCAGAAAACGCGCCAGCCCGGTCAGCACAAGGTACATCGAAAAAATCGCGCCGACTTGCGGACGCCGCCACGCCAACCTGAGTCGGACGCGGCGCGCTATCAAAAAGCTCTCGAAGCGGGATAGTTTCCGCCCTCGCCCCGGATTCATTTTCAACGCTGCTATATCCTCTGGCGTCGTATCGCGCTCGCGTACCTGAGCATAGGCTTTTCTGCGCGCAGCCGCGATCTGCCGCGTGCCCATGCGCCACAAGAACCAGGCGATCACACAAGCTGCAATCAATTCGTAAATCGGGGTGGGATGGACGCGCTCGGTTGTCGGCACCAAGCCATTTGGAAAGCTCATGCCCCACGGAAGGGAAGTCGGGATGCCGTAATCGCCGTCACCCGAGAGAAAGCAACCGATGCGTCCAATGCCATAACCCAAAGCGGCAGCCGGTGAGCCCACGTCGAGCAACGTAAGCAGCGGAACGCGCTGGCGACGCCCGACCCACACGAATGCCGCGAACCCCGCGAGCAATCCTCCAAACCAAGCGAAGCCGTATGGACTGATGAGCAGCGCAACCGGATGCGCGAAAAACTCTGCCGGCGATTCCAGNNGCGCGGCGCATTGGCAGATTTTTCCAGCACGCTGGAGCATTCGCGCAAAGTTGCGTTCGTGCCTGACGTTTTCTCCGCATCGACGCGGCCGGCCTTCGCCTGGGCGCCGACATCGGCGGCTTCCGAAGCGCGACGCTTTCCGCTGGACGCCGCGAGCCCGCGGCGTTCGAGGTCCGCACGCAAAACGAAAAACGCAGCCAGCATCGCGCACGCCACCATCAACCCAAACGTCGGAATAGTGATCGGCCCGAGATGTAAGAAGGGAATCACCTAATGAGAAATAATTCAGACGCTAGTTTACAGGCTTGGAGATGCAATACCACGGGATTTCGGTCACAAGCAATCGTGACGACAGCCGGAACTTAGTCACTTGCTGACGGGAATATTTGGGACGCCGTAGTAGCCTGGGCCGACGCGGAGATGGTGGTGCCACGCGAGCGGGAAGGCCCACCACACGAGCGAGCCGAGGACGGCTTGACCGATGGCGAGGGGAACGATGTTGCGGACGCGCCCGAACATCCATGCCATCGCCGCACCGGCAATGAACGTCAAGGGAACGAGCACAGGGTTCGGCCAATGGCAAGCGGCAAAAATCAGGCCAGTCAGCGATGCAGCCGTCCATTCATTGCGCACCAGCGAGAGCATGCGATTGTGCACCAGGGAATTGAGCGCCACTTGTTGCAGCAGGCAAAAGGCGAAGTAGGTCCACAAGCGGTGCCAGGAAATCAAATTGGGCGGAAGGCGCGTCGAAGCGCCCAGCAGCAGCCCGGCGAAACCCAACCCTGAGAGCATCGCGCCGAAAACAATCAAGGATTGCTTCGTGGCGGGCCAGAGATTGTCCGCACGCCAGCCCAGCGTCTTCGGCGTGTCGCGATGAACCAGGAAGCTTGCGACGATCCAGACGACGAAAATCATCCAGGTCCATCGCGCGGTGAATTGCAGCCGCCAAATGAACCAAAGGATGAACGCGGGGAGCAGCGTTACGTCGGCGATCGAGAACCAGCGTTGAATGCGCGATGCCATTGGCTTAGTGGGATACATCAAGCGCTAAGTACGATAAAGAAGCAGATTACGAATAAGAGAACGGACGACGAAGGAGCCACCATCGCGAGCGACCCTTCCCAGCGAGAACGAATGCTAGCGCCACAAGAAAGGAGGGAAGTATCCAGCGCGCCCAGTGCCCAAGGGGCACGTAATCGTGACCCACGCCAGGCCACTCCCAGAATACGAGAAATAGCACGGCTTGCCCTGCGACAGCGAGAAAACCGATATTTGCAACCGCCCGTCTCCAAGTCGGAAGTTCCAGTTTTTGTGCGTCGTCCCGCCATTTCTTCCAAGCGTAGGCAAGGCCTCCGAAGGCGCTGATGATCGTTGTGATAAAGAGCACCGCCTCCCATGTCCATCGCATATTAGCCGAGCCTCCTCGCAGCTATTGGTCACATCATGGAAGTGATGATACCAGTCTCCGTGGGCATCCACGTGAAATCCACCTGGGAGATCGTTCTTACGTCGATGCAGCGGAGAGAACCAGCTTCTATCTAGGTAACTCCGATTTGCTGTTGGACGCTTTGGCGGAATTGCTGGGGATGCGCGATCATGACGAACGACTCCGGCGTCCCGCCGGTGCCGCGCACGACCACCGAGCCGTAGCCGAGCATCCTGCCGAGGAAAGTTTCTTGCACGGCGATGCTCTCCACTTTTCCGAGGACCATATCGAGAGTTCTGCGGCTTGCCATACCTGTCTTGATCAACACGCGCCGGTTGGTCACCGCCATTTCCGTCGCATTCCGTTTGGCCAGCCCGTAAGCAAANNTCCTGGACTCCGTGGCCGTTTTTCTGCGCGACTGCATCAGCCAGCAGCGCCCCGCCTGGGACGCCAAGCAGCAGAGCAAAGAGCAAAGGCCCGATCAAAACGACCCAGTGGTGCCTCGTCTCAAATAGCAGCGTCTCTCCGGGAACGAGGTTCTTAGTTATGTAACTCATCGCCACCTTCAGCGGTCAGGACCGCCAAACTCATACTCACAATTCCGCGCGTTGCGCTGCGCAAATCATACGTCAGCTACTCGGCCTGCTGCGCTACTTTTATTCTTACCGTAGAGGCACAGCCCCGCTACGAGATGCGGGAGGCAAACAGCGCGCAAGCTCCTGTGCCCGTACGGGAAGAATTGAAGCACGTGGCTAGTCCGCTTTCGCTTTTCGTAGCGCCGGCCCCGGTTCGCATGCATCAGGCGGGCCGGCGCTACGAAACCATTTCGGTGCCGGCGGGTTCTACCTCTGAAGATTGTGGAGCCAGAAGAGTTTTCCGCGATGGATCGTACAGATCGGTCCAGGGATTACGCCGCCCTGAGATTAAATCGGTGAGAAGGATTCCGGCGATCGTGCCGTGTGTGAGGCCCATTCCTGAATCACCTGTGGCAACGTACACATTATCTTCATCGCCGGGATTTCGCCCGATCAGCGCAAGGCCATCGAGAGTATTCATCGTTTGCCCGGACCAGTGAAACTGGGGCTCGCCAAGAGTTCCGAATCGCATTCGCGCCCAAGCTCTGAGGCGCGCAAAACGATGCTCGCTGTCTTCGGCTTGGCCCATCTTGTGATCTTCGCCTCCAACGATTAAGAAATAACGCTCCGCACGACCCTCCTTCACACGCACCCGCCGCACGTAGTGAAATGGATCTTCGGTATCCCAATACAAGGCTTTCGGAACTGCACCCGTAGGAATCCGGATGCCGATTACGTAACTGCGGTAGGCCGCCTGTTTCGCGCGCAGACCCGTTCCGCCGTTCACAGGCGTATTCGTTGCCACCACAACTGCGCCGGCCGAGATTTTCTTGTGATTCGCCGTCTTTATCTCGACTGCCTTTCCCCCTTTGATTTCCGCCGTTTCCGTTCCGGTATAGATTCGGCCGCCATAGCGCTTGACTGCCGCCGCTAAGCCGGTCACGTACTTCAACGGATGGAATTGCGCCTGTCGCCGAAACCGAAGGGAGCGCCCCAGTTTCAGATCGAACGGCGGGTCCGCCAGTTCTTTTACATTGACGCCCGCGCGTTGAGCGGCCTCGAATTCTTCATGCAAGTCTTTTTCTAAAGTATTAGGGCCAAGAAACAGGTATCCGTCCACTCGTTCGAAATTGCAATTGATGTGTTCTCTCGCGACGATGTAATCAATTCGCGTGATCGCCGAGGAATGGCTTTGAGCGGCAAGACGCGCGCCCGCTTTACCGTGTAGATTTTCAATCTTGCGATAGCCCGCATCCATCACATTCGAAAGATGGGCGCTGGTGTGAGAGGTTTCACCGCCGCCTACTTTATCTTTTTCGAGGACTACCACGGATTTGCCCTCGCGAGCGAGCAGGTAAGCGGCAGTCAACCCGGCGATTCCAGCGCCTACTACGCACACGTCCGCGCGAGCATTTTGATCGAGAGACGGCGAGGCAAAAGGCTGGGCTGTTGCACACCAAATCGAAAGTCCGCGCATCGCTACATGCGATCTCGCTGTTGGAGCTTTTGCGGGTGAACCTTTGCGTTTGCGACTTTTTGCGGACGCAGCTTCACGTACCATAAATGCCGTCCCCCCTGGGCAGCTATGTAGCTACTCGAGCTCGGTTACATCTCAGGCAGGAGTCGTGGCCATAGGCCTTGTTGCAATGTTCAGCGGACTCCGCGCGTTCCGCATCAGTTGCCGAGAGTAGTAAGACCGTTTAAAAAATATGACTTGAGAAGATGGGTGGCTTCGTCCTGCAGACCTACACTGAACAGAGCAGTGCCGCAGGTCTGAGGGTCGGTAAACCGAGTAATTTAGGAGCGGTGAGCTTCGAGAGGAGGTGCGCGCCCTGCGTGAGATATTTGGAAGGAACCGAGAGAAAATCCGGCCCTCAAAACAGGAATCAGGTACGCGTGCTGCCGGAAATTCGGCAGCGATCTTGCTTTTAAGCAGGCTGCGGTGCGCGACTGCGGCAGGACGCCAACAGCATTTCCGCTTTGATCCGAAGCGACACCCCAATTCGTTCCGGCTTCGCAGGAGGCTCCGAAGAACGTAGTTAATTTGGCCTGCGAAAAACTACCGTGGCCATTATTCAGAAATATTGCTACCGGCTGCCTGAACCACGCGGTGGTGACGACCAAGTCAGCGGCAAGACGTCCACTGGCGGTCCGCGCCTCGATGACCAGGCCGCCTGCAGGGGCGACAAGTCGAATGGACTGTTGCCCGGCCGCAAGATGAAGTTGAAGCCAGTAGTCAGTGCCACCGGAATTGTTCGACCCGGTTTGAATGCTGGCGTAATCGGGACGAAGATCGCCGTCCAAATCGGCGATTGCAAACGGCAGGCCCGGTCCAATCGAAGGAGCAGGCAGATATTCGACATCTTCGCCCGCCTTCGCGCTACCGCCAAGGACGCCAAGAAACAACAATAAAATCAGAGAACGAGCGAGGCGATAGCGTTTCGTTGCGAGACTGTCCCTGAAGGCTTTTGGAGAATCGAACTCGGGAGCGAAGTTATCCACAAACTGCCGGACCACTTTTCGCTTGTACGATAGCATCTGCCAAACCCTTTGGGAAACGAGAAATTCCTTATTGGGTTGCCACTTGACCGCCGGCCTAAGCTGCCGCTTTAACGCCGCCCAACGTCGAACGGAACACTGACCTATCCGAGGCCGTAACGAGCAGAACGCCCGGATGTTTCTTCTTGATTGCCCATGGAATAACTCCGCATTACAGACCGGTACGCGGTTACAGACCGGGTACGCCGAGCTTTTATTCCTTGGATTGCGTTTACGGGCCTAAGTTCAAATAAATCGCCGGCTTTGCGCGCCATGCCGACAAGCCACCCAGGAGGGGATTATCGCTGCGGATTAGTTGCAGAGGAGGTGCCAGGGGTTGCCTATATAGTAACTATTTATACACGTACTCATACAGCTACTATTTCTCCTGTGAATTCACTCGGCGGCCTACAACGCGCGCTGGCTAAGTCCCGCCGCGCCAATGTGTTCACAATTGCACAGACACGCAACTTGCGCCGCCACTACAATGGCGTTTCGAAGCGGTCCGGGCGGGTGACATGGAGTCACGTTCAGCGTCCGCACCGGGGCGTTTAGCCCCAAAATACTTTGTAACCAAAGTTACGAGTTTCAATCCAAGTTGAAAGGAGGATACCGATGCTACTGCTCATCATTATCTTGATCCTGTTGTTCGGCGGAGGTGGCGGCTATTACGGCTATTCCCGGTGGGGAGCAGGCGGCGGCCTTGGCATCCTCGGCACCGTTCTGTTGATCGTACTGGTTTTGTATTTGCTCGGCGCAGTGCATATTTAGGACGTCAAACCTAACTAGGGAGGCCATCATGAAGAACAGCACGAAGGACCAAGCAGAAGGGACGTTGCACGAAGTGAAGGGCAAAGTGAAAGAGAAGGTCGGACGCGCCACGAACAACCCGAATCTGGTCGACGACGGCCAGGACGAGAAGGTAGCCGGCAAGGTTCAGAAGAAAGTCGGCCAAGTAGAAAAGGTGTTCGAAAAGTAGCTGTAAAGCATTGCGCGGCGCGGGCGTCCCCCCGAAGGACGCCTGCATCGCGACCTTTTCCGCATCGCGAAGCCTGCCTCAGCATGATCTCTTCTCCAGCATGTAACGCCAACCAGCCTTCGCAGGAAGCTTTACATTCGCAATCTCCCCCGCCGACTCAAATTATGCGTCCTCTGCATTTGTAGGGGCGCAGCATGGTGTGCCCGCTGAAGCCCAGGCGACTCGTGCTAGCTGCCCGCGGACGCGCTTCAGCCTTTCGTAGCGCCGGCGTCCCGCCGGCGGTTTGCCGACCGCGCGAGAAAGTCAAAAGAGCCGGCGAGACGCCAGCGCTACGAAAAGCAACGTCCGGCCCTCCTTGTCTCGCCTGCGCCGCAGCAACGCGCACGTTTTCCGCAATCTTTAGGGGCGCAGCATGCTGCGCCCGCTGCAGCCCAAGCAACATATAAGTGATGCGACACGGCGGTGCGTTCGCCGATTACGCTGGTAGCCCTTGCCGTGATTCCACAAACGAGAGAGAATGAGCGCCGTCGTATTTGTTCCATTTTGGGACTTCTTTAGGAACTTCTCGATCTGAGGCTTGGGGGAGGATCGTCGTGACTGAAAACCAATTGACTGAACAGAAGAGCCATCTGGTAATTCGCGTGCCGGTTTCTGCGAACGCATACGTTTCCATCTATTTTTCGAGCAGCGATGGAACGCAGATGACCGATCGCGAATGGTGGCACCTGCGGCAAGTGGTGGAAATGGCGAGCAAGGTTTTCGTGAAGTCCGAAGAGAAGGCGCAAGCCGCAGCCGCAGGCGCCTGATTTCCTTTCGCCCTGCGCCTAGATCGTGGCCGATCGACTGGAAAGAAGTTGCCGAGCTCGTCGCCGGGAGCTATCAGCTCACCGCGCCGAAGCGCTTCGCCGCCACGCAATAAATTCACGTTACGCTGTTCCCGTGTTTTGGGGTGGAGGAGCCGGCGCCCGGGTGCTTGCCACCACCATGAGCGGCCGGATCAGACGTCGAATATTTCTTGTGCTGACCTTGCCAGACAGCGACCACTTGGTCCAGGTCTAAAGGCTCGCACCTGGCTTCGTTATCAGGAGTTCGGTATTTCAAGTCGTCATCAATTTCCTTTTTCAGCGCGGCGTCGTGCCTGGCATCAGGATTCAAGTGGATCTTGCAGACTGCGCGGGCAAATTCATATTCTTTCCAACCGCTTTCCCTGGCGCGAGTGCGGATTGCGATAGCTTCTTCGATTGTACCCAGGGCCTTCCCCCAATCGGGATTCGGCTGGGTCATCAGAGCGAAAGCGTATTGACTGCGATTGCGGTGAAAGGTCTTATCCTTGTCCGCATCGACCAAAGCTTGAAAAATAGGAAGCGTCACGTCGCTGCGGTTCTGAATATCCGGCCAGTTGGGGCAAGTGCCCTTGTTGCGAAATTCCTCAGCGTCCAGGAAAACATCACCTTTTCCGCGCGGGCTGGCAGCAACTATGGAATCGATCAAGTCCGAGCGCGATTGCTGACCCTCGTTGTGATGGTTCAACCAGCGATCGACTTTCATGCGGGCCTCGGTGTCCTGCCGAACCTGATCTTCCAAATCGTCCATGCGCTTAAACAGTGTCGAGGCATTGAACGCTTGGGTGAGATATAGGCGGGCCCACAGATAACCGGTGAGGAAGCCCGTGGACGCGAAATAAACCATGATGACGAGCGCGATAGCTTTGGTCGTCGCAGGATCGCCATCGAGGCCGGCGGCCACGAACGTGGACAACTTGCCCAAATACGGAGGAAGTTTATATAACTCGACTAAACTGACGCCGACGATCGTTTTGGTGAGCCAGTCGGAAATTTGTTCGAGATTGGTATTACCGCCGTAGGCCTGTTTTGTATCGTTATTCTTTTCGTCTTTGGATTTCGACGCGGACGACGAATCCGATGGCTTGGAGCCGCCATTTTCTGCCGGAGCAGGTTGGTTGCTCTTGGGCACACCAAAGAGGAAACCGAGAAAGCCGCCTGCGCCGAGTGAGGCGCCCGCGGTCAGCAGGCCGGCGCCGATGATTTCAGCCACCGTTCCGTCTACCCAGTGTTGCTTCCGTATCGAGTAAACAACAATGGCGACCACACCGAAGGCGATGAATTGCGCCAATCGAATGGCGGTGATAATTCCCCAATCCGGATCTTTTTCCTTCTTCTTATCCGCTTTCGCCGCGCGCACGTGAAGGTGCAAGTACCGAAGTTCCCATGCGGCAATAGCAAGCACGGCGAGGATGCCGAGGAGGGAAATCTGAGCGCCGGTCCACTCTTGCCGGGGGACCGAATACGCCAAACCGGCGGTGAAAATCGCCAGGAAGACAATGGTGACCGCTCCCAAGCTGATGGTCTTCCAGGGCCACTTAGAAGTATCAGACATAGAATTCGGCTTCCTCGAGGAAACGGTGCGATTCGCGGAGCTCCGATTTCTCAGGAGCGGAGCGTGACGGCCAGGCAATCTGTCCCTGGCCCCGACCCTCTGGGAGCGGAAGTGTATAACAAGCTTAATGGAAGTTAAAGGTAACAATTGATGAAGCGCGTAGAAGGGAAGACCGTGCTGAAATTGACTGGAGGTGAAGGCTTAAGAACGCGGCGTCAAAACCCGCACCTTCTAAAAAACGGGGGGATGCTGCACTCTAAGAATCCTCCGGCGTTCGCCTGTTTGAAGTGAAGGATATTCCCTCCGCCAAATGAAGAGTTGAAACCGTAGGTTTGACGTATGGCTTTTTCATTTCAACTCCACAACCGCATCGCGGGTTTGAGGTGGCCTCAACCAGAGACGCCTTAGTCACATCCATCTCGCAACCGCATTCTGGATTCTGGCAAATAAACCGCTGGCCCTTGGCCATACCCTTTGGCATCAAAGCTCCCGTCGAGGTGTATTCACTTAGCTTGGACGTACTTTAAGGGTACAGGGTTGCAAAAAACTATAAGTGGGACGGTTATTTTCCGGAAGGCAAGTTTGCGAATTCTTTCAGCTTTTCAATGATGAGGCGCGGACGCCGACCCGGCTCGCTAGGCAGACGGGCTCGCCAACCGACAGGCACGGTCGCCTACCGGCGGGCAGGCGTTACGAGACGCCGAGCCCGGTTCGCGTGCAACCGGAAGGACGGTTCAATTCTTTACTGGCACTGGGCGACGGCTTTCTCCCATGATTCCGAATCGCACATCGGCAACGGGTGCGTCTCGGAGTGCTTGACGATCCACAATCCTTCACTGTTCGTCAGGTAGATCAACTTCCGTCCATCCTCGGAATATATGCTCGTGACGCCGTCAAACGACTTTACGGTACGCGGATTCTTCGGATCGCTCAGATCCAGCAGCCTTACGGTCTGCGTGGGAGCGCTGCCTTGTCCCGACTTATCGGATTGAATCGCGATGGCAAGTCCCGAGCCAACCTCGCTCAATTTGCCGCCCGACGCTACGCGTTCAACGATTCGCGGATTTTTCGGATCGGTGACATTTACCACGGTGAAGTGCACGTT
Source organism: Acidobacteriota bacterium (assembly GCA_003131985.1). Classification (GTDB taxonomy): domain Bacteria; phylum Acidobacteriota; class Terriglobia; order Acidiferrales; family UBA7541; genus Palsa-295. The sequence continues at coordinate 15,618 of PKWH01000090.1, read as the reverse complement.
CTGCTGCAAATAGAGATATTGCGTCCCGTTGTCTTGTTGCAAGAACATCTGTCGTACCGCTGATCCCGGCACGGGCAGATGCGCCAGCACAGTGGTCCGCTCTATCGTCGCTGGTTTGTCCTGGGCTACGGCCCGGGTGTGATTCGGCAAAAAAAACGGTGAAAGCAGCGCCAATATAGCGCCTGCAAAGATTCGTAGAGTCACATTGCGAAGCATGTGGATAATTCCTCCCTCGAAGCAGTCTCTCTCCAGCCGGAATTCGTCTTGAACCGCCCGCCGACCGGGAACATACACCCGACCGACTGTAAAATCAACGGTCACGCAGTTTTGGTCGGCTTGCCAGTGTCGATTCCGCTTGGCTCGCTGGATTCCCAGGGTCACGAACAAGAGCGCCCGCAAAGCTTACAACGGCAACGTCGACGTCGACGTTGCCGCGTTGAATGACTTCGTCAACTGCCGGTCCTGCCGTGAACGATTCTCAGGGCATTTGGCGACAGGCGCGCCGAAATGGGCCGGGCCGCGTATTGCAGCGACATGATCACTCCGACCAGGATGTCTACCTCTTCCACGGTATTTGCCTGGCAAATCAAGTCTTGCAGATACTGATGCAGAATCCTTTGGTCTGTCCCTATTAAAGACGGTCTCATAGTGCACCTGCTCCTTTTCTATGAACTGCTGCCGATGGAAAAATCCCGCAAATCGCATAGCATTCGGCGGGTGATCCCGTTTGGTTTATAAATATGGAAAGCGAGCAGCTTCGGGAAAGCGGCAGTTTATGTTCGATGAACGCAGAGCAGATGCAGATAATCGATGGGGGATTGAGCCAAGGTATCCGGAATCGAAAGCGCGAGGAGATTCGAAATCGGCGCTTGAATACTAACCGCTTGGACGGGAATCGCGACTGGCGCAGAAGCGGGCCGAGTAGCGCTGCTGGACGAAGAGACGTCCTGACTTGATACCAGCAGGGTGAAATCGTTCGAGGTATCGTCCTTCAGGTTGAGCAACTCCGGAAATTCCACGAGCGCAAGGGCGCAGAACAAGAGAGTGGCCACGACCGCGATATGGAGCCTGCTGCGAGTTGGACGCCGCGAAAACATACCTCCAGCGTTATACAACGAAGCGCCCGCCAACTCAACTGTTTTAGGTTGATCTCCAGCTCGCGGTTAATCGTTTATTCAATACAGAACTGTGCTGAATTGAACTGTAATGGCTCAGACTTAGGACTACCGTTAGGCTATGACTAATAAAAAGGACACGCAACGGCGGCGTGAAGCAGTCTTGGCGAGTGTGACGAAAGAAATGGCCAAGCCCCGGCTGTCAGCGTCTGCCGAAAGAACGATCGCCAAGAAGCGTTGACGGCAATTTTACAAAGTGTTCAATAGTGCACAGAAATCTCCCGGACGAACTTCTATTATCTTCGAGCATGGGAGACGTTATGAGCGACACTGAATGGAAATGGCAAGAGGCTTACCTGGAAGCATTTCTGGACACTGATCCACAAAACCTTGTCAGGCGTGTTGCGGCCGCGGAAAAAGCGATTTATACGCGGACGGAAGAATTGCGCTCGAGCCCAGACGGAAGAGTCGAGTGGCAGGCGATAGCGGATGCTATCAGCGGCTTGGCTATCCTCAAGAGGGAGATTAAATCTTTGGTCGTCAGGGCAGAACGAGTTCCGGCCCGGGCTCGCGCCAACTAGCGAATAATTGATCGGTGCTTAAGGTCGGCAGGCGCCGTAGTCTTTTTGTATTTCAGATACTTGCCAGCTCAGCGGATTTCCCGCGCCCGAGTCGATCTTGTGGCCCTGTAACCTCATGCGCTCGCCTGCCTTCACACCTGCGGTGTCACCGGAAAGCGCGTAAACGCGGTTGTCTCTTTCATTGCTGACATTCAACCCGTTCGGCGTCGCGACCACGCATCCCGTAATCGTTCGCGCTTTCGCTGAGTGGTGGAAGAGCACGATAGCGATGACCACTACAGGAACAACCACTCCTGCAACTATAGCGGCAATTTCCCCAGTGCTGACTCCGCCGAAATGGGTAGAGGGGGGAATCGTACCGATCGGAGCTTGCGCTCCTGTGGGGACGCAGAGAACTAAAACGAGCACGACGATGAGGATTCCCGAGAGAAATTTTGCCATTTCTGCTCCTCAAGCAACAAAGCCCGCCTACCCGTCGCCAACTTGCCCCCAGGTAAAAACGCGGTCGCTGCAAAAGCAAACTTCTCTAGCGAGGGGTAATAGCCAGTTACGATTCGGCAGAGTCTAGCCTGAAAGCGGCCTGGATTGCGACGAAAGAGTTATTGATCGGTTTTGCCGGAACGTTTCAAGGCGCGGTGACGCAATTTACCGAGCTGTTTATTCAAGACATTGTCGCGATCGAGGAAAGACAAAACGGGAGAACGGCGCTTTTCGATTCGGCTTCTGGCGCGCTTCAGACGCTGGTCGTTGCTGAATAGTTCCAGGGCGGCATCCAGCGCCTCCATGGCTTTGGTGCGCCTGCCGGCCAGTTGGTACACTTCAGCCAAATTAAGATGGAACTGGACCTCCTGCCGTCTTAGCTGCACGGCGATTTCGCAAAGCTCGGAGGCTTGATCCCACTTGCGCTCCGCGCGGGCGATGGATAATCCGAGAAAAGAAAGGTAGTAAGGGTTACGCTTCTCACATTCGAAAGCGCGGCGAAGGGGTGCGAGCGCGTTTTGCGCGTACCCGTTCTTTAGCATCGCTACGCCTTGTTTGAAGTCGGCGACCGGATCGGGTTCCGTCGGGCTTTTCACTTTTTCGGCCATTTGAATTTACGAGCGAACGCGGAATAAAGAACTTCCAACACCACTCTAGATAAATCGCTTGCGAAAAGTCTACTGGCCTTATGGGCAGGGGTACCCGAATGGCAACCGAGCCGGTCGTTTAACGAAACGATACATTTTTACAAAGTGTGCAAAATTGCACAGAGCCCCTCAATCCCCAACTTCTAGAATCACGATTAACGGGGAGGTGGGTGTGAGCAATCTACAATGGGAGTGGCGGGAGCATTACCGCGTGGCGCTGCTGGAGACAAATCCGCTGAAGGTTCTTCAGCTGGTTGCGGCCGCAGAAGAGGCAATTTTCTTGCGCACGATAGAGATGAGCGAAACTCCAGGCGGAAAACCGGAACGGCAAGCGATAGCAGACGCCGTGAGTGTTTTGTTGATTCTCAAAAGAGAGCGCCAATCTCCCGAAGGAATCAAGCCGGAACGAAGACCCGAAAGTGGCAAAAATCTCGCGAGCTCGGCGTAAACCCCAAACCCGCTATCCGGCGCCAGACGTCAGTAACTTCTTGCTAGACTCGTGGCATCTAATTCTAGAGAGCAGATTAGACACATGGAGAGGGGCGGCTTCCGATTGACGCCCGTTACACGTTATTGTAGTCTCACGACGTTTCGCACTAACATGACTGACGCCACTCTAATCCTATCGGCTATCCAGCCTGATGTGCGCCTAAGCGCTCTGGACAGCCTGTCTGAAATATCGGCTCTGGCCGCCGCAGTGAAGAGGCGGGCGAACGTTCTCTTGATCTCCTGGAGTCTTCGTAGGGTGGACAAGACTGTCCGAGATTTGCTCGAAAAAGTGTACGGAATCATGGAAGGCAGGATTCAGGTCGAGCGCGCGCCGGAGCCAGTGACGCCACAACAGGTCGAAGGAATCATCGACACTCTCGATATGATTGCGAGGACGATTGACACCACGCACGAGTCGATGCGGCGCGTTGGATTGACCAACAATTCCCTCACCGCCGGAAGTTTGCGTTCTCTTGTCCAGCGTCGAGAGGGAATTTTGGATTTGGCAGATTGGTTCGACGTGAGCCTGAAAACTGAAGAAGCAGCCGCCATTTTCGCTCGGGCAAACACCGAGAGAGCGCTGGGCCAGGTTGTCGATATAAACCAGGTTCGATAAAGCTTTGGCGCTGAGGATAGAACTCAGCAATACGGCTGCAAAATATCTGTCCTCGCTCGATCGCTCTACCCAAACCCGGATTGTAGCCAAGTTGGACGCGATCGCGGCAGAGCCACGTAACCCACGCCTCTCGAAACCCTTGTGGTCGGCGCCAGTCAGGATAATTTTCTCGATTGACCCGGCGGTTCTCTTCGTTGCAGACATTGGGCCGCGCGGACGAATCTATCGCCGGCTCCAGCGGTAACACCTTTCCGGAAAGCGAAGTTTCGAGGATGGACGAAGATCTAAATTCAACCTCTGAGCTGAAAAAATGAAAAGGCCGGCCCGTTGCGAGCCGGCCTCGGTTGCGATCTGTGAAATTGCCCTTCCTTTGTCCCTGCGCCGCGACTTCCAGTGCGGATGTCCTTGGCTTCACGGCACAAGCAACCCTTCAAGCGGCAGGGAAGGGCGCTCTGTTATTTTGCCGGAATGTAGCTCAGGTCCGGACGGAACTGCATGAGTTCGCTGTAGGTGCTCTCGATTGAGCTGTTGAGTCTCTCGATCACCGACGTTGCTTCCTGCTCGCCGAAGGCCGCTCGGAGATCGTCGCGCAACGGTTTGATCGCCGGGTCGTCCGCCATCGCAGCAAAGTTGGCGCGCTCGAAGGTGATGACATAGGTGCCGCCGGGACCGCCGTTCACTAGACGGTGCCACGAGGCGTGCGACGGCGAGTTCATCTTTTTCCGCGCTTCCGCCGCTCGCTCGATGGCGCTGCGGAAATCGTCGCCGTGTCCGTAGCGCACGTGAAGGGTGATCACTTCCGTGTATTTGCCGTTCATGTCCGTGGATGGATTGCTCCAGGCCGGCATGTCCTCCCAGTAGGACGTGACCAGACCCTCCACACTGCTCCCGATTAGCTTTTGGTACTGCACCAGATCGTCAGCATCGGGAACCGACGGCTTGTCGAGATCCGCCCAATGCTGGCCGAAGCGGGCGACCATGTACGTTCCGGTGTGCTCTCCGGTGAGAATTTGGAAAACGAAGAGTCCCTGGGTATCTTTCTGTTGCTTGTGCCAATCGGCCTTTTGTTTCCGGCCGTCTTCATATTGTTTTAGCATGCCGTTTTTCGGCGTCTGGAGTTCGATCGCGGCGATGTTGCCGGGCTCTTGCGCCGCCGCAGAAAGCGCGAGGAGCATTAACACACTGAGGGCTGCAGTCAGCTTAAGCAATTTCACATTTTCCTCCTGGATTTGAAACACTTTGGGGCCTTTCGTTGGGCGAGAGTATCCCACTCGTATTGAGGTGTCAACTCACCTCAGGCTGCGCAGCTAATTCTTGGCGGGTGCGGGAGCGGAAAAAGTGGACAGAGATTTTGCGTCGGCGACGATGCTCTCCATCCCTTGCTCGAAGTGCTTCTCGCGGTTGCTCCCCAATATTGCGTTTTCGATGTATTCGGTGAAGGCCCACAGCGTCACGTGAGTCTTGGGATCCAGGATGACCAGGTGGAATTTTGCGTCAGCCCCGCCGGTCGCCAGGGACACGGAGAAACTAATCTCGAAAATGAGATCGGCGTCGGATGGAGCCGAGACGATTTGATATCGTCCCCAGGATTTCATGGCCGCGTAAAACTCGTTGTAAGGCCGAATGGGAAGTCCCAGAAATTCGCCCAAGCGCCTCGTGTTGGGATCGATGTCTCCCCCGGCGTTGGAGATGAAAATTTTTCCGGCGGTTACAAGCTGCGCCGGCACAGGCGCGGACGGAGACTCCTGAGCCTGAGCAGAAGCGGCGACGGTGAAGCTGAAAGTGAGCGCGAAACATAGAGCAAACAGCAGAGCTGGGCGAGTGAGCATTGGTTTCTCCTTGCTTGTGGGACGCTTCTGCGCGAGGGTGCGTTTCATCGTGGCGATGCGTTCAGCGCCCGGACGAGCTAGTCATTTCAGCGTAGCGTTGAAAAATTCCACAGCGAGAGCGGCGGTTTTTGCGTGGATGGCGTCGCGATCCACTCCCTCGCCGTCGATGCAAATATTCGGCAGAGTCTTTCGCCCGGTCTCGGTGCAGGAGTCCAGGAACACATAGTGCGCCACGTTGCCGGGGAAAATGGTGAGCTTCGCGCCGGTAATGTTGGCGGCAAAGTATTTTGCATTGGATGCGATCGGAGCATTGGCGTCTGCTTGGCCGGCGACGATGTCCACCGGAATGTCAATTTTTGCAAGGCTCGCAGCCGAGAACGCGGGTCCGAGCGCCGGAGCAATCGCAAAGACTGCGCGAACTCGTGCGTCGCGATAAGAATCGCCGGCGTGGCGAAGAGCGGCTTGAAACTCCGCGTCGGTTGCGGATAGCTTCTTAAAATCTTCGACCAACGTCGGAAATTCCGGCGGGCTTTTGCAGCCGAGGTCCGCGCGGGGAGAGGTGCAAAAATCCACTAAGCTCTGCGGGTTGGTGATGCCTCCGGCGATTTCGATCATAGTGTACCCGCCAAGGGAAAAACCCGCAGCGCCGATGCGGTTTGCGTCAATGCGGGCGCCGAACATGGGATCGGCCAGCATGGAATCAATCACCACGCTCAGGTCCCGAGCGCGTTCCCACCAATTGGAAAATCCCTGCGCGGTGTAAGCCTCGGTGGCATTGTTCCCCGGGTGATTGACGGCGACAGCTATGTAACCCTTTGCGGCAAGCGCCGTACCGAGCCATGCCATTTGCAGCGCCGAGCCGCCGGTGCCGTGGGAAAGCACGATCATAGGAAATTTCGCGGGTGCAGAAGCGAGAGTGGCATCTTGAGCGGCGCTTCCGATAACGAAAAGCGCGCTTAGGCCGGGAATCTCGACGGGTTTCTCGACCGCGGATGCCACGGCGGGATACCAGACCGTTGCCAACAGCGCGTGAGTCTTCGCGCCACGCCAGTTGTACGGCTCGTTCGGCGTGAACTTCCGAGACGCGGCGCCGACTTTAAAGTCCGATGAAGATTTTCCCTCGGCTTGCGCGGGCTGCGGTCGAGCAGCAAGATAAGCAGGCTGCAGCAAGCACGCAAACAGCGCAACGATACGGCAAGTTCTATTTAACATACGTCCTCCGTTCGATCTGAACGAACTTTGCCTCATTTCCGTTTGATTGTCTTGAGAGCTTAGGCGAGTGCGACAAGATCCGCCACCCGGCAATTATCCTACCTGTCGGTAGGGAAGACGCTGTGGAAGCCGTAAGTTTCGTAGCGCGAGGAGATTTTTCCTTCGCGCAGGCTGACGACNNACGTGCGTGTGGCCTTGCAGCACGGCTAAAACATTTGCGCTGTCCAAAGTTTCCAGGACTTCGGGGCCGTTGGCGACGGTCATGGTGTTGTACTTGCGCCCCGCGCTGACGATCTGTGCATACGTGGCGAACGCGGTGACGAGCGGGCAGTGAATCACGGCGATGACGGGCGCACCCTGCGGGAGACGTTTCAGATCGTCGCGCAGCCAGCCCAGCTGATCCGCATCCACGCGCGCTTCCCACATACGGTCGCTGGTAGGCTGAATCGAGTCGAGCACCACGAAGTGATAGCCCTTGTAATCGAACGAGTAGTAGGTCTGGCCCATGCGGTCCTGATACATTTTTTTGCCGTACAAGGGGTCCGTGGGCGCAATACCACTTTGCTTCATCACGCCGAAAATGTCGTGGTTGCCGATGGCGTTGTGCAGCGGCATGCCGAGAGCCTGCTCGGTGCGCTTATAAAGGTCGAAGACCATTCCGGCACGCACTCCGTTTACAGAAGCTGCGTCATAAACGTGGTCGCCGCCCATGATCGCGAATTCGGGGCTGGTCGCCGCGATTTTGCGGAAACACATGTCGCAGCCGTGCGCCGCGTCGAGCTCGGGCTGGATGTGCGTGTCGGTGAAGAAAACAAAATCGAACGAGCCTGGCGCCGGCGTGGGAGTTAGCCCAGCAGGGAAGCGCGGCAGCGCCATCACAGCGCCTGCCGTCGCCATCGTCGTGATAAAGTTTCTGCGATCGAGGATCATCGTGTTGCAAATCGCTTCGAATCGACTTGCATCCACGATGTTAGCACGGGGCGAGAAACGAGGGCCTTCCCTCACACGTGTGGAGTGTATAGATAAGTCAAAAGCCTCAGGTCTGAAGACCTGAGCTACATCGACCCGCACCGACAACCACGAAGCTCACCCAGGGGTGCCGAGGTGGGGACTTTCGCGCCGAGGCGGTCGGGCACATTCCGAGTTGCGTGATCGGCTGGATGGTCGCCGGTGTTTCAGCGGCCTGCCTCCCGGCAGACGGGCGCAGCATGCTGCGCCCCTACTGAATCTTGCTACGGCAACACGTTTGGGCGAAGAAAGCGGGAGCAAGCTCCCGCACTCCACAGAATCGCGGCGAGGCTCCGTTTGGAGTGCGGCGGCTTGCCGCCGCTTTCGCGGGCCACAAGAAAATCAAAATAGCCGGCGGGACGTCGGCGCTATGAAAAACGGGCCGCCTTCGTCGGGGCGGTCAGGCACATTCCGAGTCGCGGTGCATCGGATGGATGGTTGCCGGTCTTTCATCGGGCGCAGCGAGCAGCGCCCCTAC
>PKWH01000090.1:0-7062 GCA_003131985.1 Acidobacteriota bacterium | reverse complement strand
TCGGGTTATTTCTTTTTTCGTTTTTTGTGCCTCTTGGGCGTCTCGGGCTCGTCGTCGAGGGCGAGGTGGTCTGCCACTTCAATCTTGTGGGCTTCGAGTTCGGCGCGAAGGCCTTCGTCGGTCAAATCGAGGCGGTGCGAGTGCTTCCAATCGTGGTGAACGATCTTCAGCATGCGCTTGACGACGTGCGCATCGCGCACATCGATAGCCAGCTCGCGGCGGCTGTCGAAGCTGCCGGGCGCGAGATTGATCGAGCCGACGATGACGCGCTTGCCGTCAATCAGCAGCATTTTCGCGTGCAGCTTCAGATGTTTTAACTTGTGAATCTTGATTCCGACATCGTCCATGGTGCGCAGGCCGCCGACACCCTCGGTGAGCTTGTCTTTCGAAAGCTTGTGCGGCGGGCGGGCCATCACGTGGACTTTCACTCCGCGCATATGCGCGCGGACGAGATGCTCGATAATCACAGCGTCCTGATAACGCTCGTTCTGAACGAAGATGGTTTTCCGCGCGTCGTCAATGGCGTGCGCGATGCGCTCGCGGCCGTTGCCGGTGCACCAGATCAGATGGGCGGGCTCGCCGGAGTCGAAGGACTTGCGTTTCCAGTCCGCTTCGAAGCACTCGATGATTTCCTGCACTTCTTTTTTGTGCGAGGTGATGATGGCATAGTCGCGCGTTTCAGTAAGGTTTTTCGTTTCCCAGTTCAGGGATTTGACGAACGCGCTGGCGTCGTCCACGACCATCGATTTTTCGTGCGTCATGCCGAAACACGGATTGCTGTCCTTCACGTGTACACCCGTGGCTTTGAGCATTTTGCGCGAGTGCTGATTTTCGGCTTTGCCGCTGCGCCGGCTGGGATTCAACATGATGCGCACGTTCACGCCGCGCTTCTTCGCCGCAATTACCGCTTTCAAAAGCGCAGGGTCGGAGAAAACGAACATCTTTACGCGCAGAGATTTCTTCGCGCCATTTATGGCGTCAAGGATCGGCTTGGCCGAATCGTCAGGCAGAACAATCAACGAACGCGACATGAATTCTCCCCGGCCCGCAAATAAATCTCGCGCGCATCATCGGCGTGCGCCGGCAAATAATGTCACGCCAGCTTCACATCTTATAACGCTGGGCTGGTGCTCGCCGGCGTCTCGAACTGTACACGATAAAGTTCGGCATACGCGCCGCCAAGTTTCATGAGTTCGTCATGGGTCCCTTGTTCGGCTACCACGCCTTCTTTCAGCACGATGATGCTGTCTGAATTGTGAATGGTGCTCAGACGGTGCGCGATGGTGATCACCGTGCGCCCTTTCATCAGGCGTTCCAGAGCCTTCACCACCATGCTTTCGGATTCGGTGTCGAGCGCGGCGGTAGGCTCGTCCAGAATAAGGATAGGGTTGTTGCGAATGATTGCGCGCGCGATTCCGATGCGTTGCCGTTGGCCGCCGGAAAGCGTCTCGCCGCGCTCGCCTACCAGCGTGTCGTAACCGCGAGGCATGCGCGAGACAAATTCATCNNTGGTCCCGAAGTCCTTGTAATTTGTAATCGCGGATATCAACGCCATCAATTGCAATTTTGCCCGCGCTCGGGTCGTAAAACCGGGGAATCAAACTTACGATGGTGGACTTTCCTCCGCCGGTCGGCCCAACCACTCCCACCATCTGGCCCGGTTTGATGTGAAAGCTCACTTCTTTCAGCACGGGAGACGTAGGGTCGTACGCGAACGCCACGCGATCGAAAACAATGTCGCCCGTGAGTGTTTTGGGATCCTGCGCATCCGGACGTTCGGGAGTAACGGTGTCAGCATCCAGAATCGCCTGAACGCGCTCCACTCCCACTGCCGTCTGCGCGATGGAATTCGTCATGGTGGCGAGATCCTGCACCGGCTTGAAGAATTTCGCGAGATACGAGAGAAAAACAATCAGCGCGCCGGCCGTCATCACGCCCGCGATAATCAGCGCAGAGCCTCGCCACAGCACAATGCCTACACAAAGCGAAACGGTGATTGCCACAATCGGCGAGAGCAACGCTTTCACGCGGCGAGCTTTCAGCGCGGCGTCCACAGTTGCGCGGCTCACCGTACCGAGTTCCTCCTGCGCTAGGTCCTGGCGCCCGAAGGCTTGCACCACGCGCATGGACTGCAGTCCCTGCTCGACGACTGCAACGATGTTGCTTTGCTGCTTGCGCACCTCGTGAGTGGCCTTTTTCACCGCCTTCTTGAATCGCGACACGAAGAAAAGCAGAAACGGCGTGACCGCGACGGCAATCAAAGTGAAATCCCAGTTGAGCCAGAACATTATCGCCAGCATTCCCACGATGGTGAGCAAATCGACGGCGATATCCAAAGTGGCGGAGGAAGCGAAAGCCTGGATGGTCTCCACGTCCCCCGTGATCGTGCTCAGCAGCGCGCCGGTTTGGTGCTTGTCGTAATAGGTGAGCGAAAGCTGCTGAAGGTGGTGGTACGTGCGCATGCGCAAGTCGTTTGCCACCCACTGGCCGACGCTTGTGGTGTAGTAATTCGCGATGTACTGCGCGAGAGCGCCGAGCGAAGCGATGATCACCGCCGCAGCCGCCGCCGCAAACGCGATCTGCATTTTCGTGCCGCTGCCCAGCAGGGGATGGAGCAAGTTATCGAGCCAGTGCGGCAGCTTGTGCGAGCCAATCACATTGTCGAGGACAACTTTTAAAGGCCACGGCCCGGCCACGCTCATCGCCGTCTGCAAAATCATCGCAGAGAGGATGACGGCAAGAGTGCCGCGGTAAGGGCGCACAAGCGTGCGGATCAGACGAAACAAATCGGAAGGCTCCTGATACGAATTCCAATATTAATAATCTCAGCTTCGCTGAGAACGGAGATTGTGCTACACAAGGACCTTACGCGCAAACCAAGACATCGTAGATATAAGAATCAGTATCCGATTATCTGACTTCCAGGCGCGCGGCCAAGGATATCTGAATGAATCCTTGCTCTTTTCTGCTATTAAGCTTCCCCGCGGGCCTCGTGTGCATCTCTGTTTAAGTAAGGTTTTCCAGCCTTTGGGCCAGCCAATGGCCCAAAATCAATAAAAGGAGAAACTTATGTCGGAACAAGAAAACAATCGAGTGTTGGGCAGGATAGGCGCACGCGAGCTGACACCCGAAGAAGTTGAAACGGTAATTGGAATGGGCCCCGCTCACACCAACGTAATCACCTTCAACCCCGTCACGGGCAGAGATGGNNGGAACAATTGCCGGGCCGGGCTTCGCAAGCTGGTCCGGCGATTGCCCTCATCCTTCCATTCATGGAGTAGACACGGAGTTGGCACGGAGCAGGCAAGATGAAAATTGTAATCCTGGCGCGGGAGAATGATAACCACACGGCCCCGCTGAAATGGGCATTGGCGCTCGCTGGTTACGAAGTAATTTGTTGGGCGGGCGTCGGATGGGCTGCGGAGCGGCAAGCGTCCATCTCATTCTCCGATAAAACTCAACTGACTTTAGGCTCTCACACGTTGGGAGCTGGCGACGTGGTGTGGATCCGCAGGCCGGAACAACCGATACAAAATCCAAAGGTGGCGGAATCCGACAAGATGTTTGCTGAAGAAGAATATCGCTGGTTCAACCAGTCGATTATGTATCTCCTGGAAGTTCTGCCGATCAGATGTTTTAACAAGTACTCAGCCTCGCGATTTATAAATAACAAGTCCGTTCAGTTGCTGCTGGCTCGAAGTTGCGGGATGAATGTGCCGCACACGCTGATGTCAAATTCTCCCGCGGAGGTAAGAAGTTACTTGCAGCAGGATTCCGCCCGCACGATTTGCAAAGTTTTCTCTCCTCACATCTGGCGAAAGGAGGACAGCGGTGCGGTGGCTGTGACGGAGACGTTTGAAATTAGCCACTCGACGCTTCCTGCAGACGAAGTGCTCACCTACGCTCCCGCCATTTATCAGCAGATGGTGGTGAAGAAGTTCGACGTGAGGCTGGTTCTGCTGGGCACGACCGTGTATTCCTGCGCGCTTCATAATCCTAAGGGCGCCATCGATTGGCGGCAGGATGTGAGCCAAGGGCTCGTGCAAGTGGAAAGCATCGAAACACCTGCGGACGTCGAGAAGGCCGTGCTCGGCTTTGCCGCAAAGTCGGGAATTTCTTACGGCAGCTTTGACTTTGCCGTTGATGGCGAGGGCCGCTGGTGGTTCCTGGAGGTCAATGAGGGAGGNNCAATCGCTTTTTCCGTCCTGGAAAGATTATCTAGCTTCTCCGGCAAGGCACCAACAAACGCCGGAGCCGCCTGAATCCAATCCCAAATTCGTGTCGGTCGAACGATAAGCTTGGCCGCGTGCATGTGCGTGAAAAGCCTCAGGTCTGAAGACCTGAGCTACATGACCCGCACCGACAACCATGTAGCTCAGCTCTTTAGAGGTGAGGGTCTTCGCGCCCGGTCGGTCAGGAACATTGTGAGTTGCGTTGCATCGTCTAGACGATTGCCGGCGTTTCAGTGGGCGCAGCATGCTGCACCCTACGGATATTGCTACGGCGATACGTTCGGGCGAAGAAAGCGGGAGCAAGCTCCCGCACTCCACAGAATCGCGGCGAGGCTCCATTTGGAGTGCGGCGGCTTGCCGCCGCTTTCGCGGGCGTATCGCCAGAAAATCAAAAGAGCCGGCCCTTCGCAACGGACTCAGGATGAATTCCTTCGGAATTCACGGGACGGGCCCGGCGCTACGAAAAACGGGCCTTTGCGTTCGGGGTATTTTTTTGAGCTCAGTTTGGCTGCGAAGGTTGCGCGTAATAGCCTTGGCGAGCGCGGGCGGTCAGGCCGGGTTTCGCGAGTTTGATTTCCAAGCGATGATATTCGTCTCGCTTGTCGCCTGGAGGGGGATCAAACGAAATCTCGTAGTAAGGCGCCGAATCCGAGAGGCATTCCCGCAGCAGGCTGGCGACATCGTTGTTAAAGTTCAGAACCAAGCCGCCGCTTTGGGTGGCAAGCACCGGGAGCCCCAAATCGCCTACCTGCACCTGACTGGGCTTGCTGACTCCTTTCACGAATTCCTTATAGTACGAGACGGTGCCGAGAGACTCCGAATTGCCAAGAGGATTGATGTTGTAGAGCGTGACACGAGCCTGAAGAAGCTGCGTCGATAGGGTCACAATATTCGCGAAGAGCTGTTGCTCCTGCTTCGAGTCGAGGTCGACGCGCGGGCCGGAGAGCAGAGGCCAACCCGGAGAAACCCACAGCATGAGCTTGCGTCCAGGGCGCGTACCCATTTTCGCAACGAGCTGCCCCAACGTCTGAATAGAAAGCTGAAAGCGTTCGGTTGCGCCGTAGAAACCGGCTGAGCGCGTGACGGAACGCAACCCGACATCGGCCTGGTCCAGCGCGGCGCTAAGCGCATTTCCGTCGGTCGAGAAGCTCCCCAAACCCTGGGTGCCTTTGTCCGTGAACAGCACGAGGGCGACCGGATATGCGAGGCGACCTCCCTCAGCACGAAGGAATTTGTCGATTTCCGGGCGCGCCACGCTGACGAGCTGGGGCGAGGCATTGACCGCATCGATCACCAGAACGACTTCAATGGGAGCCTCGCGCCCCGGAACTGCCTTGAATGACGTGATGGTCTGCGCAGCGTTGTTATCCAGCAGAGTGAAATCTTGCTGCTGAAGATCTGCAACTGGCGGCCCCGACTTTGGACTGACGACAACGTCCAGTGTGATCTTCCGGTCGGCAGGCGGAGCTGGCGCAGCGTTCTGCTGCGCCGAAGCCGCAGCGGCGCACAGCAAAGCCGCGAAAATAACGCAACCGAGGCATCCGGGGCGCGCGAGGCGTGCATGGGTGAACATGAGTTCTCTCCGTCCCAGCGAAGGAAGTCGAATCTCCGCTGGAGTACTTCGCCGGGTGGAAGCCGGCCAGCCGCCGCTGATGATGCCATAGACGCGCTTCAACACAAACGAGTCAGCGCGCAGAAAGCCACGCCTTAAAGCGAATATCCATTACGTCGGCCAGGAACCATTTACGGGTCCTTCGATCGTGTATCTCCCGACTGTGAGCCTGAAGCGTACCGGATCGTTCGGCGCTTCGACGAGCGCGACGCGCACTCGTAGCTGGATTCTCCCGGCGGGCAATGTCCCGTTCCACGGGCGAGTGCCACTGTTTCTGACGGAGTTGAGGTAGTACGCGAACGTGCCCTCGGTAGTCGCAGGGGGTTCGTCAAACACTTCGACTTTGACGACGCGCTTGAGCTTTGTTGCTTTATCGTCACGATCGAGCAGCACGAAGTCGGTGACCGAGACGTTCATGGTCTTGCTGGGGCTATTGATTTCGACAACGGCCACCGCGAACTCCGATTCGAATCCGGGCGGCGTAGGAACTGGTCTAAGCCCAATTCCGCCGTAGGCACAGAACAGCGCCCTCGCACTCGCCTTGGTCGCCGCCCTTTTGACTGCGCCAGACAGGACCGCGCACACGCCCAAGCACAGCAGCGCAATAAATAAGGTCGTCAGCCGGCGGAGTGTAGATCGCTTCATCGAATGCCTCCTCGGCGCGCGCGGAGATTATCGGTCCCAGGCTGCCTGATGCAGACGATCGAACCAGCTCCTTCTCTAACAAGCGGACCAAATTCAGAGTCTACTCACACATGATGCGCGGGTCCGGCTCCAGATTCAAGCCAACCCACTGCCGCACGCCGCGATTGCTGGCACACGAACTTGCACTTGCGGTAATATGGCGTGTCTTCGAGACTGGTGGCGACATGCGCACAAGCCTGCTTCCCTCAGCTTTGCTCGCAATCTGTTCCGCCATTGCGCCCGCATTTTGTTTCGCGCAACAGCCGCCTGCTTTGCCGACTTCCGCCGACCCCAACGACCAGCTCGCCACCATCGCCGGCACAGTCGTCAGCGCAAATACCGGCGAGCCGCTTAAAAAGGCGTACGTCACCCTCTCGCAAAAGGGAAGCCGCGGAGACGACTCAGGCGACCACCCATTGACCGCGACCACTGACGCCACCGGTCATTTCTCTATCGACAAGATTCCCGCAGGCAGTTACGACCTGGTGGTTGCCCGCGCCAATTACTTGCGGTCCCACTACGGCCAAGACCAGC
>PKWH01000354.1:2240-2512 GCA_003131985.1 Acidobacteriota bacterium | reverse complement strand
GGTTAGAAATCCGTTTGAGGAGGCAAATTCGTAGTGAAAAGCGCTCTGGGCGCCATGCGAACGAAGCACCGAGCAAAGAAGCTGACGTGCAATTCTAGAACCGGGTAGAAATGTCGCGGTCTTTTGTTTTGAGTGAGTTACAGCGATTTCTACATATTTGCCAGAACCGGGTAGAAATGCAGCCGCGAGGGTCGAAATTGAGGGATTAGTTCCAGCGGGAGAGCGCCCTTTGCGAGCGCAGTCGGGGTGGATCCCGTCGGGATTCATGGGAT
>PKWH01000354.1:0-2218 GCA_003131985.1 Acidobacteriota bacterium | reverse complement strand
GTGTGTGAGCATAACTCTGCGAAGCGGCTCTATTCCCATTTTAGGAATGAGATAATCTTCGAAGCATGGCCGAGAGCAGCAACGCCTTACCTCCTAGCTATGCTGAATCCGCTTCGATCCGCCGCGTGCGGGCGTTTCTCCTATCCGTTTGCGGTTCTAAACAGGGCAAGGATGAATTTTGATTTTATTAAACTACGGTATTCAAAGTGCTCACAATCGTTGTCAAAGAAGCACAACTAACTTTTGCATTGCATTGCGAAACAGCAAGCGAGAGGATGAGGATGGTCATGCGTGAAAGTTTACTGATTCCCTTCCCAAATTTCAAAAGGGCGCGAATGGAACGTAAGCCGCGTCTTCTTGACCTTTTCTGCTGCGCCGGCGGCGCAGGCGTCGGTTACAACCGAGCGGGATTTGACGTTGTGGGCGTGGACATTGACCCGCAGCCCAATTATCCACTGGCTTTCGTCCAGGCCGATGCCCTCTCGCTCGAAGTGAAATTCATCGCTCAGTTCGACGCGATTCACGCTTCGCCACCTTGCCAATCGTATTCTGATCTTGCCAAGCGCAACCGCAACGCCGATGAATGGCCACGCCTGATCGAACCCATTCGGAAAATTCTGGTTAAGTCTGGACTTCCCTGGTTAATAGAAAATGTCGATGGTGCTCCGCTGCGAGATCCTGTCGTTCTGTGCGGCACGATGTTTTCCGGGCTGCGGGTACTTCGGCACCGTCTTTTCGAGTCAAATTTTCCGATAATTCAGCCCTCGCATGGAAAGCATCCGAAGGTCCACACGTTCGACCGCCGCAAGTCTCACTTCGGGAAAACAGATGAGTGGAAGGATTTCGTACAAGTCACCGGCGGCGGCAATTGCACACTCGCAGCGGCCCGGGCTGCTATGGGAATTGATTGGATGACCAAAAACGAAATCAACGAGTCAATTCCGCCAGCTTATACTGAGTATATAGGACTGCAACTGCTGCATCACCTGTCCCTCCAGGAGCAAGAGCCTGCGAAGATGCGAAGGAATGCGTAAGCCGGGCTCAAAAGAGCGGATTAGGCAATTCCTCCTCGCTCACATCGGTGAAGTTGTTACATCAATACAGATTCGGGACGCGGCCGGGACCAGCGTGAGCGAATGGGCGCGACGTGTCCGCGAGCTGCGAGAGGATGAAGGTTGGCCAATCCTTACCCACAATGACACCACGGACTTAAAGCCTGGACAGTACATTTTACGGGAAACGCCACCTGAGAAATCCGCCGTAGCATTTGCAGCCGGAATATCAGCAAAACTTCGAGCCGAAGTGTTGGACCGCAACGGCTTCACGTGTCAAATGTGCGGTCTGACACCGGGCGACCTCGATCCGGCGACTGGGCGCAAGGTCCGGCTTCACATCGGACACATCATAGACAAAAGCCTCGGCGGCAAGGAGGAATTGTCGAATCTTCGGGCTCTATGCTCGTCGTGCAACCAGGGCGCAAAGAACATCACGCACCAGAAGCCCAACACGATCTGGCTACTATCCCAAATCAGACGTGCCGGACTAGATGAACAGCGGGCGGTTTTCGACTGGCTCCGCAAGAAATTTGGAGTATGACAGACAGTATTTCCAAAGCGCGGCGGAGCGCTAACATGCGAGCTGTCCGCGGTCGGAACACGCGACCGGAAATTTCAGTGCGGCAGATAGCCTTCGGCTTGGGTTATCGCTTCCGTCTCCATCGCGGCGATCTCCCCGGAAAACCAGATATCGCTTTCCCGGGTCGGCAAAAGGCGATCTTCGTTCACGGTTGCTTCTGGCATCAGCACAAGGGTTGCAGAAGGGCAACCGTTCCAAAATCTAACCGTGGCTTTTGGCGAAAAAAGCTTGGGCGCAATATCGCGCGTGACGCCACGCAACTTGCCGCGATAAAAAAACGAGGATGGCGGGCGCTGGTGGTGTGGGAATGTGAGATCAAGAATAAGCGTCGTCTAGCGGCCAAGATAAAGCGCTTCCTCGCGTGACGTCCCCAAGGCGTCCGAAACAAGTCCAATACTCAACGATTGTCGAATTACTTCAATTCACCGTTTCTGTTTAGGTTTTTCCCCGGGTCCCGCGCAACTACGCGTGTTGAAACTATTTTCGCGGCGAATGCGTTAGTGCTGGTAGATTCTCAATCGCGCGAGGGTGGCGATGTGGAAGGAGAGGGCGGGTCATGAAACTGGTGATTGATGGGGTGAGC
>PKWH01000159.1 GCA_003131985.1 Acidobacteriota bacterium | reverse complement strand
TTCTTGACCAAACCCCCGCTCTTGAATAATGTAGGGACGGGCGAGCGGTCCTTTCGCACTTCCTGCCATCGGCCGCGGCAGGCTTTCGGCGTGCGCCCGGCCACCGGAGAAGCCATGCTAGAATTCGACCCGCACGTCCTCGAAGAAAAGCCCATCCCGCCGCCGGAGGATTTCAGCAAAAAAGCTCACGTCAAGTCGCTCGCAGACTATCGAGAGATGTATCAAAGGGCCTTGGCCAACCCCGAAGAATTCTGGGCCGAACAAGCAAAAAAGATTGAATGGTTCAAGGCTCCCACGAAAGTCCTCGAATGGAATCTCCCTCACGCGAAATGGTTTGCCGACGGTAAGCTCAACGTCTCCTACAACTGCCTCGACCGCCATCTCGAAAAGAATGCGAATAAGCCCGCGCTGATGTGGGAAGGCGAAGACGGCTCAACCGTTCAGTTCACCTATGCCGAGTTTCACGAACGTGTATGTAAATTCGCGAACGTTCTTTGTTCGCTCGGCGTGAAGCCGGGCGACTGCGTCACGATTTACATGCCCATGATCCCCGAACTCCCCATCGCTATGCTGGGTTGCGCGCGCGTCGGCGCAGTGCACTCAGTGGTGTTCGGTGGATTCAGCGCCACCGCTCTTGCCGATCGCATCGTGGACTGCAAATCCACTCTGCTCATCACCGCCGACGGTGGATACCGCCGTGGAAAAATCGTGCCGCTGAAGGAAACTGCCGACGCCGCTTTGGAAAAATGCCCCACCGTCGGAAAATCCATCGTCGTTCGACGCACGAAAGAACCAGTGGCCTGGAAAGCAGGACGCGATTTGTGGTGGCACGAGCTCGAAGAAAAAGCCGAGAAAAACTTCCCCGCCCTCGAACTTGATTCCGAGCATCCTCTGTACATTCTCTATACCAGCGGCACCACCGGAAAGCCCAAGGGCGTCCTGCACACCTCCGCGGGCTACCTGCTGCAATGCATGTGGAGCACCCGGCTCGTTTTCGATCTGCGCGATGAAGACGTTTATTGGTGCACTGCCGACATCGGCTGGGTCACCGGCCACAGTTACATCGTTTACGGCCCGCTCGCGAACGGCGCCAGCCTCGTGATGTACGAAGGCGCGCCCGATTTCCCCCGCAAGGACCGCTTCTGGGAAATCATCGACCGTTACAAAGTTTCCATCTTTTATAGCTCCGCCACCGCCATCCGCGCTTTCATGGCCTGGGGCATGGATTGGATCAAGCCATACGACCTGTCGAGCCTCCGCGTTCTCGGCACCGTCGGTGAGCCCATCAATCCCGCCGCATGGAAATGGTATTTCGAAGCCATCGGCAAAAACCGCTGCCCCATCGTTGACACTTGGTGGCAGACCGAAACCGGCTCCATCCTAATTTCCCCGTTGCCCGGCGCGACGCCCACAAAACCCGGCTCCGCCACCTTGCCGCTTCCCGGCATTGCCGCTCGCGTTGTGAACCTGAAAGGCGAGCCCATCGGCCCTGGCGAAACCGGTTACCTCACCATCCAGAAGCCGTGGCCATCCATGCTCCGCACGATTTACGGAGACGACGAACGCTACAAGCGCGAGTATTGGGAGCGAATCCCCGGCGTCTATTTTGCCGGTGACGCCGCTCAATGCGACAAGGACGGCTACATCTGGGTCCTCGGCCGCGTGGACGACGTAATCAAAGTAGCCGGCCACCGCCTGAGCTCCATGGAAATCGAAAGCGTCCTGGTAAGCCACGCCGCAGTCGCCGAAGCCGCCGTAGTCGCGCGCCCCGACGAAATCAAAGGCGAAGCCATTATTTGCTTCGTCGCCCTGCGCACCGGCCACACTCCCAGCAAGGAGCTCCGCTCCGCCCTAATGGATCACGTCGCCACCACCATCGGCTCCATCGCCAGGCCCGCCGACGTTCGCTTCGCCGACGGCTTGCCCAAAACGCGCAGCGGCAAAATCATGCGCCGCCTCCTCCGCGAGCTAGCCCACAAAGGCGGCATCTCCGGCGACACCACCACCCTGGAAGACCTTACCGTTATTGACCGCCTGGCAAAAGCCCAGGCTCAAGACGAAGAATAGTCTTTCCAAGTTTTTCAGAGGCTTGTCGTGAAGATAAGGTTCGAAGACCTCACACCCGCGTTTTTTGTATTCAGCACTATTGCACTCTTGTTAATCGCGCTAGCAGTTCGGGCCTACGTTCTCTCTTCTAGGAAAAATACGGAAGAAGTTCGAACACGCGGATTCTGGATTGCAGCAACCATCTCAGGTCTCGTTGCCTTGTTCGGGACTGTGGTCTATGCGATTCCCGTTCTGGGAGACTTTAGTATCCCCGAAGTACGTTTCCGCGATGCATTGATCGGAGTTCTTATCGTATGGGCTATCTTCCTATGTGCGTGGGTTGTAACCGTGAGATGCGTAATCTTTGCGCTGCGGAGAACCCCCAAATAGGAGTGTTGAGTCCTGACCAGGCCACCACAGACAAGGAGAATAGCTTTGCCGAAGTGTTTGGCGCTTGTACTCTTTGTAGCCTCAGGCGCATTCCCCAGCCTTGCCCAAAACTCGCAGACCCTTCGCACTTGCAACGAAAAAGCCAAGACTCAAATGGAAATGAACGCCTGTGCGAGCAACGAACTAGCACGCGTGGAAACTCAGATGGACGACGTCTACAACACTCTGCTGTCAAAAACCGAGTCTCAGCCCGAAGCCCTGGCAAAAATCAAATCCGCCCAAAAGGCTTGGCTGGTTTATCGCGACGCCTATATCGCCGCCATGTACCCCGCCAAAAATAAACAAGCCGAGTACGGCTCCATGTATCCAATGAAAGTAAGCCTGCTCCGCGCCAAGCTCACACAAAAGCAAGTAGCCGCCCTAAAAGAGCTGCTCCGCAAATCCACCGACTAGCCCAGGTTTCGCCAGCACCATGTCCGCCATTCCGTTGGATCGATCCTAGGTTTCAATGTAGCGCCGTGGCCTGCCCGCCGTGGCGGGCCTTCAGCGCGGCATCTTGCCTTTGCCTTAGATTACCAATCACGCCGAGGCAGTTTGCCGAAGCGATGTCTTGCCTTTGCTTCAGTTTGCCAATTAAGCTGACGCCGACTTCCGCAGCGGCACGCTCTCCGCTTCCGAAGCATTCACGATTTCACTTAGAAACCAAGTCCGCCGCTCCGTCTGATCGATCCAAACCTCAATCAAACTGGTCGTAGCGACGTCGTTGTTCTTCTCGCACACCTCATGCGCCGCGCGGAAATACCGTGTCAGCGCCTGATTATCAGCAGAAAGTTCGGCCAACATATCCAGCGGAGCTACGAATTCCTCGTTGTTGTCCTTGAGCCGTTGATTTTTCGAAATCTCGCTGATCGAATGGATCGTCGTTCCGCCAATCTTGCGCGCTCGTTCCGCGATGTCATCCGTCATAGCAAAAATCTGGTCGCCATGCTCGTCCAGCAGCAAATGGTAATCGCGAAAATGCTTCCCGCTCATGTGCCAATGAAAATTCTTCGTCTTCACATAAAGCGCGAACGTATCCGCGAGCAGTTTCCGCAGTTCGCCGGTAATCTCTTCCACACCCTTGCGCCCGAGATCGGTCGGTGTTTGCAAAGCTTCGTTTTCCCGTCCCTTCGGTTGCGTTCCACCATTCTTTGCCATTGTCTGCCTCCTTAAAAAAGATAAATTCGTCGTTCGAACTAACCTTCCATCCCTTCCGCCATCTCCATCAGCTTTCTCACCGTGTTCCAATTCCTCCCCGTCCACGACGTCTTAAGCGTCCTCTCCACCACCGCCATCGACAGCTTCGGCCGCGCCATCCCGTTGGGAAAGTAAATATAAACCTCGCGCCCGTCAATTCGCAACTCCTCGGGCTCCGCCGCAATGCGCAGCACATTGCCCCGAGCTTCCGCGCCAGGATCGCTCACCAGGAACGACACGAGCAGCTTGCTCGCATCAACGCCCGCTCGTTTTGCAAACGGATTCCTCGCAATCACGTCCCGCAGCTCCGCAGAAGTGCGAACAACCACATCGGAGTGAAACCCAAACTTCCGCTCGATCCCGCTCTCAATGTCCTTGGTCAGCCCAACCAGATCTTTCCGCGTGGTCCTAAACACCACGTTCCCGCTCTGCAGCAAAGTCTGCGCGTCCCGCAGCCCGATGGACTCGTACAGCGCTCTCAGCGCCTCCATCTTAATCTTGCGCTTCCCCCCAACATTAACCCCGCGCAGCATCGAAATCACCACACCCATACTCTACCCTCCGGCCTCAAATCAATCGCCGTCGCCATCGCAACAGTGATTGATGTCGTCGTTCTCCAACCATCGCTTCGCCGCTCCGCGCTTCGCCACGCTAATCATCGCCCGCCCCACTTGCTCACTCGTCGTCACATACTTCGGAAAAATCCCCCGCAACAACGCGTAAAACACCCCGACAACCGAGTAAAGCGTGTGGTACAGCTTCGTCTTCGACTTGATTCCGTGCAGCGGCTGAACGTACCCCGGGCGGAACATATAAGCCTCGAGCGGCAATTTGAACAGCGCATTCTCCGTCTTTCCTTTGACCCGCGCCCACATAAGGCGCCCATGCTCCGAGCTGTCCGTCCCCGTCCCCGAAACATAGATGAACGTCATTCCCGGATTCTGTTTCGCCAGAACCTGCGCCGCCGCCAACGTGAAGTCGTACGTCACCCGCGTATAATCCTGTTCCGTCATTCCCACCGAAGAAATGCCAAGACAAAAGAAGCAAGCGTCGTACCCACCGAGCTGATCCTCGATGCTCGAGAAGTCCAAAAAATCTCGATGCACGATTTCCCGCACCTTTTCGTTCTGAATCCCGATCGAACTCCGCCCAATCACGAGCACACGTTCCACCTCAGGATCGCGCAGGCACTCGCGCAACACTCCTTGCCCCACCATTCCCGTCGCTCCAAAAAGAATGATCTTCACGTCTTGATCTCCATGTCGCCTTAGACGATAGCACTTGTTCATTCTCGAGCTGACATACGCTCTCACAGCTCAATAGAAAAGCGACAAAATCAGCGGGACACCGAGAGTTGCTTTCACCGCCGCTCGGTGCACCAGAAATAGGCAAAATTACACAACACACAGGTCCTTTGAAACTGCCCTTCTTCGTGCTAGCGTAATTCCGGAGCTATGAAGATGGAGGACATGGTAACGAGGAACAGAGTCGCCACGGCGACCGACGGACCACTCCGCCCGGCCGTCTCCGCTACGCATCCCCGCCCGCTGACTGTGCGCGCAGTCGAAGGGCTCGCCATCACGACGGAAGGGAGATGGATGCAGCAAGGGCTCGCCCCGAGCGCAGCCGAAGGGCTTGTCCTGAGCATAGTCGAAGCGCCAGCCCTACATATCTTGCCCTCTCGTCGAATTCCGCCTCAAATCGAACCCATTTCTGGTCGCAAACACACAGAATTAAATCGCCAAACTCGTGGAGTAGAACACCTTGTAACTTACAGAAAACAAACTGCGGCAACTTCCTCAAATCGCCAAAAAAATCAGAAATGGTCCTCCACGTTTTTGGCCAAAATGGACCAGGCCCGGACGCCTGTTCCCCCACTCGGCAGCCTGCAAGCAACCCTCCTAAAGGAGGCCACTCTATGACAAGCGGGCGAGTACCGCATGCTCGTACAGATCAAGCGCGCAGGCCGGATCGAAACCGGCGTCTTCGACACTCAGGTAGCACCGTGAAGGGTCAACTAAGGTCGCATCATTTTTGCGGCCGTCCGGGTGACGTAGCGGCGCGGAGCGAGGCGCTGCCCTTCTTTCATCAACCGGTTCATGAACCCGGAAATAACGTAGCTTTTCCCCGCCGCGAGCGCCTCGAGACCCACGCGCGCAACTTTTTCTGCCGTCTCAGAAGACTTGAAAACCCGGTCGGGCTGTTCCGCCACTTGCTGAAATTCAGTGGTCGTGCTTCCCGGGCACAGCGCGCAAACCCGAACGCCAAATTCAAGAACCTCTTCCGCGACGCCCTCCGCAAACAAAAGATCGAACGCCTTCGTTGCCGCGTACACGGAATTGAACGGCACCGCCTGGAACGATGCCAGCGAAGCCAGGATCAAAATATCGCCATGCTTCCGCGCAACCATTTCAGGAAGATAGAGCCGCGTGAGATGCACGACGGCAGAGCAATTCACCTGAATCATCTCCAGCATTTTCTCGACAGGTATTTCGTACGCGTAGCCGAACGCGCCAAAACCTGCATTGTTGATCAGCAGTTCCACCTCAATGTTTTTCCCGGCGGTAAACTTGAAGATTTCCACCGGAGCCTCGGGACGGACCAGGTCCGCGGAGAAAACTTCCACCTGTACTCGATGTTGTGCGGAAAGCTCTGCGGCCAGTTTTTGCAAACGGTCAACGCGCCGCGCTGTCAAAACGAGATTGGTGCCTCCAGCCGCCAGCAGCTTCGCGAACTCGAGTCCAATCCCGGCGCTCGCGCCGGTAATCAACGCCCATTTCCCGGCCCAAGTTTTCAGCGCCTCGTCCGCCACGCGATCCTCCCATAAAAAATGCCAGAAAAGGATGAAACCACAAACGGAGAATCTTCGGAAGCAGCAAATTATGCTTCAACTGCGGCGGACGAAATATTCCGCGGAGGGATAGGAACGACGATCTCGCGACTTTGTCGAGAGGTTTTAGAACTTGAAGACAATGCCGGCGGATATTTTTGGGCTGTACTGGTAAACGCTGAAGTAGCGCGTGCCGAGCATGTCGGCTTCAAGCCGGTAGCCGAAGCGGTGATGGGGGCGCATCAGGTCCACTCCTCCGCCAACCTCGTAGGCGAAAGCGTTCTCTCCACCAAACGGAGTTTGCGGCGTAAGGTGCGCGTATCCGACCAGGCCATGGGCGAAGACTTCCAAACCACGCGGGAGGGTATAGCGGAAACGCGGGCCTCCTCCGCCGAAGAAAGTCCACGAACTATCGCCCGATAGGGTGCCATAAGCCCCCATGAGCTCGCCATCGAATCCGATCCAGTCGCGGTAAAACCAGACCACCGAAGCGTTCACGCCATTCTGATTTACAGCGGTGCCGGGCACCACGTAGGCGCGCAGGAAGGTGTATCCGACGTAGGCTTGCCAGCTATAGTTCTCGAACACNNGCAGGCGCCGCTATGGATCCGGCAAAAGGCGAGGATGTCAGGGCGTAAGATGAAAAATTCACCTGCGCGCCCGCACCTGAAGCGGCCATCAAAATGGTTGTGAATAAAAAGGCGATGTATCGCATAGGCTCGTTACCCCCGACAGACAACAATCCCCCGTGTTACCAAGCTTCAATTTGAACAATGAGGCAAGCGGCTGTCTATAGCTATGATTCGCGATGCTGCTAGGGAATTACCACCTGTCCAAATGGACAGGCCGACCGGCTTTTCAAGGCTGGACGCCCGAAACGTCGAATGCCCGCGAGCCACTAGCAACGATGGAATCGGGGCTGTCCGCGATATCCCGATTTGCGCGAGAGTCTGATTCCTCCTTGTTTTTGCGCCGCGATTTAATTCCCCACTTGACTGCGTTTCCGATTTTGCTATTCTGCATTC
>PKWH01000073.1:1258-6315 GCA_003131985.1 Acidobacteriota bacterium | reverse complement strand
GTTTGCTTGAGCTCTTCCAGCGAGGCGGTGTAACACATGTCGGACATGGAGAATCCGAGCGCGGCATTCGCTTGGTCGAAGACCTGTTGCGATTCGGCGAAGGCCTCCGTCAGATCGCGGCCCATGCCGCAATACTGCGAACCTTGGCCCGGAAATAGGAATGCTAGTTTGCCCATGCGCGATTGAAATTCCGCTGCGGTCAGCCCTGCGCGGCGACGGCGGCAGCGGAAAGCTCCTGATCGATTTTTTCGTTTACGCGCGCGCGGCAGAGTTCGCCGGCGACGCGTATGGCGTTCTTAATGGCGTTCGGATTCGAACGGCCGTGGGCAATGATGGTGATTCCTCGCACGCCCAAAAGCGGAGCGCCGCCGGTTTCCGAAGAGTCGGTGCGCTTGCGAAAGTCATCGAAAGCGCGCTTCGAGAGTGCGTAGCCGATCTGCGAACTGAGCGAGCTCTTGATGGCTTTCTTCAACATACCCTGGACATGCTCGACGAGGCCTTCGCTGATTTTCAGGGCGACGTTGCCGATGAAACCGTCGCAGACGATTACGTCCACGTTCCCTCGAAACACATCGCGCCCTTCCACATTGCCGACGAAATTCAGCGACGACTGCTTCAGTAGGTTGGACGCTTCGCGAGTCAACTCGTTGCCTTTCATTTCTTCTTCGCCGATGGAAAGCAGAGCCACGCGCGGGCGTTTGACGCCCCAGATGGCGCGGAAATAAATTTCGCCCATCACGGCGAACTGCCTGATCTGCTCGGGCTTTGAATCCACGTTCGCGCCCACGTCGAGGATCACCGAAACTTTGTCTTTCATGTTCGGAAAGGCCGCGGCGAGCGCGGGGCGATCCACGGAAGGAAGCGTGCCGAGAACGAAGCGGGCAACTGTCATCGCTGCGCCGGTGTTACCCGCACTGACCATGGCTTCAGCTTTTCCGTCGCGCACCAGACGCGCGGCTACGTGCATGGAGCTTTCTTTCTTGCGGCGAAACGCCTGCGAAGGCGAGTCGCTCATGGTGATCACTTCTGCGGCGCCGACAACCTCGATGGGCAGGCCGCGGTCACGGTCTCGGTGGCGGCTCAATTCCTGCCGAATGGCGGCTTCAATGCCTACCAGCAGGATGCGCACACCAAATTCGCGGGCGGCCAGGATCGCGCCTTCTACTTCGGCGCGAGGCGCATGGTCGCCTCCCATAGCATCGATTGCGATGGTGGTCATCTCAGCCAAAGGTCACCAAACGGCACCAACTCGGAAGGCAGGTGAAGGGGAAAGTTAGGCTGTCTTGGCCGAAGTGTCAATCACTTCGCGGCCTTTGTACTGCCCGCAATGAGGACACGCCTGATGAGGCAGTTTCTTTTCATGGCAATTCGGGCAGTCTGACAGCGACAGCGTGTGAAGATGGTCGTGTGCGCGCCGCTTATTTTTCCGCGCGTGGGAGTGACGTCGTTTTGGATTAGGCATTCCTGCTCCTCTAAGTTGACAGGCTGCGGCTCAGCGCAGCCGAAATTGGAAAGTGATAGTGTAGCGTTTTATTGCTTTTTGAACCAGTCCTGCTTCAAGCGGGCCAGTGGAGCGAGGCGCGGATCGGAAGCATTCTTTTCGCAGCGGCATTCTTCGTTATTCAGGTTGGCGCCGCAGTGCGCGCACAAACCGCGGCAGTCGGCGCGGCAGATCACCTTCATCGGAAGCGCCAGATTTATCTGCTCGGCGAGGACATCGGCCAAGAACAGGCCGTCACCTTCAAAGAAGGCAACCTCGGTGTCGTCCAGATTGAGGTGGAGTTCCTCATCCTCTGCAATCGAGGTCATCGGGCGGTAAAACAGGTCGAAATCGCGGCTGATCTCCTCGACTACGGTATCCAGGCAGCGGGCACAAATCATCTCAACCCGCGTGTGCAGATTGCCATACACGCGGATTTGGCCTTCCATAAGCTCCGCGGTAGCACGCACTTCCAGCGGTTCCACCTGGCGGAACTCGCCGGAATGGAAATCCAGCGTACCCGGGATATAGCTCTTCCGGATGCGGATTTTTCGAACGGCAAGTTCTTTTACGTCGAGAAACATTGGCTTTCCCCGCGTGCGTACAAGTTAATTATATGTCGGGTACCGAGGATGTCAAGGAAGCGACTTTGAGAAGATGCTAGCTGACACCAAATGGACAATGACTTTCTTGGACTGGGTGAGGCTAACGTCACCGCCTGTGGCGCGGGCTATTGCGAGTGCTCTGCTGGGACACCCAGGAGTTCGTTGCGTTGGCGCAATAGAAAATGGTCGGTCATGCCGGCGATGTAGTCGCAAACCACTCGATGGCGCGGCTCGCTTCGGGCCAGCTCGGCATACTGTTTTGGCATGCGCTCCGGGTGCTCCACGAAGAGGAGAAAAAGCGCGTCGAGCGAAGCCACGGAGCGGTCGCGGTCCTCTGCGATTGCGGCGTTCGAATAGAGCCGGGCGTGAAGAAACCGTTTCAGCTCGGCGTTCTGGCGAGCTATCTCGGGCGAAAAGGCGGCCAGGCGATTCGGAATTCGGCGCACGTCTTCGACCGTCTCGACGCCGCTTTCCTGCACTTGGCTGAACGTGTTGTCGATCAAATCGGTTGCGAGACGATTGAGAATCTGCTTGAGCGTCTCGTTAAATTTCAGCTTGCGGCGGCCCTGGGGATAACGGCTATCGATTTCCGAGTATGCCTCATTGAAGATGGGCACTTCGGCGCGCAGCAGATCGAGATCCAGCAGGCGGGCCTCGAACGCGTCGTCGAGGTCGGCGGTGTTGTAAGCAATCTCGTCCACCAGATCGATGAGCTGCGCTTCCAGCGGAGGCTGCTGGTCCAAAATATATTCAGCAAGCGCCGGAAATTCCGCGGCGGAATAATTCCCTGAGTGCTTGACGATGCCTTCGCGCACTTCGAAGGTGAGATTGAGTCCGGGAAAATCGAGATAGCGCTGCTCGAATTGTTCGACGATGCGAAGCGCATGGAGATTATGGTCAAAACGATCGCCTTGCTCGCGCATTCTGAAATCGAGCTGCTTTTCGCCCGCATGGCCGAAGGGCGGATGCCCGATGTCGTGAACGAGAGCAAGCGCTTCGGTTAGGCCGGTGTTCAGGTGCAGAGCGTCGGAAACTGTGCGCGCAATTTGAGCGACCTCGATGGTATGGGTCAGCCGGTTGCGAAAATGGTCGGAGTAGCGAGTGGTGAAAACCTGGGTCTTCGCTTCCAAACGGCGGAAGGCGCGAGAGTGAATTACGCGGTCGCGGTCGCGGGCATAATCGTCGCGGTAGGGATGCTGCGTTTCAGGAAAGCGCCGCCCGCGAGAGCGCTGCACGTCCATCGCGTAGGATGCCAGCGGCGCCGGCGTCATTGCAGGCACTCAGATTTTGCCGGGCAGGAGAGCGAGTCCCTGATCGGCTTGTTCGGCCATCGGAGTATCGGGATACTCGGACTTAATCTGGGTGTAAAGCTTTCCAGCTTCGGCAGGATTGTTTGCGGTGTAGTGTTGGGCAAGAGTGAGCATCACCACCGCCTTGGGCACCAGAACGCCAGGCTTCGCGATCAATTGCTGATAGAGCTTGACGGCTTGATTGGCCTGCCCCGTGCGGTCGTATAGCTGCGCAAGCTCGAAGCGCGCCATCGCCGCGAAATCGTCATTGCCGCCGTCAGCGACATCTTGAAGCAGTTTCTTTGCTTCATCGTTCTTGCCGAGGCGTTCGTCGCTTAAGGCCTCGAAATACTTGGCGAGTTGGCCGGGATGCGTGCGGGGATAATTCTTCGCAACGTCTCCAAATTTCTGCGCGGCGTCGGTGTACTTATTTTTTTCATCCACGTAAGTGATTTCGCCCGGCACCTGGGGATCGAGCGGAGTGCGGATGCGCGCCTGGAATATTCTCATGGCGTCGGAATAGCCTGCCGAAGCCTTCACGGTCTGGCGCTCGGCGTAGGTTCTCCAGCCAAACACGCCCAAAGCCACCACAACCGCCAGGATAACGATGTAAAGAGTAAGTTGCTGATGCCCGAAAACAAGGTCTGCGCCGTGCACGAGCGTCTCGCGCACCTCGTCCTTTTTCAATTCCTTGCGGGAAATATGCTGCGCCACTTGCGTCTCCCTGAAGTAAAAAGCTTACAGGCGATGGTATCACAAAGGCTTGCGGCGAGCTAAAGCGCCGTTGGTCCTCTTGGCTTGGTTCTCTCGCGGGAGTTGCCAAACAGCGCTGTGTTCTTAATTGCACAGTACGGTTTCTTCGCATCGGCTAGGATGGGCGGGTTGGCAAGTTGACTCCAAACCTAGGAGAAATACATATGGCAGCGAATGGCGAGAAGTGCGCGCACCCGATTTGCTCGTGCATCGTAAATAAAGGCAAGTATTGCAGCGAGGCATGCGAGGCGATGGAGAAGACTCCGGACATTGATTGTCTGTGCAATCATCCCGGCTGCAAGGGCAAGACTTCCTAGAGGTCCCATCGAGGACGGAATGCGATAATCCGCTCGAACAAAGGACACGCAATGTCATTCGGACTCTACGCAGCGGGCTATGCGATTGTGATTGCGGGCCTGGCTTACGCCGCCTACTTGATGCACGTACCGGCGCACTGGATCGTGGTCGGTGCGATTGTTCTGGTTGGGATGGGAATCGTGACGGGCGTCAAAAACACTCGGCAAAAAGATCCCCCGACCTAGGCCCGGCGTTGTACACGAGAAACGCGGACTGATTGGCATGCCCCGCAAGCGCGCGAGTTGACCGGTTCGTAGGCGGAATGATCTACCGGAAAGCGTGAATGGCGGTGTCTTCGTCCGACTGCACGTCGAAAACGGTAAAAAGCCTGGTGATTTGCAGAATGTCGTGTACTCGCTTGGTGAGATGAAGCAGCTTCAGTTCGCCGCTTGCGTTTTTCACCGTGGTGTAAGCGCTGACCAACTCGCCGATTCCGGAACTATCGATATAGTCCACATCGTACAAGCTGATGATGATCTTCTTCTGGCCGCCGTCGATTAGGCCGCGGACTGTTTTCCGCAGCAGAGCGCTGCCTTCGCCCAGGGTAATCTTGCCGCTGAAATCAAGGATTGA
>PKWH01000073.1:0-1238 GCA_003131985.1 Acidobacteriota bacterium | reverse complement strand
AGGAAAAGGCCGCGGCCTGAAGTGCGCAGTAGATTTTCCTCATCAAGCGGGTTGGGGATTTCGTGCAGCTCGAATCCCTTGCCCTGATCCACAACGCGCACAGTC
Organism: Acidobacteriota bacterium; assembly: GCA_003131985.1. Classification (GTDB taxonomy): domain Bacteria; phylum Acidobacteriota; class Terriglobia; order Acidiferrales; family UBA7541; genus Palsa-295. The sequence goes on along the minus strand of PKWH01000073.1, from coordinate 1,133 downwards.
ATATTTTCCGGATCGAGCTCAATGGTCATCAGGATTTTTTTTCGGCGGTCCTGCTGATTGCCGTAATTGTACGCGTTGATCACGCCTTCGCGCACGGCCATGCCTATCTTGTGGAGCTCCTCTTCGCTGAAGCCCGCGGCCTCAGCGATACGCATGGAAATGCTTTCCGCGAGGTCCACGCTTTCAAGCAGCGTCTCCAGCGTGACCTCGATCCGTTGGGTTTTGGCCGACATCCGAGGGTCGAGAGAAGTCCTTGGTAATAAAAAGACGGTAAATGGTTATCACAGCGCCGGAGTACAAGTCAATGAAGTCCCGTTAGCCGAAATGTGTCCTCAAAAACCTCAGCGCACCGGAGATGCCGGCTGCAAGCGGCGCGCGAGGTCGCTAAATATGTAACCGTGCTCGCTGCTTACTCCCCAACGCTCGAAGGGCCGCCAATACACAGCGGGATATAAATTAGAAATGATCGTCGTACTTCGTGTCAGCACCGTCTCATTGCCGTCCCGCCTCAATTCATACCTGGCATCTTCGAAGCTTAGCCAGTGACGTCCCGGCATGTTCGTCCGATCAACCGAAAGGTGCATAACGTTTGGCGGCGACCATTCGATAACTGTCTCCTGAATGTAGCCGTGGTCGAAGTAACAAGTCCTCTTGGCTCCCAGGCCGCTCCCTTCCATCACGCATTTCATGGGAATGGGAAGTCCCACATACATCAACCAAGGTTTCTCGGCTGAAAGGCTATCGAACGATTGGAGCTCGCTCCAAACATGGCTGGGGTCTGCGGCAAGCCGAACTGTAGACGTAACAACTTCCCGGCGAGGGTGAACGAGGGTGGACACCTCAACACGATGGCCTGCGAGTACGAGAAGCGGCATCGATAGAAAGACGACTGACGTGAACGTCAGCTTGCTGCCTTCAGACTTGCGCGTGAGTTTGTGGAAGAGGATCCCAAGTGCTATGCCGATCATCAGGCCGAGGAGAAGCAAGGGAAAGGCCAGCACAGCACAAAGGAGAGTTTCCATATGCGTCGCGATCAATATCGCAAGCGATCCAATTGTGGCCAAAAGCGCGGCTGCGGATACCCTTTCTAGATCGTGGGAAACCAGCGTGATAGCGAATCCAGCGGCGATCGG
>PKWH01000225.1:3255-5459 GCA_003131985.1 Acidobacteriota bacterium | reverse complement strand
GCGTACACAACCGCAAGCGCAAACGGGAGTCCGATGACCGCGAGGACGTAGATCATCGCGGGGTAGAACATTCCCTGGCCGAGCCACCAGGCGCGAGATTCCGGAGTTGAGCGCGAGCCCGGTGCTATTGCCACGAGACGACCCGCGGCGCGGCGCGTTTCTCTGTCGCACGATCGAAAAATTTCAACTCATTTCGCGGGACGGCGAATTCCACGATCGATCCTGGAGCGAAAGAAGCTTCCACGCGAGAAGGTAATCGCGAAATCACATCTTTGGCTTCGAAGCGTTTGTCCGCAAGGGATCCGTAGAGGATGCGCTCGGCTCCCAGATATTCCTCGTGCGAAAAATGGAAATGCATCGACACGCGCTGGTCAGGGGAAATCAGGGAGGCCGGAAGCAGATGTTCCGGACGGAAGCCAACGATGTCTTTCTCCTGAGGAATCAGATTCATGGCCGGCGAGCCAAGAAACGTGGCCACAAACGTGTCGGCGGGGTCGTCGTAAACTTCTTTCGGCGTTCCAATCTGCCGTACCACGCCCTGATGCAAAACGACGACGCGATCTCCGAGGGCCATAGCTTCTACCTGGTCGTGAGTAACGTAGATGGTAGTGGTCTTAACGCGAGCATGAAACTGCTCGAGCTCTTCGCGGGCCGACGTTCGCAGCTTGGCATCGAGATTCGAGAGCGGTTCGTCGAGAAGAAAAACGGTGGGTTCGCGAACGATCGCCCGCGCCAGCGCCACGCGTTGTCGCTCGCCGCCGGAGAGTTCGCGCGGCTTGCGATGCAACAACTTCTCGATGCCCAACAGGCCCGCCGCCCACTCTACCTTTGGCTTGTGCTGTTCCTTCGGGACTCTCTGCGCTTTGAGCGGGAACGCAATGTTTTTGTAAACGGTGAGATGCGGGTAAAGCGCGTAGCTTTGAAATACCATGGCGATGCGGCGCTCGCGGGGCGACAAATGCGTGACGTCCTGACCTCCGATCAGGATTTGCCCTGAGGTGGGCGTCTCCAGTCCTGCGATCATTCGAAGAAGAGTTGTTTTTCCGGAACCTGAAGGCCCCAGGAAAACGAGGAATTCCCCTTCTTGGGTGGTCAGATTGACGTCATTGACGGCACCCAGTTCGCCTTTTTTGAAGACTTTGGTCAGTCCCTTGGTTTCGACAACCGCCATTTTTCCCGGTCCGCCCTTAGCCCGCTTTGCGCCGTTCGAAGATTCGCTTGATCTCGGCTTCCGCGGCTTTCGCGGAATCTTCGGGACTCATGTCACCTTTGGCGACCTTCGCGAACATCGTGGGGATGACCCAGGTGTTGAATACTTCGTCGATTCCCGCTGAACAATACCCCGGATAGCCGATGTTGGTGGCCCAATCGAGCACGTCGGTGAGCACTTTGTATTTGTCGGGCGGGTCCGCCGTCGGATCATTCGAGATTAACTGCGAGAGGTCGGGCACTGTCTTGGGAAAACAGGGGAAGTTGTAGTACTTGCTGGCCTTGAAGCCCTCATCGAAGTTGTCAATGTAATCGACGAGGAATTGCTTAGCGCCTTCTTTATTTTCCGCAAAGTTCCAGATTACGTAGCAATCCATTACGTGCTCGGATGCGATGCGGCGCACCGGACCCTTCAGCGCTTTGTTGATCATGATTTTCTTGGACATCTCCGCCATCATCGGGTTCGTGGCTTTTTCGCGNNTTCGATTGTGGCTTTGGAATTGATGGTGACGTTTCCCTCTTCATCCTGCTCCGCGCCTCCATACGACCACAGCAGCGCGCGGGTAGCCATGCTGGTGTCGAGTTCCTGAGCGAGGCCGAGCCCGCACGGGTTGCCAAGTTTTGGATCCTTGCGAATTTTCCGCGCGCCATCCAGCAAGTCGTCCCATGAATCCGGGCCATTCGGATATCCGACGGCCTCCCAGAGGTCCTTGCGCCAGTTCCCGGGGTCGGGAACGTAGGAATCGGCAAACGCGTAATATCGCTTGGTGACCGGGTTAAACGTGGATCGGTGAGCCAAGGTTATCTTCTTGCCGTGTCTCTTCTCGACTTCCTGGTAGATTTCGCTGTGGTCGATGGCCTGCTTCTCATAGGCTGCGGGCGGCGAGAGGAACATAACGAGATCGTGGCCTTTTTGAGCGGCTACTTCCGAAGCTGCACGCGCGGGAATTTCGTTCAACGAAATGTGGTCGACCATTACGTTGGTATCGTGCCTC
>PKWH01000225.1:0-3247 GCA_003131985.1 Acidobacteriota bacterium | reverse complement strand
CCCGCAGCCAGCGCGCCCGTACCCGTCAGCTTGACAAAGTCCCGCCGAGAAATCCCACTGGCCCGTTTTTTCGCCATCTCAGTCTTCCTCCTTAAGTGTAGGGTTCGACTGCACCCCGGACGACTTGCTGGATTAATCGACCGCTTTCAGGTTATCGCGTGAATTCCTCTCGAGAATCTTTTCAAATAATCATCTCTCCCGAATGAGCGGCCGTCAATCGGCGCGAGATATCGTTGGCTGCCCGTCCACTTCCTCCCAAATCTTCATCCCGCGCGTCTGGTGCAACGGCAAGCTTCCGAACACTAACACAATCCCGCGACGTTCATCGGGCAATCCAGTCGGAGATAATATTCCATCGGTCCCGCCCAGATTGCAGGATGCAAACGACAAATTGGCTAACTTGCTGGAGCAGAATTTCAAAAGATTCTCAACATGCGGGGAGTTGTGGAACATGAGCCGATCGGGCGCCGGCCATCTGCAATTACGAAGGGCCTACGCCATGCGGGGCGCACTGGATAAAGCGCGATTTGACTGCCAGGATTTTTTGAGGCTATGGAAGATAATCGACCGAAGCGTCTTACTCCGGCGTAGCCTTAGCGCGGCGTTCGCGGGTCTGCCCGTCCAATTTCGTGGCCGGCCGGCGCGAGATCAAAGANNGCCTAATTCGCGCCACAAATCCACATCGGCAATAGGAATCAACTTTACTTCGCCAGCGCGAACTTCATCGCGCGCAAACGTCTCACTGATCACTGAGACTCCCAAGTTGGCAGCGACAAAAGCTTTGATCATCCCCACGCTTGCCAGTTCCATTGTGATGTGGAGTTGGGCGCGGTGCGGGCGAAATAGCTTGTCCAACATTTGGCGAGTGGACCCTGTCTTTGGATAGATTAGGGGCTGTTCGACAATTTCGCTTGCGCGAACCACCTTCTTTTTCGCCAGGGGATTAAGCGGGCTAGCCATTAGAAGCAAACGGTCCCGAAAAATCGAATGCGTTTTGAGGCTTGGCGATTTTATCGGGAGCGTGACAATTCCCACGTCCACCGATCCGTCTTCCACTTTCTCCAATACTTTGTGGCTGAAATTACGATAGATGTTGATTTGGACGTCAGAATAGAGCCGATGATATTCCGCAAACACATCGGGTAGGACGTACAAGCAAGTAGCTTCACTCGCTCCAATCAACAAGGTACCGCGAGGAGTGTTGGCTTGGTCGGCTACGGCGCGAAGTGAATCGTTGCGCAGGGCGAGGAGCTTTTCGGCATACTCCAAGAGTGCGTCTCCCGCAGTTGTCAAACGCACCCTTTTGCCGACACGGTCAAACAACTTTGTTCCGTATTCCAGCTCCAATTGTCGAATCTGAGCGCTGACGGCCGGCTGGGAGAGGAACACGGTTTTCCCCGCGCGCGAGAAACTGGCCGATTTTGCAACCTCGAGAAAAGTGGTGAGTTGAGCGAAGTCCATGTACGGGGTGACGCGATTATAACAGGGAAACCGTTACCGTGGCCCTGTCCCCAGGACGATACGCTGCATGGAAAATTTCAATGCATTCCATCCATTATCGCGATTGTACTTGGAGCGGTGCCAGGGGGTAGTAATGGAACATGGGGAATGCGCGCTTTCGAGGCCACCCGGATCACGACGCCTGTGGTGTGGGCTTCGTCGCTCAGTTGGGCAGCCTCGGCTCGCGCGACGTCATCGAACGCGCGCTCACGGCACTCGTTCGCCTGACCCATCGCGGCGGAGTGGATGCCGACGGTTCAAGCGGTGACGGCGCCGGTCTGCTGCTTCCCATCCCGAAAGAGTTCTTCCGCACCCGTGCGCGAGAAGAGCGCATCAATCTGCCAGTGGAATTCGGGATCGGGATGGCCTTTCTGCCGCCGGGTCAGGAAAATGAAGCGCGCGCTTCGGTAGAAAAGCTTTCCGGTCTTTGTGGCGTGCGATGTTGCGGCTGGCGCAAAGTTCCTGTGGACTCCTCGATCCTCGGACCGTCCGCCGCGGCAACGCTCCCCGCGATTCAGCAAAGTTTTTTCAGCTCCGACGAAACCGGCGAAGCTTTCGAACGCCAACTTTTTTTGCTTCGCAAACGGACCGAGGCAGAGGGAACCCAGGGGATCTATTTCTGTTCGCTCTCCTCGCGCTCCGTGGTTTACAAAGGACTGCTCGCTCCCTGGCAAGTCCCCGAGTTTTATCCGGACATCGCTCATTCTCAATTCCAGGCGTCCTTCGCNNTGGTTGCGCACAACGGCGAAATCAACACTATCGGCCCGAACCGGCGCTGGATGGGCGTTCGCGAAAAATCAATCCTGAAAGAGTTGGACGCGCCGGAATGGTGCCAGCTTCTCGAATCGGGCGTCAGCGATTCCGCCAGTTTCGACAATGCTCTCGAAGTCCACCTACGCCGCGGCTACAGCATCGCCGCCGCGATGCTGCGCTTGGTTCCCCATGCATGGGAAGCCGATCCCGATCTGAGCCCCGGCTTAAAACTTTTCCTGCAAACGCAGGCTCGCGAGCAGGAACCGTGGGATGGTCCCGCTGCTCTCGTTTTCAGCGACGGCCGCTACGTTGGCGCGAAACTCGATCGCAACGGTCTGCGCCCGCTTCGCTACACAGTCACCTCCGATGGCTTGTTGATGGCCGGCTCCGAAGCCGGGCTTTCCAATTTCGACGACAAACGCATCGATGAGCGCATGCGCCTTGGACCGGGCGAAATGATCATCGTTGACCCCGCCGAAGGTCTGGTTTGGCGCGGCAATGAAATCGCTAAAATCCTGCACGTCGGTGGCGGAAGCGAAAACTGGCTACCCGCGCGCAAGATTGAGCCGTCCACGGAATTTTGCGGCGCGTTTACGGAACACCCTAAGCGCGTCGCCGCCGCTCTCGGGTGGAGCGAAGATCAATTCCGGATGCTTTTCCAGTCGCTCGGCATGGAAGGAAAAGAAGCGGTTTGGAGCATGGGTGATGACGCTGCGCCCGCATTCATCTCATCCGGCCGGCGGCCATTGTGGGATTACTGCAAGCAGCGCTTCGCACAGGTGACCAATCCGCCGATCGATCCGCTCCGCGAAGCGCACGTCATGTCTCTCGATGTCCATTTGGGCAAAAAGCTGTTCATCGAATCGCCGCTTCTCGATGCCGGACAAATCAAAAAAATTCAATCGCACATCGACGGCCCCGTGCGAACACTCGATTTCACCTTCGAATCAGGTGCGGGCGTTGAAGGCGGGATCGCCGCGCTCGATCGTCTTCG
>PKWH01000226.1 GCA_003131985.1 Acidobacteriota bacterium | reverse complement strand
ATGTTCTTCGTCGCGGAAATATTCAGCCACAGTCAAACCGGTCAATCCCACGCGAAGACGCGCGCCGGGCGGTTCCGTCATCTGCCCGAAAATCAGCGCGCAGCGCGACTTCTCCGAGTTCCCCGCCACTACCACGCCCGATTCCTGCATTTCAAGCCACAGGTCGTTCCCTTCGCGCGTGCGCTCGCCCACGCCCGCAAACACCGAAACGCCGCCGTGCTTCATCGCCACGTTGTGAATCAATTCCTGAATCAGCACAGTCTTGCCCACTCCCGCGCCGCCGAACAATCCAATCTTTCCGCCCTTCAGGTAAGGCTCAATCAGGTCCACAACTTTAATCCCCGTCTCAAACATCTCGAGCGTCGTGGATTGATCTTCAAGCGACGGCGCTGGTCGGTGAATCGGGTAGCGCTTGTCGGTTTTCACCGGACCGAGGTTGTCCACTGGCTCGCCCAGCACATTCAGAACGCGTCCCAGCGTAGCGCGGCCTACCGGCACGGAAATCGGCTCGCCAAGGTTCTCCGCCCTCATTCCGCGCACTAGCCCTTCCGTGGGCTTCATCGCCACGCATCGGACTCTCCCTTCCCCCAGTTGCTGCGCAACCTCCGCGACGATATTGAGCGGCTCCGGAACGTTAAACCCTTCGCTCGTGATACGCACCGCGTTGTGAATCAGCGGCAGGTGATGCTCCTGAAACAATATGTCCACCACCGGGCCGATCACCTCGACCACGTGCCCGATCTTCTCTTGATCCTTGTTTTCCGCCATTTCTCTTTCTCCCTGAGTCTCGTTGGAACGCTGTGATTACGACATCGCGGAAGCCGCGCCGCTAACAATCTCGATAATTTCCTTCGTAATTCCCGCCTGTCGAATCTTGTTCATCTGTAGTGTCAATTTATCGATCAGGTCCGACGCATTTCGCGTCGCCGCATCCATCGCCGTCATGCGCGCGGCATGCTCCGCAGCGGCCGACTCCAGCAAAATTCGATAAATTTCAGTTTCAAGATAACGCGGTACCAAAGCCCGAAAAATCTCTTCCACCGGCTGCTCGTATATGTAATCCACCAGCAATGCGCCGCCCCGTGGCGCTTGTTCCATGGGCAGCGAGCTTCCCGGCCCGGCGTGGCTGGCAAGCGACTTTTCTCCGTCTTTCTCTCCCGCGCTTACAACCTCTGGATCCACCGGCAGCAATTTCTGCGCTTGCAGGTTCTGCACCATCACATTCTTGAACTCGTTGTAAATCGCGTACACCGCATCCACTTCGCCGCTGATGTACAGCTCCGCGATTCGCGCAGCGATTTCCTTGGCTTTCGAAAATTCTACCTTTGCGGAGACGTCCAGATATTCGCCCGCAAATTTCAGCCCGCGCTTCCGAAAAGTATCGCGCCCCTTTTTGCCCACCACGATCAACTCGATCTGTTTCGACGAATGCTCCCGCATGAATTCGCTCGCGTGCCGGATCACGTTCGAATTGAAAGCTCCCGCCAGGCTGCGGTCGCCTGTAAGCACAACAACTAAAATCTTTTCTTCCGGGCGCCGGACCAGCAGCGGATGCGCCACATTTTCCATGCGCGCCGCCGCCGACCGCAAAACCCGCAGAATCTCGTGCGCGTACGGCCTCGCCGCAAACACTCCTTCCTGCGCGCGCCGCAGTTTCGCCGCTGCCACGAACTTCATCGCCCGCGTAATTTGCTGCGTGTTCTTCACCGAACGAACCCGCCGCCGATAATCAAGTAGTGTAGGCATCGATAGCTGTGTCTAATCTTCGCGCTCGAATTAATGTGCCGCTGGAGCCGGCGCCGCAGCCGGAGTAGGTTTTGCCGCCGCGCTCGGTTCCTTTTTCGCGCCCGCATCCGTTTCAGCCTTCGCCGGATGCGACGCCCTAAATGTTTCCTTGAATGCATCCAGCGCTTTCTTGGCCTCAGCGCGAATCTCGTCGTCAAACGCCTTTTTCTCGCGTATGGATTTCAGCAATCCGTTGTAGTTCGTTTCGATGAACGGATACATTTCCAGCTCGAACTGGCGGCACTGCGATACTTCCAAATCCTCGAGATACCGGTTCGCGGCAGCGTAAATAATTAAGACCTGCTTTTCCACCGGCAGCGGCTGGTACTGATCTTGTTTCAAAATTTCCACCAGGCGCTGTCCGCGTGCGAGTTGCGCTTGCGTAGCTTTGTCCAACTGCTCCGTCCCAAACTGCGCGAACGCCGCCAAATCGCGGTATTGCGCCAGGTCCAACCGCAACGTGCCGGCCACCTGCCGCATCGCTTTAATCTGCGCGTTGCCTCCAACGCGGCTCACCGAAAGGCCCACGTTCACCGCCGGCCGCACGCCGCTATTGAAAAGATCCGCTTCGAGATAAATCTGCCCGTCCGTGATCGAAATCACGTTGGTCGGAATGTAAGCCGAAATATCGCCCGCCTGCGTCTCGATCACAGGTAGCGCGGTCAGCGAACCCCCTCCAAGCTCATCATTTAATTTCGCCGCGCGCTCCAATAGGCGTGAGTGCAAGAAGAAAACGTCGCCGGGAAACGCCTCGCGGCCCGGAGGCCGCCTTAGCAGCAAGGAAATTTCGCGATAGGCCTGCGCGTGCTTCGAAAGGTCGTCGTAGAAGCACACCGCGTGACGCTTCGTATCGCGGAAAAATTCGCCAATCGCGCATGCCGCGAATGGCGCAATGTACTGCATCGACGCGGACTCCGACGCCGATGCCGCCACCACGATACTGTGTTCCATCGCGCCGTTATCGGTGAGGATCTTCACGATTTGCGCGATGGTCGAACGCTTCTGCCCGATGGCGCAATAAATACAAATCATGTCGCCGCCGCGCTGATTGATGATCGTGTCCAAAATGATCGCGGTCTTTCCGGTCTNNACCGGCTCGCGCACCGGCTGCCGGTCAATCACGCCCGGCGCCAAACGCTCCAGTGGATTCCGCTTATCGGTTTGAATCGGCCCCTTATCGTCCACCGGGTTTCCCAGCGCGTCCACCACGCGCCCGAGCATCGCATCGCCCACCGGCACGGACATGATTTTGTTCGTCCGCTTCACGATGTCGCCTTCTTCGATCTTCGTGTAGTCTCCCAGCAGCACGACGCC
>PKWH01000052.1:6881-30067 GCA_003131985.1 Acidobacteriota bacterium | reverse complement strand
CTCAGCGCGCCAATCAGCGTCATGATTCCCGTAACCAGCCACACGCTAATCAAAAGTCCTGGGCTCTTCACCTGGTGCGCGATGTCAGCTGAAACGATGAAAATTCCCGACCCGATCATCGAGCCGGCAACGATCATTGTGGAATCAAACAGGCCGAGACCTTTTACAAGCTCCGGTTGCTTGCTCGTACCCACTGCTCCGATCGTCTCCGCATGGTGTGCCATTCGCTTAAGCTCTCAGTTGCGTGCGGGCCGTGCGGGTAGAACCCGTTTGGCAATCGCAAGGTATTCGCGCGCTCGCTGCGCCGGATCGCTCGCGGCCATCAAGTCGCGTATCACCGCAATTGAATCCGCTCCAGCCTGATAAACGTCACCCGCGGACTCTACTGTGATGCCGCCTATTGCTACAAGCGGTTTTCGCGTGATTCGACGGGCCGCGCGCAAGAATTCAAGTCCTACAACAGGATCGGGATTCGCCTTTGTGCCCGTCGGGAAGACGGGGCCCGCTGCAATATAATCCGCCGAAGTGGCATCGGCCGCGCGCAATTGCTCAAGGTTGTGTGTCGAAACCCCTACCCATAGTGGAGCGCCACATATTTTCCGCGCATCCTCGACGGGAAGGTCTTCCTGTCCCACATGAACTCCGCCCGCGCCTGTCATCGCGGCGATGTCCGCACGATCGTTCACGATTACGCGAATACGATTCGGCCCAAGCCGGTCGCAGAGTTCCTGTGAATTCTCCTGAATTCGCCGCCCAGATCCTCGCTTGTCACGATATTGAAACAGTTCCACGCCGCCTTCCGATAATCGAAGTGCGATTTCAGCAATTGATAATGCGGATCCGGATGAAAATTCTGGACTGGCGTCCAGAATGGCGTAAAGGGCTGGGAACAAACCGCCGCCTCCGCACTTGAGACTTATTTTGTTTCCACTGCCGTCATGTGCTCGAGGAAGTGCGTATCGAAATTCCCCGCCACAAAATTCGGGTCCGCCAGGATTCGCTTGTGCAACGGGATGGTCGTCTTCACTCCCTCGACCACAAACCCATCAAGCGCTCGCTGCATTCGGACGATGGCTTCAGCTCGGTCGTGTCCATATGAGATCAGTTTGGCGATCAGCGAGTCGTAATAGGGCGGAATCACAGCATCGGCATAACATGCCGTATCGACGCGAATCCCCGGCCCGCCCGGAACGCGGAATGCAGTGACCTTACCGGCCGAGGGCGTAAAAGTAATCGGATCCTCGGCGTTAATGCGGCACTCAATGGCATGTCCCCGAAACTCGACTACTGGCAATACGCTCGTCAGTTTTTCCCCCGCCGCCACCCGAATCTGCGACTTCACCAGATCTACGTCGGTCACCATCTCCGTCACCGGATGCTCCACCTGAATGCGCGCATTCATCTCGATGAAATAAAGATTCCCGGAACCCTCGCGCAGGAATTCCATGGTTCCCGCGCTCGAATAACCAATCTTCTTCAACGCCTCGACCACCTGCTCGCCGAGGCGCTGCCGCGTGTTCGCGTCCACTGCGACAGACGGCGATTCCTCCAGCACCTTTTGGTGCCGCCTTTGTAGCGAGCACTCGCGTTCGCCAAGGTGAACCACGTTGCCATGCTTGTCGCCCAAAACTTGAAACTCGATATGTCGCGGCCGCTCGATCAGCTTCTCCATATAGACGTTGGGGCTGCCAAACGCCTGTTCAGCCTCCGTGCGAGCCGTTCGAAACAGCGGAATCAGTTCCTTGGCTGAGTGCACGACCCTCATTCCTCGCCCTCCGCCGCCCTCCGCAGCCTTAATCATCACCGGATAGCCAATCTCGCGGGCTATTTTTTTCGCTGAGTCCTCGTCGGGCACCACTCCCGCGCTGCCGGGAATCACCGGGATCCCCGCCGCAGCCATCGCTTCTTTCGCTTTGTCCTTCTCGCCCATCAGCCGGATCGCATCCGGCGTCGGCCCGATAAACGTAATGTGCGAGGCTTCGCAGACTTCCGCGAAGTTGGCGTTTTCCGATAGGAAGCCATAGCCTGGGTGAATCGCGTCCACGTTGGCAATTTCGGCGGCGCTGATTACTTGCGGAATATTGAGGTAGCTTTCGCTGCTGCGCGGCGGGCCGATACAAATCGCTTCATCCGCAAACCGGACGTGCAGTGCGTGCCGGTCCGCTTCGGAGTACACCGCTACCGTTCGAATGCCAAGTTCCCGGCAGGCGGAGAGTATGCGCAACGCAATTTCGCCGCGGTTTGCGATCAGAATTTTTCGGAACATTTCGCCCGGGGTGAGTGAGTCTATTTCTTCCGGTGCGGGTGGATGCCGAAAAGCGCTTCGCCATATTCCACTGGCTGCCCATTTTCGACAAATACCCGCACCACTTCTCCTGCCACGTCCGATTCAATCTCGTTCATCAGCTTCATCGCTTCGATGATGCACAGCGCCTGGCCGGCCTCCACGCGAGAGCCTACAGTCACGAACGGCTCGCCACCGACAGTCGGCGCGGCATAAAACGTTCCCACAATCGGCGATTTCACCACGTGAACGTCCTCCGAACTCGCGCGGCCTGGTTCTCCCGACGCTTCCCGAGGGGCCGGCGTGCCTGCGGATGCCGCATGGTGGGACGAAGCCGGCGCCGTTGCGGAGGCCACAACAATGTCCGGTGCCGAAACTGCGCGGCTGAACCCGGTCGGCTGCGAAAATGGCTTCCTCAGACGGATTCGGAAGCCTGAACGCTCGTATTCGAACTCCTCCAATCCATGTTTGGCCATGAACTCGAGAAGACGTTCTACTTCCTGAAGGTCCACGCCGCCTGTGTTCGGGCTGGAATCAGATTTTGGAGTCGATTTTTTCGCCATTTAAAGTTCTAAGAATTCCCTGGATGCGCTCGTGAGGTTTTCAGCGCCTTTAGAAGTAACAACCACGTCATCCTCAATCCGTATCCCGCCCAAGCCCCCGATATAAACGCCGGGTTCGATCGTTACCACCATTCCCTCTTCGAGGACCGTTTCTTCTCCTCGGCCTAGTCGGGGCATCTCGTGGACTTCAATTCCCAGCCCGTGCCCGGTACTGTGCGTAAAATACTGAGCCAGCTTATGCCGCTTCAGAGCGCCCCGCGCTACAGCGTCCACCTCACCCGCCTTTACCCCCGGCCGGATTGCTTGCCGCGCCGCTCCCTGCGCCTCCAACACGGCTTTGTATAGCCGCCGTACCTTCGCCGGGGCGCGCCCTAAGAATACCGTCCGGGTCAGGTCGCTGCAATAACCGCGGAGTATAGCACCGTGGTCCAGGACGACCAATTCGTTTTTCCTCAGCTGCTTGGAAGTCGGTCGCGCGTGCGCCCAGGCCGAACGGGCCCCCGAAGCAACGATAGTCTCGAAAGACGGGCCGCTGCCGCCCATCTTCTTGATTGCGTACTCGACTTCCGCTGCCAGACTGATTTCGCTGATCCCAGGCCTGATTTTCGGAAGCACCGCCGCAAAGACCTCGCTTATCAGCGTCGCGGCTTCGCGCATCAACGCCAGTTCACCTGGGTCCTTCACGGCCCGGAGCCGTTCTATAAAGTCGCCGCCGCTCACCCAGCGCACCCGGGCGCCTCCTAGCGCGTGCAGCGTGGCATTCTGCGCCACTGTCACGTGCTCGGGAGCGTAAGCCACTCGGAAGCGCCCACGCCGATGCCCTAATGCCTCGGTAGCCGCCCGCAGCAGTCCGTGCTTGGCGATATGAACCTTCGCCCCAGAAACCTCTTCTTGCGCTTGAAACACGTACCGGCTATCCGTGATAAGCGTCGAACGCGATGGCTCTACTAGAAGCACTCCGGCGCTACCGCTGAATCCACACAGGTATCGAACATTGGGAAGGTGTGTAACAAGAAATGCATCAGCCCGTAGGGTGGAAAAGGAAAGCCGGAGCCGATCAACTCGGCTCCGGCCCGAATTCAGTTGCACCGGTTTGGGCGTCACTTTGGCCGCAGGTCTCTTGTATCCCTCGGCTTAGCTGGGCAGAATGCGCGGCGTCAGGAAGAACAACAGTTCCTGGGCCGTCGAGCTGACGCTGGTATGTTTGAACAAATTCCCGACTACCGGGATGCTGCCGAACAACGGCACCTGGTCGACAGTGGTCTGCTGCGAGGACACGATAATGCCTCCGATAACCACTGTACCGCCGTCTGCGATCAGCACCTTCGTATTAGCTTCCTGCGTGTCGATTGCGGGAATGCCCTGAACTCGCGGAATGGCGTTGTCAATCTGGTCGTTGGTCACGGTTACGTCCATGTAGATCGTGCCGTCAGCGGTGATTTGCGGTGTTACGTCGAGTTCGAGTACGGCGTCAACGAATTGCACCGAGACCGTATTGTTCACGATCGTTTGGACTGGGATTTTCGTACCTTGCTTCACCGTCGCCTTCTGGTTGTTCTGCGTGATTACCTTCGGCTTCGAGATCAGCTTGCCGATGCCTCTTTCTTCCGCCGCGCTGATGATGAAATCCAGTGCGAAGTTTGAAGAGGAGAACGCATAGCTCAACGCGCTCGTCGGTGTTGAAGCGCCCAAGTTTGTGATCAGCGGCATCGATCCGCTCGTGGTCGTGGAACCACCTGCCCCGGCTATGATCGGAGGCAACGGGGTAGGTGAAGTACGAACGATTGGGCTCGTGCCAACGGTGCTCGCTCCGCCAAGTACGCTCTGTCCGCCACCGGCGGAAATCGCCGCCGCAAACTGTGTACCGATATCGCGGGTGAATGACCGGTTTGCCGCAACCACTCTCGCTTCGATTTCCACTTGCAGCGATTTCTGGTCAAGTTGCCGCAGCAGGTTGTCCAGTACCGGCAAAACGCTCGGAATATCCCGGATAATCAAGGTATTCGACCGCGCGTCCGCTAGTATGTCGCCTCGCGACGACAGGAATTTCTTGAGCGTGGCAACCAGATCTTGGGCCTTGGAGTAGTTCAGCCTGCGTGTCGTGGTAACCACGTCGGCCGCCTCCGCTTGCGCCTTAGCTAATTCACGATTCTGGTCTGCTTCTTTCTTCAAGGTATCTTTCGTCGCAATGCGCAGTACATTTCCTTCGAGCTGCTTGTCCAGCCCGTTGTTTTTCAGAACAATCTCCAGCGCCTGATCCCACGGTACATCATCGAGGACGATCGTGAGATTGCCCTTGACGGCCGGATCCACCACGATATTCAGCCCGCTGATTTCGTGAATCAACCGGAAAAAGTCGCGAAGATCAACATCTTTCAAATTTACCGAAATCGGCTCGCCCGAATACTTGCCTGCGGGAGCCGTTTGGGCTGCGTCAGCATTGGTTGTCGGTTGGGCGGAGACTGATGTGACTGCCGGAGCAGCTGCCGCCGTGGTCGGCGTATCCGTCGGTACAGGAGATGCCAAAGCGGCAGTGGGTTGGGTTAGGGCCGGTGGCAGGATCGTAACCGGTGCCGGCACCACCTGCGGAGCCACCGACTTCGTCGTGGTCACATCTGCAGGCTGCGTCTCCGGCGTTGATTTCACCGCACCGCCGAACGCTCCCTTCGAATTCTTACCCGTGAATTCCACTGTGATGCCGGAATCGGAACTGGTGATGTTGTACGGCGAAGCTTGCCTCAAATCGATGACGATGCGCGAAACCTCCGGCGAAAATTGCGCCAGCCGAATTTCGCGGACCGGATCAAGGTTGCTAGCGATCTGCTTTTCAGAAGTCTTCAGATGCGTTCCAGCGAAGTCCAACACCAGTCTGTCCGGATTCTGCAAGCGAATTGCGTGATACGTCAGCTTTCCCGTTCCGATCACATTCACGTCGGTCAAATCACCGTTCTGCGCAAGGTTTACCTGCCGGATGGCCTCAAAGGTTGCTCCAGACGTCTTGTTTTCCGCAGTCTTGAACGAAATCGGCGTCACTGTGGGGGCGGGCCCGGTTATCGTGGCCTTCGCAGCGCTATCATCTGCGCGCGAGACCGACAGAGTCAGTTCTTGAGAGTCCTTGCGCTCCAGCCGCGGCTCTACGCCCTGGCTCAGTAAAATCTCCAGGCGGACCACGGGCTTCTTCCCCGCGGCATACGTCAGCATGCGATAACTCTTCACCAGGTCGGAGGCCACCACGCGCGCTCCGGCTGGGTCCGCCGCTGACACTCCGCTTAGGTCGAGCACATAGAGGCTCTCGCTTGGGCGATAAGTGGTGTATTCGAACGGCCCGTTCGCCTGAGCTTCCAGCGTCACGTTTCCGTTGGTTACCACCGCCTTCACATGCACCACCGGCCCGTCACTGGCCCGCAGCGCTCCGCTCGTCAGTATCAAGGCTGCTGCAACCAGCGCAGTCAGGCCCAACGCCCTCCGCATAATCCTCATTGCTGCTCTCCTGCGCTCGGGTAGATTCGCTTGGTAACTAATCGCTCGACCGGCTTCCCGAATGCATCTTTGGAATTTTCCTTAAATGTCACTCCATCTAAGCCAATCTTTTCTACATCCCCGTCATAAAGACGGTCCCCTTCACGGATAAAATAAGTTCGTTGATCCGGATTCGTCACCACCGCCAGCATTCCGCTGCCGGCCTTCACTGTTCCATCCACACGTACCGTCGCAATTACCAATCCGGCTTTTCCTGGAGGCAACGGTGGCCCGCTGGTTTTCTTGTCATTGACCAGAGGTATAAAGGGATCGCGCTTGGCCACAACGCCGTCGGACTTGGCGTCGGACTTCGCGTCAGGTTTGGCAGCCGGGGCTGGCGCATTGCTTCGTGCCCTCGCTGCTGCGGCCTTTTTCTTGTGGGAGGTCTTAGGTGCCGTTGCCGGCGCCGCTCCTTGCGCTGCTGCCTGCCCCCAGCTAGCTGGGGCCAAGCAACATGAAATCGCCAGAACTGCTATCAAGTTCGCGGTTGTCTTCACTAGTGTCATCGTCTTTGCCCTACCGCCTTACCGGTGCGGCTGTCGGCGTTGCAACTGCCGGCGCTTCTGCCGCCTTCGTAAAGAAGGTGGTGATTGTAAACACGCCTGTCACTGATGCCCCTGGGTTCAACCGGAAGTTCGTATTGCCGGATTTGCCTCCCAGGCCACTCAGCTTCAGGTCGCCCACGTTGATGATCCGTGAAAGCCGTCCAAGCCTCGAGAAGAAGTCCAGCACCGAAAAGTAGGGGCCATCCGCTTCCACTTCAAACGGCAATTCGAAGTAATACGTCTTGGCAGCGACAGGCTTGGCCGTCATTCTCCGAAGAGAAACGCCCGAGCTGCTCGCCGCGCTTTGAATCATCAGCATGAACTGGTCGACCTGCTTCTCTTCGGGCACGATTGTTTGCAACGTAGCCAGCTGTTTTTCCAGCGCGTCCATTTGCGATTGCAGTTCGGCTTTACGTTGTTTGTAAACTCGCAGGCTCGCTACCTCCTGCTCCAAAGGTTTCTCCTGTTTCTGCGCGTCTTGCAGTTGCGCCCGCACCGATGCCAGTGGCAGACCCGGTATGTAGAATCCAGCCGCGATAATTACCACCGTCAGCGCCAGATAAAACAAGGCTTGCAGCGGCCAGGGCCAATCTCTGAAAGCGGTTGCCATTTCTAGCTCCTCCCCTTGGCCGCAGGCTGCGGGGGCGGCGTGGCTGCTGCGGGCTTGGCTTGCGGCTGGGCCTCAGGGTTTGAAGACTGGGATATAGCAGCCGTCATCGTGAAGTTATATGTTTGGACCGACTTCACAACGTCATCTTCTTTCGCCTCTTTAATCTCAATCTTGTCGAAGTAGCCGGAGCGCCTTAACTGAGTAATAAAGTTGGCGACCGCGTTGATCGAGCCTGCTTCGCCCGCAATATCCAGGTTATCGCCCTTGCGCTCCAGGGACGTTAGCCACAGTGCATCCACTCTCACCACCGTGTTCGCCACCGTCTCCAGCAATTCCTGCCCGCCGGTGCGGTTCTTTTGCAGCGTTTCAATCACATTGATGCGCTGCTCTAAGATCGCCTTCTGGCTCTCGAAACGGTCCACGTCCTGCTTCACCTGCTGCAAACTCTGCTTCTCGGCGCGCAAAGCGGCGATGCGGGCGTTCGTCTGATCCAGCTCCCGCTTTTGTTGGAAATATGTGACAGAGAGAACGATCGCTGCCAACCCCAGCGCCACTGCCAGAAAGATAATCTGCATGGTCGCTTCCAGCGGTACGGTCTGTTTGGTGGCCTTCGGACGATTCTGGCCGAGTAAATTGATCCGAATCATGGCGTGTCAAAGCTCCTCAGCGCCAGCCCCACAGCGATCGCCAGGCGCGGCGCCAACTCGCGAATCTGGCTCTCATCATGACGCCCTGAATTGATTGCAATTTTGCGAAATGGATCGAGCTCCTCGACCGGCATCGCAAATTCTTCTTTCAACAGGTCGAGCAAGCCCGGAACGCGGGAAGTCCCCCCGGCTACGTAAATCCGTCGGATATTTTCTCCGCTCGCCGTGGCGCGGAAAAAGTCAAAGGTCTTCTGGATTTCCAGAATCAGAATGTCGGAAACCGACCGCAAAATCGCCGTGCGCTGTTCTTCGCTCACGCCAGCCAAGGTTCCGCCCATCTTCAATTTCTCGGCATCCTCAAAACTCAAGTCCAGTTCCTTCTGCAGCGCGTCGGTGTACTGGTTGCCTCCCACCGAAACGTCGCGCGTAAACAACGGCGTCCACCCGCGCACGATGTTGATGTTCATCACGCTGGCCCCGATATTCAGCAGCGCCACCACTTGCGACGCATCCGGCTCGTAGTTCACTTCAAAGCAGTTCTGCAGCGCAAACGCGTCAATATCCACAACCACCGGCACCTTGCCCGCTTGCGCCAGCACGTTGGTGTGATTCAGAATCTTGTCTTTCTTCACCGCCACCAGCAGCACGTCCATCTGGTTTTCGGTCGCTTCCAGAAGTTGATGGCTCAGGTTCACGTCGGCGATGTCGAACGGAATATGCTGGCTCGCCTCAGCTTGTACCCGGTCGAACAGCTCTTCCTCGCTCATCAGCGGCATGCTTACCCGCTTGACGATCACCGAGTGCCCGGAAACCGACGTGGCCACATCTTTCGCTTTGATCTTCTGGTTATCGAATATCGAGATGATCTTCTCAGCGACCGACGGGGCATCCATGATGGCGCCGTCCACTACTGTGTCCTGCGCCAAAGTCTCGATCCCGTAACTCACCAGCTCGTAGCCTGCCTTCGACTTCCTCAGCTCGACTGCCTTCACCGAACTCGAGCCGATGTCCAGGCCGATTAAAGATCTTGTTTTCCCCAGATTGAACATCGCGCGGCCCCTCGCTCCTTACTCCGTCCCGCTTCGCAGGTCGGACCCGGCTTCGCTTTCGACTTTCTTTCGGAATCTTTTTCTGCTGCGCTTGCCGCTTTCGCCCCTCACCCCTTGGGGCCTTTACATCTTCGTTCCGTACGGTAGCCCAGTAGTACTGCTACGCCTGGTACGTTCTGCTTTCTCCGTTTATTGCATCCGCACGGGTGAGTGTCAACCAACATGTTAGGAGAGTGTGCTATCAGTAAAAACCTGTCTTAGAGAACAGGTAGCGAAAACGTACAGGTGAAAAGGACAGGTAATCCGAGGAAAACCCTATGGGGAAAGGCGAAACGCGAGGCGAAGACGCGGGCCCAAGGATTGGTATTCGTCCGCATCACGTTATTTCTCTTTTGGAGACATTCGGAGTTTTAAATGTTGCCAAATTTTGTCCACTTGCCGTTTTGTGCCCTCGTCCATCTTAATTTCGTCGGGCCAACGGCCTGTGTAACCCTCCTCCGGCCATTTTCGTGTGGCGTCCACGCCCATCTTCGAACCGTAGTCCTGGCGACGCGCGGCGTGGTCCAGCGTGTCCACCGGTCCCATCACAAATTGCACGTCCCGCTCCGGATCGATCGCGCACAACGCCTTCCAAACCACCTCGCTGGAGTTCTGAACGTCCACATCGTGGTCCACCACCACAACCACCTTGGTAAACATCGCCTGCCCCAGCGACCAAATCGCATTCATGATCTTGCGCGCTTGCCCCGGATAGCTTTTGCGAATCGCCACAATCATCAAGTTCTGAAAGATTCCTTCCGCAGGCATGGCTACGTCCACAATTTCCGGGTATTGCATTTTCATCACCGGCAGAAATATGCGTTCGATCGCGTGACCCATGAAATAGTCTTCCTGCGGCGGCGGCCCCACAATCGTCGTCAAGTAGAGCGGGTCCTTTCGATGNNGTGTGATCGCCGAACGGCCCTTCCGTCCGCATCTCGCCCAGGTTCACATACCCTTCCAGAACAATTTCCGCGTTCGCCGGAACTTCCAGCTCCACCGTTTTGCACGCCACGAGCTCCACCGGATCTCTTCGCAAGAAGCCGGAAAAGAGAAATTCGTCCATATCCGGAGGCACGGGCAAAATTCCAGACAGCGCCGTCGCGGGATCAGCGCCAATCGCCACAGCTACTTCAATCTTCCCCTTCGGATTCTTCGCCCGCGCGCTGCGGAAATGTTCCGCTCCGTGCTTCTGCGTCTGCCAGTGCATTCCAGTGGTGCGCTCGTCATATACCTGCATGCGATAGCAGCCCACGTTGCGCTTGCCCGTCTCCGGATTCTTCGTGATCACCATCGGCCACGTGATGTATCGTCCGCCGTCCTGCGGCCAGCATTTCAGTATCGGAAAATAATCGAGCGAAAAGTTTTCCGTGCGTACCTCTTCCTGGCAAGCGCCGCTGCGCACCGACTTCGGAAAAAACGACCCAATCTCCGCCAGCTTCGGCAGCATCTTCACTTTCTCCAAAATTCCCTGCGGCGACTTCACATCCAAAAACGAATGCACCCGCTCAGCCACTTCGTCCAAAGAATCCGCTTCCAGCGCCAGACACATCCGCCGCTCGCTCCCCAAGAGATTCGTCACCGCCGGCACCTTCGACCCTTTCGCCCGCTCAAACAGCAGCGCCGGCCCCCCCGCCTTCACCACCCGGTCAGTAATCTCCGTAATCTCCAGGACGGGATCCACCTCCGCCGAAATCTTCTCCAGCTCACCCTTCTTCTCGAGCGTCCTGACAAAGTCTCTTAAATCTCTGTACGCCACTTCCCCTCCCGCCTTCCGTCGTGCTCTCGCGCTGCTACGCCCTCGCGAGCGGCTAACTCTAGCACGGTCGCTCGCGTCCGATGAACTACTAGAATGTCTCAACGGGACAAATAATTGAGCGGTCCACACGAGATCAGTCAGGGTTTCGACTTGTTTTTAATCGGAGGAAGTGTGTCCTATTGCACAGACGCGGGAATGCGAATCGCTCTAGGATGAGCGGTGGGAAAAATCTCAACTTCTCAACTTTCGATAGCGAGGTGAATTTTATGCGCGGACTTAGATTAGTGGTAGTAGCTGCTCTTGCCGCCTTCTGCTTCACGGTAACCGCTCCCAAAGCGTCGGCGCAAGTGGCCGTCAGCGTCGGAGTAGAACCCGAATGTCCCTACGGTTACTATGACGCTGCTCCGTACGGCTGCGCTCCCAGCGGCTACTACGGGCCAGAATGGTTTACAGGTGGCGTATTTGTTGGCGCGGGACCGTGGTTCCACGGCTCAGACAACTTCCGTGGCAACGTGAACAACCGCTTCCATCCGGAGCACGGCTACAAGGGCCCAATGCCGAACCGTGGCGAGAAAGCCGAGCCCTCAAAGCGTGTCGATGCTGCGCACTTCAAAGGCAACGAAGAGCGCGATGGTCGTGGTCATGCAACCGGTGGCAAAAAGTAAAGCAACCAGGATCCCCTGGTTGGTAACCCGGTTCTCGAACATACGTACCCAGTGGCATCCGCTGGAGCCCTCGCGTGGCTCCGGCGGCCAGGAAGCGGAAGGCCTCCCTTTTTATGTCTGCGTCTCTTCTAAATATCCAACTGTAGATATCCAACCGAAAGAAAATCGACTCGCATAACGCAAAGACGGGTGTGATTGTGGTGCGCTCTGCTTGCGCGCGCGATGAGCGCGGTGCTATTCTCCAAATTGTTCGACTTGGGCGGGAGTAGTTCAGTGGCAGAACGATAGCTTCCCAAGCTATAGGTGAGGGTTCGATTCCCTTCTCCCGCTCCATTATATTGCCCCCCTGATTGAGATTCCGGTTCAGGCGATGGCTTGCGGGATGGCTTTTTTCCATTTGCCCTGTGCTTTCAGGATTAGCTCGACTACTTCGCGGGCTGCGCCCTTGCCTCCGGCTACGGTGGTGATGTAATGCGCCGCGCGTTTCACTTCGACCACGGCGTCGGCGACGGCGACAGCTAAACCTACACGGCCGAGGATCGGCAGGTCGGGCAAATCGTCGCCGATGTAGGCGACTTCGTCGTCGGTGACGCCGGCGCGGATGAGGATCGCTTTGTACGATTCGAGTTTTTTCGGCTGGCCCTGAATCACAAATTCCATTCCCATTTCGCGGGCGCGGCGCGTCGTGGCGGGAGAATCGCGGCCGGTGATTAGTCCGGTGCGGATGCCCATGATGCTGGCCAGCTTTATTCCGGCGCCGTCGTGCGGATCGAAAACCTTCATTTCGGCGACGCTGTTGTCTGGAAATGTTTGCAGGCAGACCACGCCGGGGGTCAGAGTGCCGTCCACGTCCATTAAGAGGACGCGGATCGGTTTTGCGCGGCGCAGAACCTTGGGCGGATATTTGATTTCGCGGATGGTCATTCGGTCCTCGGAATAACGATACCTACCAACAGATCCCTCGTCGCGATGCTCCCTCGGGATGACGATGCTCGTCGCATCGTCACCTTCGTCGGATATTTGATTTCGCGAATCGACATTTGTAATTTCCTTTTAGAAAAGCTGCAGAGTCCAGAGGTCGTGGACGTGGAGGACGCCTTCGAGGCGGCCGGCGGAATCCACGACGAGGATCGAGGTGATTTTCTTTTCTTCCATTCGGCGCAGGGCGCTGGCGGCGAGTTCGGTGCGCGGTATGGTGACGGGATTTTTGGTCATGCAATCGGCGGCGGTCAAGCCGAGGACGTTTTCATTCTGCTTTAGCATGACGCGGCGTAAATCGCCGTCGGTGATGATCCCGAGGACGCGACCGTTCGCTTCGGTGACGGCGGCGAGGCCCAGACCCTTGCGGCTCATTTCGTAGATCACATCGGGCATCTTCGCGGTTGGGAGCACGCGGGGCGCGTCTTCGCCGGCGTGCATCAATGCTTCGACGCGACGTAGTTTTTTGCCGAGACG
Organism: Acidobacteriota bacterium; assembly: GCA_003131985.1. Classification (GTDB taxonomy): domain Bacteria; phylum Acidobacteriota; class Terriglobia; order Acidiferrales; family UBA7541; genus Palsa-295. The sequence goes on along the minus strand of PKWH01000052.1, from coordinate 16,932 downwards.
TCCGCCGGGATGGAGCGCGGCAAAATCCTCTTCTTTGAAGCCGCGGCGTTCGAGCAGGGAGATGGCGAGAGCGTCACCCATGGCGAGCGCGGCGGCGGTGGAAGCGGTGGGCGCGAGATTCAGCGAGCAGGCTTCTTCTTTTACGGCAATGTCGAGAACGATGTCGCTTGTGCTCGCAAGGGTGGAGCGCGGGTTGGCGGTGAGGGTGATGATATGGACGCCCAAGCGCTTCACGGATTCCATCAGCTCGACCAACTCCTCGGTTTCTCCGCTGGAGGAAATCGCGAGCAAAACATCGTCCGCGGTCAGCATGCCCAGGTCGCCGTGAAGAGCTTCGGCGGCGTGGAGAAAGAGCGAAGGAGTGCCGATGCTAGCGAAAGTGGCGGCAGTCTTTCGTCCGATGAGGCCGGATTTGCCGAGGCCGGTGACGACGACGCGGCCTTTGCACGCATATAGAAGTTCGACGGCTTTTTCGAAGCGGTCGTCGAGACGATCGATCAGGCCGGCGATGGCTTCAGATTCGATTCGCAGAACGCGTTTGGCGGTGGCGAGACTCATTTAGGATTCCATTCACGCACGAGCGTTGCGAGCTTCAGGATTTTTTCGATCAGGGGACGGAATTGAGCGAGAGGCAGCGCGTTCGAGCCGTCGGAAAGCGCCTTGGCGGGATTGTCGTGGACTTCGAGAAAGAGTCCGTCCACGCCTGCGGCGGTTCCGGCGCGAGCGAGCGGCTCGATGAATTCGGGCTGGCCGCCGCTGGATTTTCCTTCGCCGCCGGGCAATTGGACAGCATGGGTCACGTCGAAGACAACGGGATAGCCGAATTTGCGCATGATGGGAAATGAGCGCATGTCGACTACAAGATTTTGGTAGCCGAAGGAGCTGCCGCGCTCGGTGAGAATGATTTTTTCGTTGCCGGTGCCGGCGATTTTCTCCGCGGCGTTGCCGATTTCCCAGGGGGAGAGGAATTGACCTTTTTTCACGTTTACAACGCGGCCGGAGCGGCCTGCGGCGATGAGCAGATCCGTCTGACGGCAGAGGAAGGCGGGAATTTGAAGAATGTCGCAGACTTCGGCGGCCGGGCCGACCTGCGAGACATCGTGGACGTCGGTGAGAATCGGGAGGCCGGTTTTTTTCTTGATGTTTTTTAGGATTGCTAAACCCTTCTTCAAGCCTGGACCGCGGAACGAGGAGAGCGAGGTGCGGTTGGCTTTGTCGTAGGAGGCTTTGAAAATGTAGGGGACACCCAATTCAGACGCGACTGCGCCCAAACTTTCCGCCATGCGCAATGCGTGTGATTCGCTTTCAATCACGCAGGGGCCCGCGATCAGAAACAGCGGAGCGTTTGCGCCGAAGCGAATTGAGTTGACCGAGAATGTCTTGTTCAGCGCCACGGTGCCGGAGAACTCCTTTGAATGACGGCCAGCCTATGCGGGTTGTGGAGTATTTGCAACGCCCCGCGCGGCATCCTCATCGCCGGGGCGGAGGAGGCAAAAAATGCGCGGACAGGACGCCGAAATTGAGCGAAATCTGGGCAACAATCAAATCGGCTACATGCAATTCTAGAACCGGTTAGAAAAGTCCCGGTCGTTTGTTTTGAGTGAGTTACGGGCATTTCTGTTTGTAGGCCAGAACCGGTTAGAAATGCGGGCGGAGCGCTGGATACTGAGGTGCTATTTGTAGCTGGAAGGGCCGGGATTAGGGGCCAGCGGGGTGCCTGATCCAGCCCTCGATGAAGCGCTCGACGATATTCAATTTTAATCACGACCGACGCTAGCATGTGACTTCGAGAAATTCAAGGACCTGGATGTTGTGAGCATAACTCAACGAGCGGCCATATTTCCCATTTTTGGGAATGGGATGAAATTAGAGATGAATCCGTCCGCCTGAAGGAGCCGCCACAGCACCCACGTGCTTGGCAAACTCCCCAAAAGCAGATAGTCGATATGATGTGAACACAAGAAGAGAAAGAGCAGATTCTTCGCTTCGCTCAGAATGACAAACGAAAACACGAGGATGCAAGAAGGCTAATCACGATGCTATTCCCGAGACGCCGCTTGCTGGTTGACAGTAGGCGTGGGAGAGGGAAAATGGGGCCATGGCACACCAACTTAGTACGTCGTACTTGAAGGACTCCACGAACATTTTCCGCCAATACAAAAGGCTGGGTGATCGTGCTATGGCGCAATGCCCGGACGAAGCGCTGTTCGTGAAGCTGGATGAGGAGTCGAATTCCATCGCGATCATCGTGAAACATATGGCGGGGAATATGCGGTCGCGCTGGAGGGATTTTCTCAGCACGGACGGGGAAAAACCGGACCGCAACCGCGACACGGAATTTGAAGCTCCGCCGAAGACACGCGCCGAGCTGATGGAAATGTGGGAAGGCGGGTGGAAATATCTTTTCGATGCGCTGGAGCCGCTCACGGACGCGGACATGACGAAGACAGTTACCATCCGGTCGTCACCGCACTCGGTGATGCAGGCGATTAATCGTCAGGTGGCGCATTACGCGCATCACGTGGGGCAAATCGTGCTTCTGGCGAAACATTTCACGACGAAGGCTGGGAAGAAATGGGAAACATTGAGCGTGCCGCGGGGGCAGTCAACGCAGTTTACGGCGGAAGTGGCTGCGGGAAAGAAAGCGGAACGGTGAGTGAAGGAGGGCGCGGCAAGCAGCGCCCCTACGGGGACCGTAGGCGCTCGAACGTGACCACACTTATGCTGAGCGAAACGTCGAGTTCCTCGCCTGATGCATAATGAACGATACTCAGGAAAAGCGGCGGCGCGTTCTGCGACTAAAACATTTCGATTATTCGCAGGCTGCGTCGTACTTCGTCACGATTTGCACGCACGAAAGGAAACCGATCCTCGGAAGCGTGATAGATGGCAGAGTGATCCCGACTGCGGCAGGCGAGGCTGTTGTGGCCGCGTGGCTCGGTTTGCCGGATCGATTCCCTTCGGTCGTTCTGCACGAATTCGCAGTGATGCCAAATCATCTGCACGGAATTCTGACAATTACGCAGCCAATTCGCTGGAAAAGAGCGGGCGCAGCAAGCAGCGCCCCTACAGAAACGACGGGAGAAGGTCCGAAGCAAATGGGCGCGGCTAGCAGCGGCGCTGCCCAAATCAAGGAGGTAACGCGAGAGAGCAGCGATCAGCTTTTGAATGCAGGGAGCGGTGCGGGAGTTAGCCTCGGAAAAATTCTCCGAGCTTTCAAATCGCTGTCGGGTATTGAGGTGAACCGGATTCTTGGGCGACCGGACCGTCCCGTGTGGCAGCGGAATTATTTTGAGCATATCGTACCAGGAGAAGATGATTTCAGGAAAACTCAGAAATACATACATGAGAATGCATTGCGTTGGGAGGACGATCCCGAGAATTTCTGAAACGATGCGAGGGTAAGACGAAGAGGGCGCAGCAAGCAGCGCCCCTACGGGCAAACATGGAGTGCAGGGCGCGATGAAGCTCAGTCGGCGGGGTTGATGGCGCGAGATTCGGCGTTGGCTACGCCCTGGCGCTGATGGCGGTTTTCTACGCTGGCGCGGATGAAGGCGGCGAATAGCGGATGCGGGGCTAGGGGCTTGGATTTGAATTCGGGATGGAACTGGCAGCCTACGAACCACGGGTGGTCGGGGGCTTCGACGATTTCGACGTACACGCCGTCGGGTGTGCGTCCGGTGATGCGGAAGCCGGCGCGGGTTAGCGTGTCTTCGTATTCGCAATTGAATTCGTAGCGGTGGCGATGGCGCTCTGAAATTTCGAGCTGGCCGTAGGCTTTGGCCGCGAACGAGCCTGGCTGCAATTTGCATTTCCAGGCACCGAGACGCATGGTGCCGCCCATTTCGTCCACACCGAGAAGCTCGCGCAGTTTGTAGATCACGCGATTGGGAGTGCCGGGATCGAACTCGGTGCTATCGGCATGCTCGATGCGGGAAACGATGCGCGCGTACTCGATGGTGGCGCATTGCATTCCTAGGCAAATTCCGAAGAACGGAATCTTTTTCTCGCGGGCGTAAGTGATGGCGTGGACCATTCCGGCGATGCCGCGTTTGCCGAAGCCGCCGGGAACGAGAATGCCGTCCACGTGGCGCAAGAGTCGCTCGGCGGTGGCGGGCGAGTCAATTTCTTCCGCCTCGATCCATTCAACTACGACGCGATGGCGATTGGCGAGGCCACCATGTCCCAGAGCCTCGCGCAAACTTTTGTAGGCGTCTTCGAGCTGAACGTACTTCCCTACCACGCCAATGCGCACTTCACCCTGCGGATGCTCGAGCGTTTCGAGCATGGCGAGCCAGCGGGAAAGATCGCGCGGCGGAGCTTGCAGATGCAGCAGGCGAAGAATTTGTTCGTCGAGGCCTTCGGCGGCGAGCGACATGGGGACTTCGTAAATGTTTTTCACGTCGGGAGCGGAGATGACGCAGGATTCGGCCATGTTGCAGAAAAGCGCGATTTTCGATTTCAGGTCGGTGGGGAGCTGGCGGTCACTGCGGCAAATCAAAATGTCGGGCTGAATTCCGATGCTGAGAAGCTCTTTCACGCTGTGCTGCGTGGGCTTGGTTTTCAGTTCGCCCGCNNATGGCTTCGAGAAACGGCAGAGACTCGATGTCGCCTACGGTGCCGCCGATCTCGACCAGGACGATGTCCGGGGCGTCGGGGCCGCTTGAAACTTTGCGGAAGGCGGCTTTAATTTCGTCAGTGACATGCGGAATTACCTGGACAGTTTTTCCGAGATAATCGCCGCGGCGCTCTTTGGTGATGATGGATTCGTAGATGCGGCCGGTGGTCCAATTGTGATCGCGCGTTAAATGCGCGTTGGTGAAACGCTCGTAGTGGCCGAGGTCGAGATCGGTTTCGGCGCCGTCGTCGGTGACAAACACTTCACCGTGCTGATAGGGCGACATGGTGCCGGGGTCAACGTTCAGGTAAGGATCACACTTCTGGAGGGTGACTTTCAGACCGCGGCTTTCGAGGAGACATCCGATGGAAGCGGCGGCGACGCCTTTTCCGAGTGAAGAAACTACGCCCCCCGTGACGAAAATGTACTTCGGGGCGGAACGCAAAGGGCTCGACTTCCTCCGGAAAGAATCTGCGTACTCAACATTATGGTCACAATGGCGGCGCGTGTCAAACCACGATTTCAATTTTTATTTTGGCGCGATTCGCGGCGAGATACCTCGGCTACAATTTTGAAGAGCTTGGAGTGACCTGGCTGGTTACTTCGCCGTGCCTTCGCGCAATAATTTTTCGACGCGCTCGACGTCGGCGGGGACATCGACGCTCACGCTGTCGTAATCCGTTTCAACTACGCCGATGTGAAAACCATTTTCGAGCCAGCGGAGTTGTTCGAGCTGCTCGATGCGTTCGAGTTCGCCGGGAGGAAGGGTGGGAAACTCGAGCAAGGCGTCGCGGCGATAGCCGTAAATCCCGATGTGCTTCCAATGCTCCGCAGCGACTTTAGCACCGGTATCGCGGACCCAGGGGATTGGCGCGCGAGAAAAATAGAGTGCGTTGCCGTCGAAATCACGGACAACTTTCACTACGTTGGGGTCCATGATGTCGTTCGGTCTGGTGATTGGGGCGCAGGGGGTGGCAATGTGCATGGCATCATCCCCGGCGAGGGCCTGGATGACGGCGTCGACGGTAGCGGAATCGATCAGCGGTTCGTCGCCCTGCACGTTTATGTAAATGGCGGCGGGGATATGCACGGCGACTTCCGCGACTCGATCGGTACCAGTACGATGGTCGGCGCGGGTCATAATTGCTTCGGCACCGAACGACGTCACGGCGTCTTTGATGCGCTGGTCTTCGGTGGCGACGACTATGCGCGGTGCGCTGGCGGCTTCGCGCAGGCGTTCGACGACGTGTTGGATCATGGGGCGGCCGGCTATTTGGGCCAAGGGCTTGCCGGGGAAGCGAATTGAAGCGTAGCGCGCCGGAACGACTATTAAGACGCTTTTGGGCTGGGTCGAAGTCATAAGAGCTCGCTAACCTTAGCCTACGGCCCGTATCTTAACACGGAGTGGATGGCGACCGAGGCTAGCGCCGGTTGAACCTACATCGAAAATACTGCAAGGTGCCCCTTGCTTTGGTAAAAGCGAGTGCTACAATCCGACCAGAGACACAAGGACTCGCGGCGCTGCGCGAGTTCCGCGGGATTCCCGGGGGTTCAGTTGCTAGTTCGCGCACGGAACCGGTTGCGGAACTATTCTCTGGCAGCGCTTTGCACGGGTTTCGTGCTGGCAGCTTCGCTAGCCTCTCCTGTATGGTCCCAAGAAGAAACTCCCGCCGGACCCGTTCATTCTGAAAATTCGCAACGGATAGAAAAGGGTAAAGCGCTCAAGGCAGAAACGGATTTGGCGCTGATTAACGTAACCATCACCGACCCTTACGGGCGGCTGGTGACCGGGCTAGAGCAAGAGAATTTCCGCGCTTTCGAAGACGGAGTGGAACAAGAAATTGTGCGCTTTTCAGGCGAGGACGTACCTATATCGATTGGCGTGATTTTCGATATGAGCGGGAGCATGGGCGACAAGATCGATAAGTCCCGGACCGCCGCCGTACAATTTTTCCGCACCGCAAATCCGAAGGATGAGTTCCTGCTGATTAATTTCAACGATCGAGCGCAGCTTACCGGTCCGTTTACAGCCAGTGTTGAAGATCTGCAGAGCCGCTTGATGTTTACGTCGGCGCACGGGCAAACGGCGTTACTGGATGGAATTTATCTGGGCCTCAGCGAAATGAAAGGGGCACACAACACAAAGAAAGCGTTGCTCGTGATATCTGACGGAGGCGATAATCATAGCCGTTACACCGAGACGGACATTCGGAAGTACGCAAGAGAAGCGGATGTGCAGATTTATGCCATCGGATTGTATGATGAAGGTGGCGCGCGCACTCCGGAGGAAAGCCTGGGGCCGGCTCTTCTATCCGAACTGACGGAGATGACCGGCGGGCGTACTTTCGCTGTCACGAGCCTTACCGATATGCCCGACATCGCATCTAAAATCAGCATGGAGTTGCGCAATCAATATGTGGTGGGATACAGACCAAGCAACCGGACGCACGATGGAAAGTGGCGCAAAGTCAAAATCAAGCTGCGTCCTCCCAAGGGACTTCCACCGCTCACCGTGTACTCGAGATCGGGCTATTACGCTCCCGGGCATTAAACATTTGGCGAAAACTTTCCTGTTCTTGCTAGTACTGCTGTTGGCCGGCCCCTGCCTGCCCGCGCAAAATCCGCTACCGCCCAGCCCTCCTCCTCCGCCGACGCCTGGAACACAGGGACAGAACACCACAATCAAAAATGTGGTCGACCTAGTGGTATTGCACGCGACCGTTGTGGACGAGAAGGGGCAGTTCGTTCCGGATATACCTAAGGACAATTTTCGGGTGTTCGAAGACAAAATCGAGCAAAAAATATCGGTGTTCACGAAGGAAGACGTTCCGGTGACCATGGGGCTGGTGATCGACAATAGCGGCAGCATGAAGGACAAGCGCGCGCAGGTGAACGAAGCGGCGCTGTCGTTCGTGCGAACCAGCAATAAAGCAGACGAAGTCTTCGTAGTGAATTTCAACGACGAATATTATCTGGACCTGGACGAAGATTTCACCAGCAATCCGGAAGAGCTTCACGAAGCACTCGAAAAGATCGATACGCGAGGAAGTACGGCGCTTTACGACGCGATCATCGGATCGCTGGACCACCTAAAAAAAGGACACAAGGACAAGCGCGTCCTGCTGGTGATCACGGACGGCGACGATGACGCCAGCCGCAAGGACTTCGCCTACACGGTGAAAGCAGCGGTGCAATCGAACGCCGTGATTTATGCGGTGGGCGTCTTCAGCGATGAGGACCGCAAGAGCAACAAGAAAATGGTGCGAAAGTCGAAAAAAGATTTGAGCACGCTTGCGGAATCCACCGGCGGGCTGGCCTTTTTCCCGGACAATCTAGCGGATGTGGATGCCGTCTGCACTGACATCGCGAGAGACATTCGCAATCAATACACCCTGGGATACTACCCGACCAACACTGCAAAAGACGGCACGTTCCGCGCCGTAAGACTGGAAGTGATTCCGCCGAAGGGGCGCGGGAAACTTTCCGTTCGCACGCGAACCGGGTATTACGCGAGCAAAGCGGCACCCACTAATTAGGTTTCTGACGCTGCTTCCACGAGGCTGCCATTTCGTAGTTCAATCGCAAGCAGCGCCCCTACAAAACCAAACACCGAACGCGACAGCGGGCGCGGCAAGCAGCGGCCCTACAATACGGAACGCCGGCGCGCCAGCGGGCGCACAGCAAGTAGCGGCTCTACAAGACCGAACACCGAATCGATTACTGTTGACCATGGAACTTTTCTTGAGACTAGCTGCGAAGTGAACTGAGGAAGCTCTTTCCGTGCGGGATAGTGACGCCGAAATTTTCGGCGATGGTCTGGCCCATGTCGGCCAGGGTTGCGCGAGTGCCAAGATTTGTGCCGCTGGACACGCTCGAGCTGTAAGCGAGGATAGGAACGTACTCGCGGGAATGATCGGTCGTCGGATTAACCGGATCGGGGTCGCAGCCGTGGTCTGCGGTGATGATGAGCAAATCCGAAGGGCGCAAGGCATCNNTCTTTGCGATGGCCGAAGAGCATGTCGAAATCGACGAGGTTTGCGAAGATTAATCCGCTCGGACGTTGGGCGAGCGCTTCGGTGAGCTTGGCCATGCCGTCAGCGTTATTTTTTGTGGTGACGTAATCTTCGACGCCGCGGCCGTTGTAGATGTCGTGAATTTTGCCCACGCCGAAAACCGGGACTTGAGCTTCCGCAAGGACGTCGAGGAGCATCGGGCGTGGTGGCTCGATTGCATAGTCGTGGCGCCGCTCAGTGCGGCGAAAATTTCCCGACGCGCCGGCGAATGGCCTCGCGATCACGCGGCCAACACGGTTGGGGCCGTGCAGCAATTTGCGCGCGATCTCGCACATGCGGTAGAGATCGGCAATCGAAATTACGCCTTCGTGCGCGGCAATTTGAAATACGCTGTCGCCCGAGGTGTAAATGATCGGAAATCCCGTGTTCACATGCTCGTCGCCCAGCTCTTTGATGATTTCAGTTCCCGAAGCGGGCTTGTTTCCGAGTGTGCGGCGTCCGATTCGAAACTCGAATTCCGCGATTAGCGATTTCGGAAAACCGTTCGGATACACGGGGAAAGCTTGTTCCAGCCAAATGCCCGCCATTTCCCAGTGACCGGTCGTTGTGTCCTTTCCTGGAGAAACTGTCGCTCCCTTTCCGAAACTGCCAGCGGGTTTCGCGGGAGGCTGCAAATTCGCGAGCGGCTTGATATTTGCGAGGCCGAGGCGAACGAGGTTTGGAAGTTTCAGCGGGCGAGAGCGCGCGATGTGGCCCAGGGTGTCGCGTCCGACATCGCCGTATGCGGCAGCGTCCGGCAATTCACCGATGCCGACGCTATCGAGGACGATCCAGATCACACGATCAAAATGTGCGTTCGCTGCAGGCACGGCGCTATTTTACCAGAGCGACCGGATTTTCTGCGGGTGACTGCAAAGCCGGCCAAGGCTCACTTAATCGGCGGGAGCGAGATATCCTGGTCTACGTAGGCGACTAGCGGTGTTCCGGCGGGCATATCGACTTCTTTGCCGTGCTTGATTAAACCGATAGGACCAAACAGAACGGTTAGCGCCACGGTTGCGCCGGTCGCGCTTTGGCCTTCGCGCCCTTTAGTGCCGCGAATTCTGATGCGAGTATCGCCTGCCACTAATATTGCAGTTGTACGTTCAGTTCGCCNNACGAATTCGACGGTGTCGCCGTCCGCTGCTGTTTTTGAATTCAGATCGTTTGCAAACTTTAGAGGAATTTGATCGCCTTCTCTTAGGAGACAGCTGTTGCCGGGCGCGCACGCGCGCTTAGACACATCCATGGTTGTTGCGTTAGGCGTGACTACCGCCCCGGCCGCTGCTTCATTGGATGCTGGAGCTTCGCTGCTATGCGCGGACAACATCGCCGCCATCACGTCCTGACTGACGCCTGCATTTTTAAGGTCCACTAGCGC
>PKWH01000052.1:4843-6872 GCA_003131985.1 Acidobacteriota bacterium | reverse complement strand
GGGCAGTAAAACCAGCAAGCCAACATAGATGAGCCGCGCTTTGAGTTTCATGTGAACGTTTCTCATCGTGATTCGTGAACTTCGCACGCAAGTAGTTAGTGCCTTATTTTACACCTTAATCATAGTTGACGCGTGGCGCGGCCATTCGGTTTCCTTATGCGTCCAAAGCATTCGACGCCAACGCGATGCTAAGTTGATTTCTTGTACCATTCTGATTTCGTGAGCTCGTAGAGGTTTATGATGCGGCCGCTGGCGGGAATCTCTTCGAAATTAATAAATTGGAATCCGAACTTCTGCAGAATATGTTCCGACGCATCATTCCCCTTTTCGACGTCAGCCAGAAGGCGAACTAAGCGCAAGCGGGTGAAGGCGACGCCAATGAATGCTTGGGAGGCTTCCGAGGCAAAACCTCGCCGCCAGTAAGGATGGGCGAGATAGTATCCGAGGTGTGCTTCACCCTTTTTGTCACCGGCACGAAGGCCACAACATCCTATGTATTTGGATTCTTCTTTAAGAATTGTGGCCCACAGGCCATAAGTTTCCTTTGGCCGGCCAAGATATTCATCCCGAAAACGAGTACGCGCCTTTTCAAGGGGCCATGGCCTTCCTCCCACGTAACGCCGGACCTCGGAGTCTGTGTGCATGCTGATAAAATCGGACTCATCCTGAAGCTCGTGCGTCCGAAAGAGCAGCCGTTCTGATTCGAGGAAAATCATCGCTCCTGCCTTGAAGTTCAAAACTGAGCCACAGTATCAGCAAATTCGGGCTGTGAGTCAGCGAGCATCGTCCAAGTTCCGAGAGGCGACCGGAAACTGCGGTCAAACTGTATCACTATCGGTCCAGAAGACGATTTGCCCGGCTTGACGCGGCGGCGTATAATTTTGGGTTTACACATATGGCGACGAAACCCACAGACAAACCTGCTGCTGACTCGGCTCCCGACAAGCTTGCTGGCGAGGCGACTTCGCATCCGGCGGTGCCTGGCGACGTGGAAGAAATACGAGTGCGCGGGGCGCGCGTCCATAACCTGAAGAATATTGATTTCGTGATCCCGCACAATGCTATTACGGTGGTGACGGGAGTTTCGGGTTCGGGCAAATCCAGCTTGGCGTTTGACACGCTTTACGCCGAGGGGCAGCGCCGGTATATCGAGTCGCTTTCGGCTTACGCGCGGCAGTTCCTCGAACGCATCGAAAAGCCGGACGTGGACGAAATCACGGGAATCGCTCCGGCCATTTCGATCCGCCAAAAGAATTCGACGCGCAACCCGAGGTCAACGGTGGGCACCGCGACGGAAATTTACGATTATCTGCGGCTGCTCTTTGCGCGCATCGGGCGCACANNGCGTCCTTGCGCTTCCCGCGGGCCGGCGATTTTACGTTCTGTACGAATTGAAGCTCACTTCCGAGGCGGCGACAAATGCGCCTCAAGCAATTCGTTCGCGCAAAGCTGTTCGCGTGACACAGGAAACGGTCCGGGAATCGCTGATCAGTCTGCGCAAGCGCGGTTTCAATAGGCTGTATCAAGCGGGACGAGTGTTCGAGTTTGCAACGCCGGAAGAACTGCTGGATGTGGATTTCGCGCGGCCAGTGTACGTGGTGGTTGACCGGCTGGCGCTGGGGCCCGAAATACGTTCGCGGCTGATGGACTCCATCGAAATTTGCTACCGCGAAGGCCGAGGCGAAGCCATTCTAGAATTCGTCGCCGAAGCGCCGGGCGTAGCGCCGGAGCGTCTCGTGTTCAACGAGAGCTTCGAATGCAAGAAATGCGGCGCGACGTATCAAGAGCCGGAGCCGCGCCTTTTTTCGTTCAACAGCCCTTACGGCGCTTGTCCGCGATGCCAGGGCTTCGGCAACACAATTGATTTCGACATCGACCGCGTGATCCCGGATAAAAGCAAATCGCTTGCGGATGGCGCGATACAGCCGTGGACCAAGCCGCGCTATAAGCAACTCGCAATGGACATGCGCCGGTACGCGAAGGCAAAAGGAATTCCGGTTGACGTTCCTTTTCGCGAGTTAACTGCGGC
>PKWH01000052.1:0-4819 GCA_003131985.1 Acidobacteriota bacterium | reverse complement strand
CGGCTTCGCGCGGAAGCTCGCGCGGTGAAAATTGCGGGGCGCTCGATCACGGAAGTTTGCCAGATGACGGTGAAGGAGGCGCGGCCGTTTTTCGCAAGCTTGGTGCTGACTCCGGCGGAAGCGACCATCGTCGAAAAAGTTCTGGAAGAAATTCAGCTGAGGCTGCGGTTTCTGGACGAGGTTGGACTGGATTACCTAACGCTCGACCGGCTTACTTCAACGCTTTCGGGGGGCGAGGCGCAGCGGATTCAGCTCGCCACGTCGCTGGGCTCTCATCTTGTCGGCGCGCTCTACGTGCTGGACGAGCCTTCGATCGGGCTGCATCCGCGCGACACCAGCCGGCTGATCGAAATTCTGAAGGGGCTGCGCGATTTGGGCAACACGCTGCTTGTGGTGGAACACGACCCCGACACAATTTTGAGCGCCGATCATATTCTGGAGCTGGGCCCTGGCGCAGGGGAACATGGCGGGAAATTAATGTTTGCAGGCACGCGTGACGCGATGCTTGCGGATGCTCACTCCCTGACTGCGCGTTACCTTCGCGGCGAATTGAAAGTGGCATTGCCGGCACAACGGCGCAAGACGCAGGGAAAGTTTCTGAAGATAATCGGTGCGCATAGCCACAATTTGAAGAACATCGACGTGATGATCCCGCTGGGAATGCTCGTGGCTGTGACGGGAGTGTCCGGTTCGGGAAAATCGACGCTGGTCTACGACGTTTTGTTCAAGGCATTGCAACTGAAGCGCACGGGAGGAAATTGGCGCGAATGCTGCGATCGTTTGGAAGGTGACGCCGCTGTGACGGCGGTGGAGATGGTCGATCAGTCTCCGATCGGCCGCACGCCGCGTTCGAATCCGGCGACGTATTTGAAAGCGTTCGATCCGATACGAGAAGTCTTCGCGTCCACGCCGGAGGCGAAGAAACGCGGATTCACGCCCGGGCATTTTTCATTCAACATTCCGGGCGGCCGGTGCGAAGCGTGCCAGGGCGACGGCACCGTGACGGTGGAGATGCGTTTTCTGGCTGACGTTGAATTGATCTGCGAAGAATGCCGCGGGACGCGCTACAAGAGCGCGGTGCTGGACGTGCGCTACAAAGAAAAGAATATTCACGACGTTCTGCAGATGACCGTGCGCGAGGCTCTCACGTTTTTCGCCGCGAATCCGAAGGTAACCGCGCGGCTGCGGGTGCTGGAAGAAGTCGGCCTCGGCTATCTGCGTCTGGGCCAGTCGGGCACTACGCTTTCCGGCGGCGAAGCACAACGATTGAAACTTGCGGCGCATCTTACGCGGCAGGAGAATACGGGCATCCTGTACATTTTTGACGAGCCCACCACCGGGCTGCACTTTGACGATATTCAGAAACTCTTGACCGCGTTTCGCAAATTGATTGAAGGCGGCGCTTCGGTGCTGATCATCGAGCACAATCTTGATGTGATCAAATCCTCGGATTGGGTGATCGACCTGGGGCCGGAAGGCGGCGAGGAAGGCGGTCGCGTGGTGGCTTCGGGAACGCCCGAACAAGTCGCGCGAAATTCGCAGTCACACACCGGAAAATACCTGGCGAGCGTTTTGAAGCCGCGCAATGGCGCGAATCACGTGAACGAACACTCGCCGGCTGCATCTAATGGCGCGGGTCAAAGTTCGCTGCCGAACCCATGAAAGCGCGTTCGATGTATTTGGCTTGCTGCTGGACGCTGTGTGTTTTTCTCGGCGCTGCGGCGGCCAGTTCCGCACAAACCGTTGGCACATCCCGAACACGGATTCCGCAGGATGGCGCTGCGGTCGCGCTGAATAATTTGCAGGCGCAGGCGCAGGCGGCGATGGACCGAAAAGATTACGAGGCTGCCGTGTCGGCCTACCAGGCATATCTTTCCAAGAAGCCGGACGACGCGACAGTGCACTACGATCTGGGCTACGCGTACACTGCGATGCAGAAGTCCGTGGAAGCTAAGACGGAATATGAAAAAGCGATTTCGCTCGATCCTAAGATGGCTGCGGCGTACCAGAATCTGGGGCTGACGCTGCTGACGAGCGATCCCGCCGCGGCGGTAGCTCCTCTGCGAAAAGCCGCGGAATTGTTGCCCGAAAATGCGCGGGCGAGATGGCTTCTAGGCACGGCGCTCGAAAAGAATGGGAAATTGGATTTGGCAATCGATCAATACGAAGCGGCGAAAAAGCTGGATAACAAGGATCCGGACATCCGGGCGTCGCTTGGAGGGGCTCTGCTGCGGGCTGGGCGTCCCGCGGAAGCCGAATCGGTGTTTCGGGAGGCGCTGTCGTTGAATCCAGTGGGCGCCGCTGCGGGGCAAGCGCATATCGGGCTGGCTCAAGCTCTGATTGCGCAGAAAAAGATTGAAGAAGCGGCGAAGGAGTTGGCGGCTTATTTGGTGAGCAGACCGGATGACGCGAATGCCCGGATGGAACTCGCCGGGGAGCTTGCCGAACTTGGCAAGAACGATGATGCTCTGGCGGAACTGGATCGTGCGTCGACTGGTACGCCTGAGAATCTACGCGCGCTGAAGCTGCGTGTGCAGATTGCATTCCAGAGGAAACATTATGACGACGCGATTCCCGCATTGCAGAAAGCGATTGCGCTTGCACCGCAAGATGCGGATCTGGTCGCGCAGCTTGGGCATATTTATCTGGAAAAGAAAGATTACCCAAACGCGGTCAATGAACTCATCGTCGCTTTCAAAATGAATCCGGCTTCCAACGATGTGCTCGGAGAACTGGTTACCGCACAGTATCTGAATAAGAATTATTCGGGGGCGCTGAAAGCCTTGGATGCGCTTTCGCAGCGTAAAACGCTGCCGATGGGGAGCTGGTTCATTCGCGCGACCTGTTACGATAAACTAGGACAGCCGGCGCAGGCGCTCGACGCGTACAAGAAATTTCTCGAGTTGAACACGGACCTGAACAATGACATGTACTTCGAAGCTTCGGCGCGCGTTCGGACCCTCAATCGCGAGCTCAAAAAGAAGTAGGTCCCAATCCGGCGTGTTTCGCATGACTGGAATCGCGCTGACGGCCCTTGTCTGGACTGTCAGCTGTGCTTCATCGTTTGCGTTAGCTATGCCGAAGACAATGCTGCCGCAGAACAATACTGCGGAATTGCGTTCCAAATTTACCAACGAGACGGATCCCGTTCGTAAGGCCAAGCTTTTGGGTCCTCTGAGCGAAGCCGAATTTCGGGAGATTTTAAAGGACGCCGACTCGGAAAATTTCGGAGGGGCGCTGGCGATTTTTCAGCAGTATCGCGACGAGGCGCAGGCGTGCAAAAAAGCTCTGGAAGGTAAAGAGCCGGACCCGGAAAAGCATCCAAACGGATTCAAACAGCTTCAAATTTCCTTGCGACAGTCGCTGCGGCGTCTGAGCGACATTATCGTGGACTTGCCAGCGGACGACCAAAAACCGTTTCTTGACGTGCGGCGGGACTTGGAACAAATGGACCGTCAATTGATCCATGAACTTTTTCCACGCCGTCCGGAGGCTGCACCAGAACCGCCGCCGGGCACGCCGAAGCCTCAGGGGTGAGATATGTTGTGGCGCAATCTAAGTCTGTTCGCTTTGTCAGCCGTGCTGATTTCCACGCTGGCCCCGGCGCGCGCGGCAAATCCCGCGCCTCAAAAGAAAGAGTACTTGACGGACTCGGAATCGGACAAAATCCGCGAAGCGGTGGAGCCTGGCGAGCGGATCAAGTTGTATATCTCCTTCGCGGAGGATCGCCTGAAAAAATTTCAATACGAGCTTGCCCGGCAGACTCCGGACCGGCGGCGCGGTGAAATGCTCAACAGCCTGATGAATGATTATGCCGGATGCGTGGATGATGCGGCGGACCAGATCGGTTTGGCACGAGAAAAGCAGGCGGATATTCGAGCCTCGCTGAAGACTTTTAAGTCAAAAGGAAAGGATTTTTTGGACGCACTGCAAAAACTCGATCGGGGCGGCCCTGAGCTCGATACTTATAAAGACACGCTGGAAGACGCCATCGAAGGTACCAAAGACGCGCTCGCCGATGTGGATGAGGCCCAAAAGGAGCTTTCACCGGCACCGGTGCGGAGAAAGCCTTCATGAGGGCGCGGCAACGTCGCGAACCTGAATCAACGACCGACGCAATTCGAAACGAACTCAAATCAAAACTTGTGCCCGGCGGCGAACGCATTTTTCAGCGCATCTACACGAGGCTGGGATGCGAAGGGCGCCCGCCATATTTCGTCGTCGAATTTCATCCTTACACCGGCCTAACGCTAACTGTCCGCGTGCGCGAAGATACGGCTTACGTGCGCCTGTCAGACGCACTGCATGACGCTCCTACTTCGGTAGTGGAAGCGGCGGCAGCGATTCTGCTCGGGCGCTTGTACCGGCGTCAACCGCCGAAGGACATGCTCGAGATTTACCGGCGATTTTCCTATGCGCGAACCACGCGACGTCGATTGCACCGCTTGCGGCAGCACCGTGCCCGCCGTGTGGACCACTTGCCCGCCGGAACGCATCACGATCTCGCTCCATTGTTTGCCAGCTTGAATCAGCAGTACTTCCAGAATTTGCTTCCGTTGCCGCGGCTGAGTTGGAGCAAGCGAGGATGGCGATCGTTGCTGGGCTGCTTCGATCCTGCGCTGTGCCAGATCGTTCTGAACCGCGAGCTGGACCGCGAAGCCGTTCCCGAATATGTTGTGGCTTACGTGCTGTACCACGAGATGCTGCACCTGAAGCATCCGATGAAGTTCGCGCGATGCCGCCGGGAATCCCATTCACCGAGTTTTCGGAAGGAAGAAAAGATATTTCGGGATTATCAGCGCGCGATGAAGTTTCTCGA
>PKWH01000050.1:12596-12815 GCA_003131985.1 Acidobacteriota bacterium | reverse complement strand
CCAGCGAACATGTCCGCTTTCGTCAAGCTACCACTGCCGAGCGTCTGCCGCAACGAGTTTCAGGGTCTGCTCGAGCGGGCCTGGCGTGGTTCAACTTTCTTGGCCTTTGCGCTACAAGAAACTGTCCGTTACACTCGCGAGACCTACGGAACATGGCCGAAACATTCCATCGCAGTTTTTTTCTAAAGGGACAAGCGGGCCGAATCGAGGCGATGCTTT
>PKWH01000050.1:504-12554 GCA_003131985.1 Acidobacteriota bacterium | reverse complement strand
GGACTAAGCGAGGGCGTCCACGATCGGGGCACGGGCGAACGCGAAGATGTTCGGGCAGGGCTAGAGTATATGGCGAACGAATTCCTGGGTGTGCCGATTCTGCTGGCGGGATTTAGTTTTGGCTCGTTGGTGGGCCTACAAGTGGGCTGTGAAGACAGCCGTGTGACGGATCTAATCGGTCTGGGAATTCCCGTCGATAAATCCAGCATGACGTTCTTACGCGAATGCACGAAACCGAAGCTCTTCCTACAGGGAGCCAACGATCAGTTTGGATCACGAGAAAATGTCGAAAAGCTTTTCCACACACTCCCGGAACCCAAGGAGTTGGCGTTCGTCGAAAACGCAGATCATTTTTTCACAGGACACCTGGACGAAATGGCTGCGGCAATCGACACATGGCTCAACAAAACGCATCCGGGGTTGTTCAGCGAACCCGCAAGTCTCTAACCTCTCGATTCGAACAATTTTAGAAATTGCTCACGCGAGGCCGGCTCTACAGCAACGAGACTCAAGTTCTTATCAACATGAGCCACCTGGCTCATTCCGACCAGCGCGGTGGTTAACCCGGGGACGGAGCGCGCGAATTGCAGAGCGAGAGTGGAATTCTCTTTTGATCCGAGCGCGGTGGCGACAAACGGAGGTAGATTCTTCGCCAGCTGCCCTTGCAGAAGCGCCGCGCTCGTTATCAGCGAGATTCCCAGCTTCCGCGCCGCCTGAACCATCGGAACGGGCTTGCCATCGATCATTTGGTTCGGCCGCGTGAGCGCTTCCGGCATGGCCAAGTTGAACGGCAACTGCACAAAGCGAAAATGATGCGCGGGCCCGGCGATTTCTTCGGCTATTCCAGCCATCTCTTCAAGCGAAAGGTAGCCGGCGGCTTTTGGATCTTCTCGAAATGAATTCCAGGTGGCCATGCCGTAGGAGCGGATTTTCTTCTCCGCCACAGCAGTTTCCAGAAATGTGAATGCTGCGCGAATGCGCTGGCGAAATTCGTCAGCCGTAACTTCGCTCAATTGAGTCTCAGGGTTGTGCAGGTAAAACACATCAATGGTTTCGACACCCAAATTGCGGCGGCTCCGTTCGAGCTGGTCGGCCAGGTAGGCCGGCGCCATGCAGTGGCATCCAGCGGCAATTTCATCCACGCGAAAAATTCCGCGCTCGAGGAATTCGTGCGCGAAGTACTCGTTGGGGTCGGCGGGCATGGCACCATCGGGAGTCAAAAATCCTGCTTTCGTACAAAGAACGATTTCGTCGCGAGAGAAACTTTTTGAGAAAAGTTCCTTCATAGCGGCGCCCACAGCTCGCTCGCTTCGCTGGAAACGGTAATTAATGGCCGAGTCGATCACGTTGCAACCGCTTTCGACGGCCGAAACTATGGCGTCGGTATATGCGCCATCTGTCGCGTCGTCTGCTTCACCAAGATAGGTGCCGATACCGATGGAGGAAAGCACAAGTCCGCCGGGAATCTCGCGGAAGTGGCCCGCCGCGGAGCGTCCTTGAAAGCGAGCAGCATAGCGCAGCGTGCCTTCCGGAGTTGCGAAGCCGGCCTTGCGTTCCGCGCTGAGGGGTGAAGCAGATGACATCAAGCCTCTCTTTTCACGGCGAGCGTTGTGAACTCGCGCAGTATATCAAAACGCTTGTGAATGAGGAGAAATCGGACGTTCTTACTTTGCTTGTTCGGGTTCTCCCGCCAGACCTTGCGCGACGAGCAATTCGCGCGCTTCGAAACGCAGCTTCGGCAACTGGCGCCAAAAAAGAAAACCGCCCACCATGGCTCCAATTCCGCCGATTGCCACGGTCCACGGAGCGCCGATGCTACCTGCGAGCACTCCGGCAAACAGCGCTCCCATCGGAGCCATGCCCATGAACATCATGGTATAGACGGCCATGGCGCGGCCCCGCAGTTCATCTGGAACCATGGCTTGAATCATCGTGTTCGAGCTAGACATCTGCAGCATCACGGCGTACCCCACCGGAACCAGCAGTATCGCGGAGAGCACGAACCATCTTGAAAAGGAAAACAGAACGAGACTGGCTCCGAAAGCTATCGCGGAAAAAGCGATCCAACGGCCGAGCCCATGAACTCCGCGCCGCATTGCAAGAGTGAGCGCTCCTAATAAGGCGCCAACTCCGCTAGCGCCCATCAGAACGCCAAGCGCGCGCGCACCACCGTGCAGAACGCGGTCGGCAAAAATCGGCATCAACACTGAGTAAGGCACGGCGACCAAACTGACCAGCCCGATGAGCAGCATGATGGCCATGATGGGTGCGGTGCGGCGCACGAACCGGAACCCTTCGGCGATGTGCTCTATGGGCGTGGCTTGTTTCGAGACGGCACGCATAGGCCCGAGCTTCATCAGCAGCAGGCCGATGATGACAGCGATGTAGCTGACGGCGTTGGCGAAAAAGCACCAACCTTCCCCGATCCATGCTACGAGCAAACCGGCGATGGCTGGACCGATTACGCGGGCGCCATTGAACATGGAGGAATTCAAGGCGATCGCGTTCATTAAATCCTCGCGGCCGACCATATCGATCAGAAACGATTGTCTGGCCGGAATGTCGAATGCATTTACGGCGCCGAGTAACGCTGCGAGCACGACAATCTCCCAGACCGTGACGATATGGAGAAGAGTAAGGATTGCGAGGAAGCAAGCAAGGATCATCGACACGATCTGAGTGCCGATGACGATGCGATGGCGATTCCAACGATCGGCGGCCAGGCCTCCGATGGGAGCGAGCAAGAATACGGGAATCTGCCCCGCAAAGCCCACGACGCCGAGAAGGAGCGACGATCCCGTCAAGCGATAAACGAGCCAAGCCTGCGCAACGTTTTGCATCCAGGTGCCGATGAGCGAAATCATTTGTCCACTGAAGAAAAGCTGGAAGTTGCGATGCCGTAGCGAACGGACCATCGCGCGAGCGCGTGACCGGTGTTCGGGGTCTGTGTTCTGCGGGCGCGATTTCGACATCCGGTTAATTGTACGACGTAATCGGTAGCATTGTTTTCGATTGGTCCAAGTTCTAAACGGAAAGTAAGAACAAATCAGGCTTAGAAAATTACGAGCGAGGTTTTGAACTCGAGCGTGAACTTTTCGCCGGCGGCACGGCCCGCGCAAGAAGCCTGCCGCAGGCACGCAATATGCGACGATATGGCCAGCCTCTCTCACGAAAAAGAATCTCTCCATCGCGAGGCTTCGAATAAAACCATCGCGAGAGCAGCGATAGATGTTCGGTTAATTCCGCGGGCGCCGACTGCAGACTGTATCGCGCGCGATATGTCGCAGGCAGGTCCTCCGGCTCAGCCGCGGAATCCGCCAAATTGTTGAGTGTGTCCGGTTGCGGATCCTCGAGACTTTCAGCAGACTCTGGGTTGTGGTGGGCTGCTTTTGGCGGGGCCGTATTCGCTTGCGGTTCCAAAACTTTCCTCAAGATGCCTTCCACGGATTTTGGCTCGCTTGATAATTCCCCGAAACGCAGGAATAAAGGCTCGGCGAGTATTCCCGCGTGGACCGGGAACACGACGATTGTTTTTTCTTCGGATCCGCGTTGCAAGATTACGGCATCAATCTCCTCGATTCGCCGCGTCAATTCTCCCCACCCTCGCAAGGTTGTGGAGACTTTGTCGAGGCGCTTGTGGAGCGCAGCAGCTTTTTCGAAGTCCAGAGCTTCGCTGGCGGCTTCGCGTTGGCCCGCGATTTCCCTGGTAAGGAATGACCCGGCCGTTTCGAGAGTTTTGAGAACGCGGCCGACTTCGACATCGTATTCCTGCTTCGAGCATCCGGCGAAACAGGGCGCGAGGCACATCTTCATCTCGGAATAAATGCATCCTGGAAATTCAGGATCTCGGCGGATTCTGATCTGGCAACGGCGGATTTTGAAAAGGTCGAGAAAAGCTTCACTGAACGACTCGGCGGCGCGGCGTGACGGAAAAGGCCCAAAGTAGAATCCTCCATCGGCGCGGATTCGACGGGTTACGTAACAGCGTGGATATTCGTTGCGGAGGTTGACCTTCAACAGCGCGGGCGGGCGCAGGCGCATCAAGTCGCGATAACGATGCGGAAAGCTTTTGCGGGCTTGGTCGTACATGGTGAGAGTTTGTTCGAATTTCGATCCGGTGACGCGATAGCGAATGAACGAGGCCACTTCGCGGAGATTCAAACGCTTGGAAAGGGTTTCGGGAGGACGCAGCAACCGTTCCGCGGCGCGTCGAATGTCCGCGGTGCGCGCAAGATACGGATGCGCGTTCACGTCCTGCATCTGGAGCAACAGGACACCCGGACGCGACGGCAACGATGTGAAGAAGTTTTCGTCCAGCTCCGGCGCGAAGCGCTGTCCGCAATCCAGTTCCAACATGGAGACAAGAATACACTGAGGAGCAACACAAGCGAGAGCAGGTCCCGCGTTCTTCTATTTACTACGCTTTCAAGACCGAAGCGGAGATGACTAGGCGCTGAATTTCGCTGGTACCTTCGTAAATTTCGGTGATGCGCGCGTCGCGGTAGTTGCGTTCGACGGGATATTCGCGGCTGTAGCCGTAGCCGCCATGTATCTGGATAGCTTTGTGCGTCACGCGCGTGGACATTTCGCTGGCGAAAAGTTTTGCGATGGAAGCTTCCATGGTAAACCGTGCGCCAGAATCCTGTTTCCATGCAGCGCGGCGCGCGAGCAAACGCGCGGCGTCTAATTCGGTGGCCATGTCGGCAAGCATGAACTGAATGGCTTGAAAATCCGCGATGGGATGGCCGAAAGCCTGGCGCTGCTGCGCGTAAGAAAGCGCTGCTTCGAAGGCACCCTGTGCAATTCCGGTAGCTTGGGCGGCAATGCCGATGCGGCCGCCATCGAGTGTGGAAAGCGCGATCTTATAACCTTCGCCTTCATTCCCGATCCTATTGCCGACGGGAACCTCGCAGTCAGCGAACGAAAGCTCGGTGCAAGCCGTGGCGTGAACGCCGAGTTTTTTCTCTTCCTTGCCGACGGCGAAACCGCGCGTGCCTTTTTCGACGATCAGCGCAGTGATTCCCTTTTCGCCTTTTTCCGGTTGCGTGTTCACGTATACAAGCGCGGCATCTGCTGCGCCGCCGTTGGTGATCCATGCCTTGGTCCCGTTGATGACGTAGGCGTCGCCTTTGCGCTCAGCTTTGGTCCTGAGTGCGGCGGCGTTTGAGCCGGCTTGAGGCTCGGTGAGCGCGTAGCATCCGATTTTTTCCCCGCGCGCGTAGGGAACGAGGAATTTCTGTTTTTGCTCATCGGTGCCGAACCGCAAGATGGGATCGCAGTAGAGCGAGTTTTGAACGGAAAGAATGGTGCCGGTGGAAGCACAGACGCGAGAAATCTCCTCGATCACGATGGCGTAGCTGACATGATCCATTCCTGCGCCGCCATAATTTTCGGGCACGGCAACTCCGGTGAGGCCCAGCTGCGCGGCTTTCTCAAAGGTATCGCGTGGAAAACGACCCGTTTCGTCGATTTCCTTCGCATGCGGTTTCACTTCCGCTTCGGCAAATTCCCGCACGCTGCGTTGCAGCAGTTGTTGTTCTTCTGTGAGGTCAAGATTCACGCACCTGCCTCCGAGAATATAAATTCTAGGCTGCGCTCCGAAATTAAGAAAGGACAATCCTACGCGAGGGTTTTGCGGAGCTTTTGGTAGGTGGTGGCGAGGTCTTCGGGCTCGACGCGGGTCTCGCCCACTACGGTCATGAAATTCGCGTCGCCGGACCAGCGCGGCAGGACGTGCAGATGCAAGTGGCCGGTGACTCCCGCGCCGGCGGCACGGCCGAGATTCATGCCGAGGTTGTAGCCTTGCGGGTGATAAATTTTCTCGAGCGCGGTGTGGACGCGTTGCGAAAGTCGCATCATTTCGGCGAGTGTTTCAGGGTCGGCGGCTGAAAGATCGGCTACATGAGCGTAAGGAACAACCATCACGTGGCCGGTGGTGTAAGGATAGCGATTGAGGATTATAAAATTTTTCGCGCCGCGCAGAATGATTTGGGTCTTCGCATCGTCATCGGCGGCGACGGCGGCACAAAAAATACAGCCTTCGTCCTTCGACGCGTCGGCGATATAGCGATAGCGCCACGGCGTCCACAGATAATCCATTCCCGCTCAGCCCTGGGTTCCGGGTTCGGACGCGCCACTTGAGCGAGGATGGTTCACGAAGTCCTTGAGCTCTTTGCTAGGTTTGAAGAACGGAATTTTCTTCGGGGGAACTTCCACTTTCGCGCCCGTTTTCGGATTGCGTCCCGTGCGACCGCGGCGTTCGCGCGTGCGGAAACTGCCGAAACCACGAATCTCGATTTTGTCGTCGGACTGGAGAGCGCCAATGATGCTCTCGAAAATGGTCTCGACGACCGCCTCGGCTTCTTTGCGAGGCAGTTCGGTGATGCGGGTGACCTCTTCCACGAGGTCAGCCTTCGTCATCGTATGATCTTTTTTTACGTGCTCTCCCGCAGCCTCTGCCATCGAATGAGAGCCTCCTCTCACAACATCAAGCAATTGTGCGCCGTCTGCGGGCCGGGGCCACACCGCAGGCCTTTGCATATCATCAATCTACCGCAAGGTAAACGATTTTTACGGCAAGGGAAGGCTTTCCCGAGCAGCCGCCCCGTGGCCCGGCCGGGAATCTAAAGCTAAGACGATTGCCGCTTCGCCATGATGGCGTCGCCAATCGTTGCGTTTGGCGACGACTTCGGTGGCTTCGCTGCACGGAACGTTTCAATCTCCTGCCGCTCGACTTGCTTCTGCGCCGCGCGATAGCTCAAGCTGATTTTATGCTGCTCCGGCTCGAGCCGCAAAATCTTGAAATCGTGCTCGCTGCCTACTACGAGCACGGAAGTGACGCGCGCGCCGCGCGCCGGCTTTTCCTTGTCGCGATCGCCTTTCGACTTGCGCTCTTCGATCTCTGAAACGTGGCAGAGGCCTTCGATTCCCTCAGCCAATTCCACAAAGGCTCCGAAATCCGTTGTTCGCGTAACTTTTCCTTTCATCACTTCACCGATTTTGTGCTCCGCAAACCAGTTCGCCCAGATGTCTTTCACTTGCTTGATGCCAAGCGAGAGCCGACGATTTTGGGAGTCAACCTTCAGCACTTTGGCTTCGACGGCGTCCCCCTTCTTGAATTTCTCGCTGGGATGCTTGAGGCGCTCGGTCCAGCTAATGTCGCTGATATGTATCAAGCCTTCCATGCCTTCTTCTATTTCGACGAACGCTCCAAAATCCGCAAGGTTGCGAATGCGGCCATTGACGATCGTGCCGACCGGATATTTTTCCGCGGCGGCATTCCATGGGTCGGGCATGGTCTGTTTCAAGCCGAGGGAGATGCGGCGCTCGTCGGTCCGCACTTCCAGTACGGTTACTTCCACTTCGTCGCCGGCCTTTACCATCTTCGACGGATGTTTGGTGCGCTTCGACCAACTCATCTCGCTGACGTGCACCAGCCCTTCGACGCCGGGTTCGATCTGCACGAACGCACCATAATCCGTGACGCCTACGATCTTTCCTTGTACTCGCGTGCCCACTGGGAAACGCTCGGGTACGGTTGCCCACGGATCGGGCAGAAGTTGCTTGCGTCCCAGGGAGATGCGCTGTTTTTCCTTATCAAACTTCAAGATCTGTACTTCGATTTCATCGCCAGGTTTGACGATGGAAGAGGGGTGCGGCACGCGTCCCCATACGAGGTCGCTGACGTGGAGCAGCCCATCCATTCCGCCGAGATCCACGAACACGCCGTAGTCGGTTACGTTTTTTACACGGCCGGTAATAACCGAACCTTCCGACAGGGAGGCCATCAATTCATCGCGTTTGGATTTCTGCTCTTCTTCGAGAATCGCGCGGCGGCTTACCACTACATTGCCGCGCTTACGATTCAACTTCAGGACTCGGACGTCGATATCACGATCCTTCCAAGTATCCAGATCGTGTACCGGCCGCAATTCGATTTGCGAAGCCGGCAAGAACGCGCGAACGCCGATGTCAATTACCAGCCCCCCCTTAATGCGCTCGGTAACTTTGCCCGTTATCGTGGCATGGTCGCGGTACGATTTCTCGATCTGCTCCCAGACGCGCCGCCGGTGTGCACGCACGTGCGAGAGCAGGACGTAGCCGTTCTTCTGCTCATGCAGCCTTTCGACTGCGATGGTCTGGCCTTTGCCAAACTGGATCGGGCTTCCTGAATCAACGAATTCCTGCGCCGGAACCAAGCCTTCGAACTTTCCACCTACGTCGACGATCACGCCGGCGTCTGTTACCGCTAAGACGCGGCCATCAAATATCTCGCCCTCGGCAGCAACCGGTTCCGGCACGGCGAACTGATCGAGGAGTTGGTCCATTGTTTCAGTGGATTCTGCGCCTTCAGGAGACTTCGCGGCCTCGGTCGTCGCGTCCATCTCATCTGTCCGCGCAATTTCAGCGGTCAGTGCGGGTTCGGTGGACGAGGTTTCGCGTAGCTGGGAAATTTCCGAAGTTGAAGAAGATTCGGTAGAGGAGGGCGCCGCATTTTGATCAGCCGGTGCGGTAGCTTGCGCCGAAGGTGTTTCTTCGAGCGTGGCACCGCTCTTCGCTGGCGAACTCGCGGAATTTTCCTGCGCGCGAACTACGGCCGTTGCCGCGCCAGTCGAAACTCCCGAGTTGGCAGAAACGGAAGACTTGGGAGATTCGGCAGCTCCAGATGCTTCGGGGTTCGTATCTTCCGTTGCGGGCTCGCTGGTGGCAGCGTCCGTAACAGAAGGTTGGAGATTAGGGTCGTGTTCGGGTGACATGAAGAGCGGCCTCCGTACGAATTCGTGCCCATCTACCGAGAGTGCAACCTCGGGTTACTCCACCCAAGGGGGTTAGAGCAATGAAGGGGATCAAGCGCCCGCGCTCGACGCTTATATCGTGAGGATGATACCCGCCCGGTTTGCGCATTGTCAACCAAACGGTAGTGTGCCTACTTCGTCGTTGAACCAAAATTTCACTGGAAAACGAAATGCAGCGAGCAACGGTCCTTGCTGCCTTTCGGAGCAGCAAACCCAACGCCTATGCGCGAGAACTGCTGGCTTTGCGGATTTCTTTTCGATAATCCGGAGCTGAAATTTTGACCGTGCGGCACATTTCGTAAAGACGCGAGCGAATGCGCATCCCGACGCGTTCGGTGAGGGTGTCCTCCCTTCCTCCTCTCATGGACTCGCCGGAAGGCAATCTCGCCGATCGATACGAATCAGCAGGGTTCCCACGAGCGCCAGCCGCCGCGGTTGCAGATTCTGCATTTCGAGACTGACTAGCCTCTTCGTCGAGGTAGTTTGTGGTTAGCAATGTGACGCGCTTTTCGTTGTAGCGCGTATTTAACACGTGCCCCACGGTTTCAAGCGCCCAAAGCGAGGGTTTGCTGGATCCGACGTCATCAAGGACGAAAATTTCGGCCTTCAATACTGGCTCGAGGACGCCCATTTCCGTCGATTGGCTCTCCGCGTTGTAGCTATCCTGGATTTCCTTGAGCAGCTCGCGATAGTCATAGAAAAGCCCGGTGTGGCCGCGCATTACAATTTCTTTCAACGCGGCGACCGCGAGGTGCGTCTTGCCCACTCCACAAGAACCCATTAGCAATAGGCCGGGCTCGGCCTGCTCGCGAACAGGAGTAAATTCCTCAGCAAACCTCTGGGCTATTAGCTTTGCTTGCGCCAGACTCTGATTGAACGCAGTGGTCTGCTGCGACGTGAAGTCGGGGATGTCGTTGTCTGTTTCGTAATTTTCGAAGTCGCAATGCCGATAACGCTCCGGGACACGCGCCCTTGCCAGAGCGCGCTCAGCACGATCGCCTGTGGTGCAATCGCATGGAACAGCCCAAACGAGCTTCGGCTCTCCCTGTGCGGAAGCGCCGGGCTTATCCGCGGAAAGCGCTTGCGCACCTTTCGTGGTCCGTTCGACGACCTTCCAACCGCTGCCCTGGCAATGAGGACAATCTGCTTGCGCCATAATCGAAGAATATGCGTGGCTCGGTTAGAGCGCAAGGGCATGCGTCTGTGCAAAGCGCGCGCTCCTGTGGAAACTTAAATCGTTCCGCGAACACCGGGTTGTTTTAAGGAAATCCGTCAGGCGCAAATTGCCGAGCTGAAGAAGTTACTTTTCGATGCGGAGAACCGGGCGAGGAACTGCGCGGACGATAGCGTGCCGCGCTTTAGGATTGTCGGCAGCCGTAAAGCTGCTCGCCATTTCGTTACGCACAAATTTGATGAAGGCTTCCATCTGCGACTGCATGTCGCCCATTTTGTCGCGCATATTCAGGATGATTTCAATGCCGGCGAGATTGACTCCCAGTTCGCGAGTCAAGTTGAGTATCACTTCGAGTCGCTCGAGGTCAGAGTCCGTGTAAAGACGAGTGTTTCCCTGCGAACGAGAAGGCTTGAGCAAACCTACGCGCTCGTACAGACGCAAAGTCTGCGGGTGCAGTTTGTATAAATCAGCCACAGCGCTGATCATGTAGCCCGCTTTGGCTTTCTTTTTTGGGCGACCGGCCATCATCGTCTCCTTCTCCCTCTAGACTACGGCGCGAGAAAAGATTTCGCGGCGCGGATCCTCAGGATCAATCTTGCTGAGTTCTTTCAATAAATTGCGCACGCGTTCATCTTCGGGCTTGGGCACAACGACCTGCACTTCGACGATCTGGTCGCCACGCTTCCCGGCGTGCCGGGCAGACGGCGCGCCTTTTTCACGCAGGCGCAGTTTTTTCCCGCTGTTAGTTCCGGGGGGAATACGAACCTGTGCGCGCCCATCAATCGTTGGGACTTCAACTTTGGCGCCGAGCGAAGCCTCGGTAACAGTAATTGGCACAACGGTGAAGAGATCGTCGCCTCGACGATCGAAAAACGGATGCGGTTCCACCTTCATCACGATGTAGAGATCGCCTGGCGGGCCGCCGTGCAGCCCGACATTGCCGCGGCCCGCAACGCGTACACGCGAACCGGTCTGCGCCCCGGGCGGTATGCGCACGTCGAGCGTTTCCATGCGCGCAACGCGCCCTTCGCCGCCGCAAGCGCGACACGCAGTGCGGAGCTTTCCTGTGCCGCCGCAGCGCGAACATGTGATCTGAAACCGCATTTTGCCGCTTACCTGCGTTACCTGGCCGGAGCCACCGCACGAGGGGCAAACCTTTTCATCGCCGGGCGCCACGCCCGTCCCGTGACATGCGGTGCAGACATCCAAGCGCGTGAAACTCAGCTTCTTTACCGTGCCGCGCATAGCCTCGGCGAATGTGATGTCGATCTGATACTCGAGATCATCGCCGGGCTCGCGTTCCTGCGTCGCCTGCGCGGCGTTGGCCCCTCGAAAAAATTGACTGAACAGGTCGCGGAAGCTCGCGCCGCCGCCCGCACCTCCCGCCCCTTGGCCTGCCCCGCCGCCAAAATCAAATCCTCCGAAATCAAAATGGATGTCTTCCGGCGAAGCTCCGCCGCCGTAGCCCGGTCCGGGACCGCCGCCTTGGCCTGGGACATTAAATCCGAATTGGTCGTACGTCTGCCGCTTCTTGGTATCGGAAAGAGTGTCGTAGGCTTCCTGAATTTGTTTGAATTTTTCTTCCGCGGACTTATCGCCGGGATTCAGGTCTGGATGATATTTCCGGGCAAGCTTGCGGTAGGCCGCGCGCAGTTCTTTCGCAGACGCTTTGCGCGGTACTCCTAAGAGCTCGTAGTAATCCTGTTTAGTAGCTGTTGCCATGATAATTTTGTAAACGACTTTCGCAGACCGCAGGCCGCTGCTGGAAAATACGAACGCGGCCTTTACAAATTAGTCCAACGCCCGTTCCATTCGGCGAGTTCCTGCGTTTCGCGCACCGATTCTTCTTTCTTCTGCCGCTGCATTTCGGTCGAGCGGCCCGCCATCGAGGCTTCTTTAGCGTTGGCTCGCTCCAGCCAGCGGTCGATCCAGCCGACTTTCTGTTCCACCGTGTTCGGATCGGACTTAAACCGAAGAAACGTTCCTGTGATCTCGACCGAGCGCGGAGGAAACTCCGGCTGCACGTCCTGCTGTGCGTCGTAGAAAAGACGGCGCCAGTCGGCCGTGGGCGATTCGGAAAT
>PKWH01000050.1:264-456 GCA_003131985.1 Acidobacteriota bacterium | reverse complement strand
CCACGTCCACGAACTCGGCATCGACAACATCGCCTTGTCCCGAGGACGCTGACTTACCATCGCCTGAAGCTGCGCCTTGCGAGCCCGGGGCACCAGCCGCGCCTGCGCCAGCAGCACTTGCGCTCTGCTGCGCTTTGTACATAGATTCGGCGATACGGTGCGAGGCTTTGGTCAGATTTTCCGCAGCGGCGT
>PKWH01000050.1:0-206 GCA_003131985.1 Acidobacteriota bacterium | reverse complement strand
AGACGCGACTTGTCTTCATCGGCGTGCGCATCTGCTTCTTTCTTCATGCGCTCCGCTTCTTCCTTGCTCAAGCCGCTCGAGGCAGTGATGGTGATTTTCTGTTCCTTGTTCGTGGCGTTGTCTTTCGCGGACACGTTCAAGATGCCGTTCGCGTCGATATCGAACGTGACATCGACTTGCGGCACGCCGCGCGGAGCCGGAGGAAT
>PKWH01000076.1 GCA_003131985.1 Acidobacteriota bacterium | reverse complement strand
CTGCCGGATTCCACACCATCACAGTGACGGTTGCACGCCCGAATTTGAAGGTGCGCTCGCGGCCTGGCTATTTTGTTCCTGCCTTACCTGACGCAGCGGTTTCCGGTGCCGATTCCCCTCCTGCTTCGCCGCTGCAACCGTAACGTTTGACATCACGCCAGCATTGCGACCGTCCCGCTCTGCGCTTTTGCCATTGCCGCAGCGCTACGCAAGCCGCAGTCGCTTTGGGACTTCACGGCACTTTTACTGGAGCTTGCGCTCTGGGTACTGATTCCTGTGAGCATCTGGTGGTGGATTTTATTTCACGCGCAAGCGCGTCCGCGCGCAATTTCATTGAGATTATTGCCCGCCAAAACGGAATACGATTCCGGCGCTATACCGGAAATTGTTCTGCCGGTTATCGGCGCCATCGGGAAACTTCGTCAAAAAATACTCGGCCTGAACGGGACGGACTGCAAAATGGCGCGACACCGTCACATCAATTCCGCCTCCAGCCGTCGTCCCAAAAGCAGTCTTTGATCCCAGCACAATCGCATCCGACGCCCACATGGCCCCCAGAAGAACCTGGGCAAACGGCGTGACCCTCCCGCCCCGGAAATTCACTCGAGGTCCGAACAGATACGAAATCTGGTGCGTAGTCGCAAATCCGTTGCGGGCCACAGCATAACCGCCCAGATCTCCCACCACACCGAGCCAGCGAGTCGCGTTGAATTCCAGCTGCCCGCTTCCTCCGTTGCCATTGACCGATTGCGAAGGCGGGTCGTGCGTGATGTCGTTGGTTGCATTGTCGCGCATGTAATCGTAGCCCGCATATGCTTCAAACCTAGGCGTAACATCTTGCGCTTTCGTCGGCAGCGCGAAACCAATCACCAAGATCAACACAACCAAGCCGGATGCATTCTTCATTTTGCGTGCGCCTCCATCTGGATTTCCGTGTTCTCAATCGTCCCGGTGGCACAACTTGGCCTGTTTGCGAGTTATCGATTCTGACAAGTAGCTCCTGCCGACTCTGATGACGCTGTCGCCGCAGAGGTTGGCAACGCCTCGCCGGGTGCCCGCATTTTTTCTGCCGGGTGGCCCAACCTTCCATTTTCGTCAGGGCACGACTTTAGTCGTGCCGTAAATGGTGCAAAATCAGAGCGGCTCTAGCCGCTGAGGGACGGAATTTGCGGTCACGACACAGACTCGCAAGCGCCGGGAATAATTCCTAAGACGTCCGATGATCCCGCTCCCCACTCGACGTTGAATGTGAAATTAAAATGCGATAGTGTTCATCTTGGCACAGAGCCCCGTCTTCTTCGCCACGAGTCTTGGCTCTCAGCGTGTTCCGCCGCGCGCGGAAAAATAGTGACCGTTACCTGGAGGATTGAAAATGCCTGCAAATGAAAGCCCGGATCGTCAGCAACTAAAACAATTGCTGGAAGAAGCCAAGCCGCTCATGCTCCCGATGTTTCCCGACCAGCAAAAGAAATGGCTCTCGGAAAGTCCTCTCGCCCAGGAGATTAAGTCGCTTCTCGCGAAGCACCCTGAATATTATGACGACGTCCGCGCCGTCGTCGGCGACGTTTTCCCGAAACCAAAATCCTAAGACCCAACCGCCAATCTTCTATCGCGCTCAACTCCCGCCCTCGCCCGACGAGAGTGCGCGCTATGCTGTGAAGTTTGCGACGGAACCCCATGAACAAGCAGACCCTCTTCTCTGCGTTTATCGCGTGCCTGCTTCTGGCTTCCGCCGTCGTTCTGCTTGCCGGCGGCCCCGCCGCCCGGCCGGCGCGTGACGACTTGTGGCCAACCAAAGGGTGGGCAACCGCCAGCCTTGCCAATAATGATTCGCCGGCAGGGTCGAACGGCTCCGCGTCGTTTAGGCAAGCGAATTGCAGCGGCTCGCGCTCGATTATTCGAAGCGCGTGCGATGAGCAGACATTTAGGATATCGTACTCTTCGCGGCGAATATGTACGGACGCAACATTCAACACTTCGAACCGGTCCTGATTCTTCTTCTGATTCTTGTCGTAGTACTCGCACTTCTTGCCAAGCGGTTTCGAACGCCTTACCCGATCATTTTGGTGATTGGCGGCCTGTTTCTCAGCCTGGTGCCGCATATGCCGCATGCGGAGCTGAATCCCGAGGTCGTATTTCTAGTTTTTCTCCCACCGCTGCTTTTTTCCGCCGCCTTCCAGACTTCCTGGCGCGACTTCCGTTACAACCTGGTCAGCATTTCGATGCTCGCATTTGGTCTAGTCGGTTTCACGGTATTTTGCGTTGCCGCGGTGGTTCCCTGGATTCTTCCCGGATTTAACTGGCACCTGGGACTCGTGCTCGGAGCGGTGATTTGCACCACCGATGCTATCGCCGCCACATCGATTGCCCGGCGGCTTAGCTTACCGAGCAGAATTCGCGACGTCATCGAAGGCGAAAGCTTAGTCAACGATGTCAGCGGCTTGCTCGCTCTGCAGTTCGCCATCGCAATCGTGGTGACCGGAAATGTGCCCTCGGCCGGCTCGCAGATCGGCAGGCTCCTGTATCTAATCGCCAGCGGCGTCGCAATCGGATTCGCGATCGGTAAAGTCATTTATTGGGTTGAGAAGAAAATCGATGACGCACCGATCGAAATCACGATCAGCCTTATCACGCCCTATCTCGCTTATCTCGCCGCTGAAAGCGTTCGCTCGTCGGGAGTGCTGGCAACCGTGGTGTGCGGTCTGTATCTTGGCCGCGAATCCTCGATCTATCTCTCCACGCGCGCACGACTGCAAGCGGCGGCTGTGTGGGAAACTCTCAATTTCGCGTTGAACGGCATCGTTTTCATTCTTATTGGCTTGCAACTTCCGTATATTCTCTCTGACATTCGCGGCGCGAGTTTTGGAAAGGTTTTACTGACTGGCCTGCTTTTCAGCGGCTTGGTAATTGCGCTTCGTCTTCTCTGGGTATTCCCCGGCGCCCGGATTTCGTATTTCATTCGGCGCCGCCTGCTGGGCCAGCCGGAGACGGTCCCCTCTGCAGGAGCGATTTTTATAGTAGGTTGGGCTGGAATGCGCGGAGTGGTGGCGCTGGCCGCAGCGATTTCTCTACCGATAAAACTGAATGACGGCGCGCCTTTCCCACATCGCGCTATCATCATTTTCCTCACATTCTGCGTCATATTCGTAACCCTAGTGTTACAGGGACTCACGCTTCCGCCGCTCATTCGCCGATTGGGAGTTACCATCCCTGCCGGCAACAATCCGGAGGAACAACAAGCGCGCACCGCGATGATTCAAGCAGCCCTTGCGTATCTTGAGCATGCCCGGGATCAAGATGCCCCCGAATTTGCCTCCGTCTACGACGAACTCATCCGGATGCAGCATCACAAGTTGAACTTGTTGGAAGGCAAAGTGTTCGCGGAGAGCGGCGATCGGCCGCAGGATTACGCCCGATTCAGGGAGCTGTCTGGGCACGTCCGCTCTCTGCAGCGCGCCGCGCTTCTCCATCTCCGCAACGAAGACAAGATTAGCGATGAAGTCCTGCGCAGTGTTGAGCGCGATCTGGATCTATTCGAGGCGCAGTCCACGACTTCGGACCATTCCTGACATCCTGTAGTGGTTGGCTTTGCGGATTCTGCCTTCAAGGTGCATAGTGAGTAAAGACGTAGTCCTTATCTTTGGCGGGCTCGTGGCAGGGGAAGCACGTTTTGTGCACCGCTTCGGCGGCCGGCTTGCCATTTATGAATTCGGCATACCCCCAACCGCCCGATGCGGCGTACTTTTTTGAGTCCTTCACCATGAACTGAACATTCGTGGCGGCTCCGGCAATGAACGATTGGTCCCGGCCGAAGACTTTGTTGTTTTCAGCCGATGGCACGTATTTCCAAGCCAGCCTGGCAATGATCGCGCCGTCCGGGAACGGCAGCGTCCCGCTCCGAAAAGCCTTCATTGCAACGGCGTTCCCGAGCATCGCGCGTAAATCGTCGAAGTCCGCTGCTTCGTGGGCCACGGAGACCAATTCCCAGTGCCGGTATCCGGCAGGGATTGTGATGCCGTAGATCGGCGCGGCCTCGTCACTCGCATGTCCGGCCGTGGCTGTCGTAAAAGCGATGACGCACGCCAGTGCCGCAGCTGCCACCGCCAAAGTGGAGGTCATCAAGGAGCGTCCGTTCACATCTCCTCCCGTCGGATTCAATTCAGCCCTAGATATTTCCGCTTCGCCAGTTTCGAAACAAAACGATGAGGACAACTGCCAAGAAACCGAGACCAAAATAAAAGACATAAAAAGGGTGATGTGTCAGCAGAGCAAAAAATGCCGCGATACTGAGGAGCGCACAACAAGCTGTAGCCAACCTTGGCATACGTGGTTTCGGCGTGTCCATGTCCCCGCCATCGTAAGTCGCACCCCAAGCCAAGTCAACGAGTCGCCGCTTGTTGTCGCTGCAAAATGAGAATGTCCTGTTTGTGCAAAGTAGAAATGTCCGCTTCCATGGGTGGCCGAGGGGCCAATGGAAACGGAGCGAATCACCTTGAGCCAACGAGAACGGGACCGATTGAAAGTGTTGCGCGCGGGCGGTTGGCCGATCCATCCGCACGTTACTGGAGAAATACCTACCACGTGTCTGCGGCCTTTACGTACGTATATTGACTTGGCCACCCGAAGGTAATTGAAACGTTAACAAAGGTCCGGGAACTTAGTAGCGGATTATCGGTGTGGTACTATCCGCCCCGCGGCCATGTCAACGGGGAAAATATCAATACGAAAGGATTCGCCACCCTCCCAGACTGCTGCCCCAATTGCTAGTCTCGATGTTGACGGTATTGGCGCTCAGCATCGTCGGCCGTCGTCCCCCAAAACTGGCGCCCGCCGTACTTTCGAGCGTATTCAGCCTGGATTTCAAGGGGCGATCTCTCGGTATAATCTGAAGGCACAGTAAACATTGAGCTAGGGGGATCACCCTCCTCAATCTTTGTGACTACGATGTCATGATGAAGACCTGCGTGTTTCGGATCCAAAAGGGCAACAGTCTGTCCGAGTG
>PKWH01000316.1:3961-6813 GCA_003131985.1 Acidobacteriota bacterium | reverse complement strand
ATTCGCGAGGAACTGCTTGTTCACGAACTTCGCGCGAGCCTGGGGTACAGAGGCTTTTGCGCGTTCCCACACTCCGAAAAATTCGCCGCTGGTCTCGAAGAAAAGATCTTCGTGGAGCAGACCGTAGTTGAGCAATGCGCAGGCTTGCTCCCAGTAGCTGATCACCATCATGAAGAAGCCAGCCGCCTCCGTTCCGGGCGGCGCGATTTTCATGCCCTCATCGAGAGAATCGGCGAAGTAGTTCTTGAAGAACCATTCGCGTCCCTGGCGAAGCCGGGCTTCGCGGCGCTGGTCGTAGACCTGCAAGTGAAGCTGTGCTTGTTCGTACGTGGGTTTCGTACTCATGTGCTTTTATCTCCTTTTCCCTTTATGGTTTTTGCGAATCAACTACGCTGAGCTTGAAGTTGCTATTTCACNNTCCGGTATAAAACCCAGCACCGAGTGCCGCAAGGTTATCAGCGTGCCGCCGCCCGCTTCGGACAGGCGATACTGCAAATTGGAAACCACAGCGTGAGACATGAACAACGGCCCGGTAAGTTCAAGCAACGTTGGCCGCTTAATGGCCTGCACCGTTGCCCAGAAATGGCCGTTGCCATCACCCAGGTCGCGATACCACCGGCCTCCCGGCCAGGGCTCGATCTTCATCGGCAAGGGGTTTCCATCGGGAGTTTCGTTGTGCGGCCCCATTTGTTCCAGTAGTGCGGCAAACGTGGTATCGAGTGCGGCACGAACTCTGATTTCCTGATTTATGTTCAATGTCAAGTTGTCGGTCATTGTTGCGGCGGTCTTGGTCATTCCTCCTCCTTCTTTGTGATTTGACGAAGCTCTACTTGTTTCGTCGCGGCTTCTTCGGCGCGTCCCTTGACGCGTGCCAACTGATTGCGCCACAAACGCTCGAACGTGCTTGCCCATTCGTGAAGCGGCCGGATCGCTTCCGCGTTGGTCCGATAAAACATCCGGCGGCCATCGCGGCGCACATTGACAAGGCCAACATCTTTGAGCACGCGAAGATGCTTCGAGACCGAGGGCTGCTCCAAACCCAGGCTCAGGACGATGTCGCCAACGGGCCGCTCCTGCAGCGCGAGATAGTTCAATATTTCTCGCCGGCGGGGTTCAGCGACCGCGTTGAAAGCGTCCGATGTCGTCGTTGCGCGTGGCATGAAGACACCATACATTCCCATATGGGAATATGTCAAGCATTTTTTCCTCTCGTTCCGACCCTTCCCAGTCAGCGGTTGTATTCACGGTCGATGGGGCCCGAGAGCGACGCACTTGGAAGGATTCCACTCGTCAGCGCTAATGAGTTCATTTACCACTGACGCGCTATCGCCCGAGGGTCTTCGTCCACCACGTTGTTCTCCACAATGGAATTCTGTGTTTGGAAGCTGTCTGAAGGAGGATGGGTCACTCAAAACGATAACGAAGAGCTTCTGCTACTGCTCTATACCCAATTCGCCGGTAAATGGAATTCGATGTGGGGTTAGCCAAGTCAGTGTAGAGCACGCACCGATACCCACGGTCGCGGAGATGTTTCGACAGAGCATAAACGCAGGCTTCCGCGTAACCCCGCTTTCGTTTCTCGGGCGGCGTATAGACCCCCGCAAGACGAACCACGCCTCGCACCGGTTCACGGCCAACGGCCATGGATGTTGTCTCTCCATTCTGATCCCAGAGCCAGAGCTGTCCTGCAGCCAATCCTCGGTCAACCCGCAGCTCGGTACCGTTTGCAGACTCGCCAATTTCNNAGCTGACCGTCGATACGAGGAATTTCTCCCAGCTCCAGCAGTTCGTAAAGACGCGTCCCCTGGAAGGGTGTGGCTGCCGACTTACATCGTTCACTCCATTGCCCCGCGAACCGGGCTGCTGTCGCGGCGTCCCCGTTGACGCCTGGAAGCTCCACGCCGGCTTCCGCAATCGCATCGACGACTGCCAGCACAGCCGGCGGCTCCATAGGTGTCAGCGTCGCTGGAAATTCCAGAGGTGACTGAAGGACCAAGCCGACGGCTTTCTCCCCGCGAAAGGCGATCCAGTACCGCCCTGGCTCTCCTAGAGCCGCGCGAGCCTGCAGAATCGACAGAATCAGATTGTGCAAAACCGGTTCCGATGAAAGGAACTCGTCAGCCTTCTCTAAGACGAACGCGGGATCTTCACTGAACAACACATTGAGTTCCATGCGGCAGAATCTTACTTGAATTAGGCAGCAGTGTGAATCGTTCACAGCGCAAGGCGCGCAACTTAACGAGCTCTGTCAATCAGCCCGCTTCAGCGATCACGCCGCCCCAATCGATCAAATGTCCTCACTCCTCCGCGCCATCCGCGAATCCATTCCGGCACCGCGAAGATAACAAGTGTGCCTGTAGCGCAAATCGAGAATTCTCACGGTCGATAATCGAGGAATCAGCTATTTTCAGGATCGGAATGGAGTTTCCGCGGAGCGATTCTTGCGAAGACCGCGCAGCCTGCAAAGGAGGCGACAATAATCAGGACAAGAGGCCAGTGGAATGCCCTCCAACGAAACGTCGTTCCAAGACCAAAGCCCAGACCGGCGAAAATCCCACTCAACACATCTGCTAAGGACAGAACAGGCTTGACGTGCTTATCGCTTCTGCTCAGGGCTTCCCATAACATCATCCCGCCCGCCCAGAACATGCCCCAAAATGCTGCGGACATCCAATCGCCCGCTGTTCCCATGAGTTTCTCCTTACGATCCGGCCACGCTCTATTTACTATAATTCAATCACATATCCAATTAATTATGATGGAATCGGCAAAGCTATTTATTTCAGATGCCGTTCATTCATGGCTCCCACGGTCTTATGCTGCTTGTCGTGATAGAATTGTGTGTTTGGAAG
>PKWH01000316.1:0-3904 GCA_003131985.1 Acidobacteriota bacterium | reverse complement strand
CTGGAAATGGCCGAGTACAAGAAATTCGGCCGCGCCCAAAAATTAATCGTCGCGGGATGCATGGTCGAACGCTATCGCGACGAAATCCGCGAGCAAATTCCCGAAGTGGACGCGGTCATCGGCACCGGCGAAATCGAAAAAATTCTGGAAGCGTGCGAGGGCGACTTGCGCTCAAACGACGCCGCCTCAGTGGAGTTGCCCACTTATCTTTACCACGACCTCACGCCGCGTATTCTGGCCACTCCGCGCCACACCGCCTACATCAAAATAAACGAGGGCTGTGACCATCCCTGCACTTTCTGCGTAATCCCGCAGCTTCGCGGAAAATTCCGCAGCCGCCGTTTTGAATCAGTCGTGCGCGAAGCTGAGAATCTCGCCGCCGCAGGCGTGCGCGAAATTTCGCTGATTGGCCAGGACACCACTTTCTACGGCGAAGATTTGGGCCTGCGCGACGGCCTCGCCGTGCTCCTCGAACGCCTGGCGCAAGTGGAGGATCTGAACTGGGTGCGATTCCTTTATTGCTATCCGAATCGCGTCACGCCGCGCCTGCTTGATACGATNNATCGTCGGCTTCCCCGGCGAAACCGAAAAAGATTTCCGCGAGCTTTGCGATTTCGTACGTGCCGCAGAGTTCGACTGGATGGGCGTCTTCTCCTACTCCGACGAAGACACCTCGCAAAGTTTCGCGCTCGATAAGAAGGTGGACGAAAAAACAATCACGCGCCGCCGCGACACGTTGATGTCCATTCAGAAAAAAATCTCCGCGCGCAATTTGAAAAAACGAGTAGGCCAGCGCCTGCAAGTCATGCTGGAAGGCCCTTCGAAGGATACTGACCTGGTCTGGGAAGCGCGCCTGCAAGGCATGGCGCCCGACATCGACGGCAAGGTGTACATTACCGAATTCGAAGGCGTGAACGACGACGCCGATCTCCCCGCGCCCGGCACTCTGGCCACCATCGAAATCACCGAAGCAAAGGATTACGACTTGATCGGCCGCGTCACAGCTTTCGAGACACCTTCCGTCCCGCGCCAAATTCCTACGCAAACGGCCAGCCTCTTCCCCATCCTCGCCTGATCTGGTCCTTGTCGGTGCTCAAAGTCCGGCAGCTCAGTTTCCGCCAGCCGTTCTACGGGTCAACACCAAAGCGAGGGTCCAGCTTCTCTCCATTTACAATAATGGTGTACTCGTAGAAAACATTCGGGCTGCCTAGGACGTCTCGCCGAACGAGTCCCGATTGTGCATACTTGTTGCTGAATTGCTTTTCGTAAAACGGCGAGTTCCCCTTGAAATTAATCAGGAAGGGCTCCGACGATTCCCAAATAACCTCGTCGTTATTCGCGGGCGAGAGAATGATCGTCTCATCCTCCTTAGCTATCTGGGGTTTTCTGTTGCCGTCCAGCGTGATCACGATTTTCCTGATATTTGGCCTGAATCCTGATGCTGCCGCACCTGATGCTGCTGCGCCTGTGTTCATCGTTCCTCCTCTGAGAACTATGGAGATTGGAAAATTTTCTGAAAGCGCGGGTCCGAACGTATTTTATCGAAGAACGGATAATCGCGCGCGTTGCTCGGCGAATAGCCGGAGCTCACGGCTTTTCCGAGCCATTGCAAGGTTTGATCCGCGTCGCCGAAATGATTGTAGACGACTGCAGTGTCAAAACTCACCTCTGCATCGCCCGGAGCAATCGACTCCGCCCGTAAGAGATCGGCGAACGCCGCCGCCCGGTCGCCCAGCATCGCCTGGCAAATCCCTCGCGTGCTCAGCGCCAAAGAGTCTCTTGCATCGACACTCACCGCTTCATTTGCCAACGACACACACTTTTCGTAAGCACCCTTCGCCAGCGCTTTCTTTGCCGGAACGAAGGAATAAGCGTCTCCCAGGTCCCACCATCCTTCATAGAATTTATCGTTAAGCTTCACTGCTTGTTCAAAACTCTGCGCGGCTTCATCGAATCGCCGCAGGCAAAAGTAGGCCATACCCAGGTTGGCATATGCTCGGGATGAAGGCCGAATGGAAATGGAATGATTGAGGTTGGCAATGGCTTCGAGGTATTGGCCTTGTGCCCCGTTGGCTGCCGCCAAATTGTAATATCCGCGAAAACTATCCGGCGCCAGGGAAATAACTTTGCTGAACATCTTCGCGGCCTCGGCATAGCGGTTATGATTTTGGTAGAAGGCTCCTAGCCAACTGTATCCAGCCCAATATTGCGGCCGCAGGCCGATGGCTCGCTGATAAGTCTTCTCAGCTTCCGGGAGCTTCCCGAGTTCCTCGTAGGTCCTGGCCAGTCCGCGATACGCGTCATCATTGGTAGGCTCAGCCTTCAAAGCATTTTCAAACTCCGTCACCGCGTTTTCGTATCGGCCCGTGCCGGAATAGAGCGTCCCCAGGCATTCGTGCGCTGCAGCAAGATTCGGATCCAGGTTCACGGCTTTTTCACACGATTCCCGGCTGCTCTGAACCCACTGGGGATCTTTGTTGTCTCTGTATTTCTTCCAGTAAGCGTCGCCTAAACCGGCGTACGCCAGGGCGTAATTTGGGTCTAGCTTCAGTGCTTGCTGAAACACCTGGATCGCGCTGTCGTTGTTCTCCGGCCTGTCGTAATTCTGAAGATAGCCTCGCCCTTGCAGGTAGAGAGTTTCGGCGGCCGGGATTTGCGTGCCATGAGAATCCAACACCTGCCGTTCGGCAGGCGGAACTTCCAGCTCCAGCATCTGTACTGCTCCATCGACGACCCGGTCCTGAACCGCGAACGGGTTGGAAGCGGGTAGGTCGAAACTCTCACCGCGCAGTTGCCGGTGCGTTCGTGGGTCCACCAGATCATAATTTATGCGCAGCAGATCGCCGGACTGACTGAGAGTCCCTTCCAATACCAGATTCACTCCGAATTCGGCATAGGCCTGATCCGCCGTGGTCACTTGCTTGGCTTGGATTTCGCTCGCCGATATAACTCCCAGGGAATGGTTGTCGGTCAATTGTGTGAGCTTTGTCGTAAGCGTAGCGGTCAAACCATCGGTAAAGGAGGCGGTCTCGACATCCCCCTCCAACGCACGAAACGGAAGGATGGCCAGCAGTTTTTGACGCGGGACATGCGTTATTCCCAGCAAAATTCTCGCGCGCTGCTGCACTCTTGGATTTCTGGCCAGCAATCCCAGGGCGGCGACCAGCACAACACCCGTCACCAGCACCAGAAACTTCTTCGGGATCTGCGGCGAAGGCGCATGTTGGAGTTCCGCTGACCGCGAGAGCAACCTCAGATCGACGTCCAGATCGGCAGCCGTGGCATAGCGATCTTCGCGATTTTTCGCCAGCATCTTGCCGACGATTTTCTCGATGCCTTCCGGCACATCGGAATTCCGCCGGCTTAGCCTCGGCGGGTCCTGGTGCAGGATTGCGTTGCACGTGTCGAGAAAGCCCGCCCGACGAAACGGATTCTTGCCGGACAGCGCCTCGTAAAAAACCACGCCAAGCGAAAAGATGTCCGCGCGGCCATCGCCTTCCTTCTCCTCAAGAATCTCCGGAGCCATATAAGGAAGAGTTCCAGCGAAGCGCGCGCTTTCAAACGTGTGGCGCGTGGTAGCGTGATCCGAGCCGGGAAGCTCGCGCGCCACGCCGAAATCGAGCGCTTTCACCTGTCCGTCGCGCGTAAGCATGATGTTTTCAGGCTTGATATCCCGGTGGAGTAAACCAGCCTTGTGCGCCGCCGTAAGAGCCGCAGCGCATTGCGTGGCGATCGAGAGAAATTCGGCTATCGATAGCGGACGTCCAATTCGGTGCCGCAGCGTCTCGCCTTCGACGTATTCCATCACCACAAAAACTTCGCCACCGTCGTCGATAACGTCGTACACCGCGGCAATGTGCGGATCGTTCAGGCGCGAAGCCCATTCCGCTTCCTTCCACAGCCG
>PKWH01000274.1:3734-5970 GCA_003131985.1 Acidobacteriota bacterium | reverse complement strand
AGCCAGGCGTTTCGCAACGAGACTTCCAAAGCGCTGCAGCTTTCGTTGCTGCAATCGTTGGGGCTGCCGTATCCGCGCTCGGTGGTGATCAATCATGCCAGCCAGGCTCCCGATGCCGCGCGGGGGATGCGGTTTCCTGTGATTATCAAACCCAACATTGGCGGGAGCGGTGCGGGGATCGTTCGATTCGACACTCCCGAACAATTGGAAGCAGCCAGCAAGAATGGAATCGCGCTGGGACTGGATGCTACGGGGATCGTGCAAGAATTTATTCCGGCACGCGGAGGGCACATTACCCGCGTGGAGACCATTGGTTACAAATATCTCTATGGAATCAAAGTGTTCACATCCGGCGAGACGTTTGACCTTTGCCCGATGGACATCTGCAAGACCAATGACGGAGCGGAGATAAAGACGGTCTGCGTGGTGGAAGGGCCGAAGACGGGCTTGCGACTAGAGGCTTACACGCCGCCTCCGCAGGTGATTGCGGACGTTGAGCGCATTTTCCGTGAGACCGCGATTGAAGTTGGCGGGGCCGAGTACATTATCGACGACCGCGACGGGCAACTTTNNTTACTACGATATCAACGCGCTCTCGAATTTCGTTTCCGACGGGCCTCGCGTAATCGGATTCGATCCGTTTGAGCGGCTGGTGGACTACTTAGTTCAGGAGAGGCGTTGATGCGCTACGGATATTGGCTTCCGATTTTCGGCGGGTGGCTGCGTAATGTGGAAGACGAAAAAATGCAGCCGACGTGGGACTACGTGTCGAGGCTGGCTCGGCGGAGCGAAAAAATTGGGTTCGATATCACGCTGATCGCGGAACTGAACTTGAACGACATTAAGGGAGTTGATGCTCCGTCGCTCGATGCGTGGTCAACGGCGGCGGCGCTGGCTGCCGTTACTGAGACGCTTGAGCTGATGGTGGCTGTACGGCCAACGTTTCATATACCGGCGTTGCTGGCCAAGCAGGCGGCTAATATCGATCAGATTAGCGGCGGGAGAGTGTCGTTGAACGTGGTCTCTTCGTGGTGGGCGGAGGAAGCGAAAAAGTATGGTGTGCATTTCGATCAGCACGACGATCGATACGCGCGGACGTCGGAATGGCTGGACGTGGTGGACAAAGCTTGGAAAGAGGATCACTTTTCCTATGCCGGCAAATATTATTCGGTGCAGGACCTGGTGATGCAGCCGAAGCCGGTTTCGAAGCCGCGTCCGACGATTTATGCGGGAGGGGAATCCGAAACGGCGAAGGAGTTGATCTCGCAGAAATGCGATGCGTACGTGATGCACGGGGATTCGCCGGAGCGAGTGGCGGTGAAAATTCGGGATCTATCCGAGCGGCGCGAGCGCAAGGGATTGCCGCGGATGATATTTGGTGTGGCGGGGTATTCCATCGTGCGCGAGACAGAGCAGGAAGCGCAGCAGGAACTTGCGCGGATTACGGACGTGAAGCAGAACGCCGCGGGGTATCAGAATTATCAGGACTGGCTGGCCAATACGCAGCTCGAACAGCGCGTGTCGCTGGAAGATTACTCGGTGTCGAATCGCGGATTGCGCTCTGGCTTGGTCGGGACGCCGCAGCAGGTCGCGGATCGCGTCGGGGAATTCGAGGACGCGGGAGTGGATTTGCTGCTGCTTCAGTTTAGTCCGCAGATGGAAGAGATGGAGCGGTTCGCCGACAGCGTTATTCAACCCCGAGCGACCGCTTCGGGGTTCTGATTCAGTTCATTGAAGGCCTCAGGGGTTAAAACCCCTTCGGCTCCTGCGGATTTAACGGCACGGGTAAAGCGGTGCCCTGGCGACACTGCCGTCGGCGTTGCCCAACTCTGCCGCCGGCATCATGACTCCATGTTGTTCGCTTAGACCGGAAAGCGGCGGCAAGCCGCCGCACTCCAAACGAAGCCGTGCTCACTTTTTGGTTGACACGGCGTCTTACATACGTTACAAGTTGTAACGCTACAATGAAGAACACACACAGTCCGCGTCCCAAGAACATTGGAGAAGTGGAACAGATGGTTATGGATTACGTGTGGGCGCATGGACCGGTGTCCGCCGAGGCCTGCCGCGAGGCGCTGGCCTCGCGACGCCCGATGAAGGAATCGACCATTCGCACAGTTTTGCGGCGGCTGGAACAGAAAGGCTATGTAGCGCATGAAGTGAGCGGACGGACGTTTATTTATCGCGCTGCGGAGCTGCGGCAGAATGTTGCGGTGCGCGCGGTGAAGAATATTAT
>PKWH01000274.1:0-3729 GCA_003131985.1 Acidobacteriota bacterium | reverse complement strand
TTCTCACTCACATCGCGGACGCTGCGATTAGGTCATTTGCGCTGGGTTGCATTGCCGGGCTCGCGCTGAATGTCACGCGGGTGAAGAGTGTTTCGGTGCGACTGAATGTGTGGAGGGCGGTGCTGTGCGTCGCGCTGATCATGCCGTTTTTGGGGGTTTTCCTGCCGGCGATTACGTTTAGATTGCCGGCGCAAGTAGGGCGGCGTGTCGAGAATCTTCGCTTTGCGTATCGCGCGGTAAATGCGGTGACGAACAGGGATGAGAGCGAGCCGGCGCGATTTGCGGAGTCCACACGAAATTCTAGCGATCGTCACGTTTCGCATTCTTTCGGCAACACCGTTCCGGAGAGCCGCGGGCTAGCTGATGGACCGGTAGCTGCGGGTTCCACGGATGCCGGATTGGATGCGCCGCGCAGCAATAGAGGCGATTTGCTGGGGCGAGCTGTGACATGGACCAAGTCCGAGCTTGCCGCGATGCCTTGGATCGCTCTTGCAGTGACAACCTATCTTCTGGTGACGCTGAGTTTTCTGGTTCGTTTTGCTATTGGATTAATTTTGAGTGTGCGGCTCGAACGTGCGGCGCAGCGCGTTTACGATTCACGGGCGCTGGCGCTGCTCTCATCGCGGGCACGCTCTTTGGGAATCAAGCGCGTGCCGCGGCTTGCCGAGTCGGAACTGCTTTCTGTTCCGGTGACATTCGGAGTACTGCGGCCGGCGATTCTGCTTCCTTCGGGCTGGCGGGACTGGGACGAAGTTGAGCTGGATGCCGTGATTTCGCATGAGGTTTCGCACGTGGCGAGGCGGGACGCGTTCATCGATCGGCTCTCGCTGCTGCACCGAGCGATCTTTTGGTTTAGCCCGCTGAGCTGGTATCTGACTGGATGTATTGCGGAACTCGCGGAAGAAGCTAGCGATGAAGCTGCGCTGGCTGCGGGGGCAGACCGCACGCGTTACGCCGAAACGCTGCTTGGTTTTTTCGCGGAACTCGAAGCCACTCCCGGACGGGCTTGGTGGCAGGGCGTTGCGATGGCTACAGCGGGGCAGGCGGAAAAACGGTTGGACCGAATTCTCGAATGGAAAGGGAGTGTGGCCATGCAATTGAAAAAATCGGTTGTTGTGGTGCTGGTGATGTGTGCGGTTCCAGTGGTGTATGTGGCGGCGGCTTTGCGCCCGGGGGCTTACAACTTCAGTTCGTCTGAGTACGGTTCGGTGCAGGAGCAAGTACCGGCTCCTCCCGCTCAGGCACCTTCCGCTCCGGCTCCGGCGCCAACGCCGGTGGCTTCGCCCGCGCCGGTGGTCACAGTGGACCCG
This sequence comes from Acidobacteriota bacterium, assembly GCA_003131985.1. GTDB lineage: Bacteria > Acidobacteriota > Terriglobia > Acidiferrales > UBA7541 > Palsa-295. The sequence goes on along the minus strand of PKWH01000274.1, from coordinate 2,419 downwards.
GCGACGAGAGTGGTTGTAACCACGGCGGTGGCTCCCAGGGTGTCGGTTGCGATACCCGCACCTGAGGCCGCGCCCGCACCGGTGGCTGCGCCTGCACCAGTAGCAAGAGTAGTGGTCAGGACCGCCGTGACGCCGAAAGTGTCGGTTGCGGTTTCCGCAGACTCGATTGCACCCGTGGTGATTGAGGATCCGGTGAAGGTTCGCGTTCTCGCGCCTCTGCAAGTCGTTCTGGCACAAGCCGCGCAGTCAGGTTCCACAGTTTTGGTGATGAGTGGCGAGCGGGAGGGGCATCAATTTGTGATCTCATCGGGGAACACGTACATAAGTGTTTCCGGCGACAGCGAGAGTTATGGCACGGATCATCCATCCGAATTTGTTGAATTTCTCCAGGAGAAAATTTCGGGAGACTTTATCTGGTTTCGGCGCGACGGCAAGTCTTATGTGATTCGCGACGCGGCTACGATCAAACGCGCTAAGGACTTTTTCGCCGCGGTTCAGGAGCTCGACAAAAAGCAGGAAGAGCTGGGCAAGCAGCAGCAAGCCCTAGGCGATAAGCAGGAGGCCTTGGGTAAGCAGCAGGAAGAAATTCACGTTCAGATTCCGGATATGACGGAAGATTTACATAAACTCGAAGCCGAGCTGAAGAAGCTTGGCGCTAGTGGGACTCAAGAGGATCTTGGCAGGATTCAGGGCGAGATTGGCGAACTGCAGAGCAGACTGGGCGAACTTCAATCGGTGGCAGGGGAGGAACAAGGGAAGATGGGCGAGAAACAGGGAGAGCTTGGCGAACAGCAAGGCAAGCTCGGAGAATTGCAGGGCGAATTAGGTCGCCGGCAGGAGCAGATTTTTAAGGATGCTTCGCGTCAAATGAAGGCTCTGATTGACGACGCGATTGCGCATGGTTTAGCTAAGCCGGAATAGTTCGCGGGCCTTTCGGGCGTTCGCGGCTTGTCGGGATTCGATCAGAGCACGGCAACGGACTCAGTTTGGCGCGCTGAGAGTTTGACCGAGAGCTACAGATTCGGTCCCTCAGCGGCTGAAGCCGCACTGATTTTGCCCAGTTACGGCACGACTAAAGTCGTGCCCTGACGAAAACCGGGGACCTACACACCGGCTGGGTTTTGCCCAATAACGGTACGATTGCCCTTCGAAAAGCCCAAGATTAAAAGTCGCGTGTTGAGAATTGGCTCGGACGGAAAGGCGTGGCGCTGTGTCGCTCGCTGCTTCTCACTCGCAGCTTGTCACTCGGTGATCTTCCTTGTAGATTGTTCCTTCAGCAACGCAGAACGGGATTCTCTTGCCTCCGCGCAAAACTATCGCAAAAACTATTGCTTCCAAGCCGCGTGCCAACGCCAAGGCGCAATCTGGCTCGCGGATCGGATCGGAGGTGCGCGCTAAAGGCTCAGGCGGCGCTGAAGCACGCATTCCCCGAAGTGGGCGCGATAAGCTGGCTGGTAAATGGTTCGAGAAACTTGTGGCGCTGCAGGCTCGGTTGCGCGCGCCTAATGGGTGTCCTTGGGACCGGGAGCAGACGCATGAATCGCTGCGAAAATTCCTGATTGAAGAGACATATGAAGTCTTGGACGCGATGGAAAAAGGCGACTCGAAAGAGTTTTCGTCCGAGCTTGGCGACCTGCTGCTCCAGATTGTTTTCCACTCGATACTTGCCGAAGAAACGGGACGGTTCACCATCTCTGACGTGATCGAATCGGTTCACACGAAGATGGTGCGGAGGCACCCGCACGTTTTTGGCAAGGTGAAGGCGAAAAATTCTTCGGAGGTGTTGAAGAATTGGGAGCAGATTAAGGCGGAGGAACGCGCGGAGTCAGGCGCGGGGGAAGGGAAGTCGCACGACGCGAACGAGAAGGCTTCTTCCATCCTGGCGGGAATTCCGCGATCTCTTCCGGGCGTTTTGGAAGCTTATCAACTTACGCGGCGCGCTTCGTATGTGGGTTTCGATTGGGACAGAGTCTCGGAGATATTTGATAAGTTTGACGAAGAGAAACGAGAGTTAGAAGCTCTGCTGCCAAATCCGCCGGGTTTTGACGCGGCGGCACTGGAGGCCGGTTCCGCAGCGGGTGTTCCGCGGGTGGAGGAAGAAGTCGGCGATCTTTTATTTGCGGCGGTCAACGTCGCGCGGTTCCTGGGTGTGGATCCAGAACTGGCGCTTAAGAAAGCCAATCGGAAATTTAAGCGGCGCTTTCGGCATATGGAAGCTGCTGCTGCGGAGCAAGGCCAGGGGTTCGCGGACCTGCCGCGGGAACGCAAGGAAGAATTGTGGAATTTTGCGAAGTCGGCCGAAGGTAGCGCGGAACTGAAAGCGTCGAATATTGCGAAGGTGGCTGATACGCGATGAATGCTTCGGCGAAACATCCAGCGGCGGTGGCGGGCGAAATAGAGGTGCGGCATTGCGAGTCGC
>PKWH01000276.1 GCA_003131985.1 Acidobacteriota bacterium | reverse complement strand
TTCGCTGACACATACGCGGCAGGTTCCCATCGAAAAACAAACTTCATGGCGACTTTGTGCCAAGATAGGAGGATGGAGTTCCAGGTAGTTCGTTAGGTTTATTAGCCTTTCAAAGAGGGCACTTATGAAGAAAAAGGCCACGGGCGCGCTGATTTTCACGGGTGCGACGATCTTACTCTTGTCCGCACTATCACTTACGGGTTGCTACTACCTTCGACCTACAGGGCCTTGTCTGGGCGTCGGCTGTCCGGCCCGCACGGCGGGTCAGAGTGGCCAGTACAAGAAGAACGAAAGCCCGAAGGCGCAGAAGGCGCAGAACGGGCAAAACGCCCAAGCAATTAAGAGTGCCCAAACGAGTCAGACGCCTGCTAAAGCGGGCAACTAATCGCTCGTAGGTGAGTTGAGGTTCGAGTATCAGGCTGATGCAGCTTGGCTTTCTTCTTCCCCCCCGTGATGCGGTTTGTGGGCGGCGATGACCTTTTCCGCAATTTCGGCTGGAACATAATCGTAATGCGAGAATTCCATCGAGTAGCTTCCCCGCCCCTGGGTCATGGAAATCAATTCGTTCGCATAGCTCAACATTTCCGAGAAGGGAACTAGCGCTTTCACCACCACGCTTCCTCCCCGCAGCTCGCTGCCGCTGATTTTTCCGCGACGCCCGCTGAGATGGCCCATTAAGTCGCCTGAATACTGATCCGGCGCATAAACTTCCACGTGCATAATCGGTTCGAGCAGAACCGGACGCGCCTGCTTCATGGCTTCCTTAAATGCGAGAGAACCTGCAATCTTGAACGCCATGTCGCTCGAGTCCACGTCGTGATATTTGCCATCGTAAAGGCTCACGCGAATATCTGTGACTGGGAAACCTGCAAGAAACCCGCGCTCAGCAGAATCGCGCACGCCTTTTTCGACGGATGGAATCCAGTTTTTGGGGATCGCGCCGCCGAAAACATCATCCACAAATTCGATACCCTTCCCGCGCGGTAGCGGCTCCATCTTGATGCGGCAGAGACCAAACTGGCCGTGGCCTCCGGTTTGTTTCTTGTGTTTGCCTTCGGCGTCAGCCTTGCCACGAATGGTTTCGCGATAGGGAACCTTCGGAGGGTGGAGTTTCATTTCGACGTGGTAGCGCTTACGCAGTTTTGCGACGACGACTTCGATATGCTGCTGACCCGCGCCGCTCAGCAGAAATTCTTTGGTTTGAGGATCGCGGGCAAAACGCAAGGCGAGATCTTCCTCCAGAATCTTATGGATCGCGACGCCAATGCGATCTTCGTCGGCTCGCGTCTTAGGTTCCACCGCGAAAGTGATGGAAGGCTCGGGAATACGCGCGGGAGGGTAAAAAATCGGGGCGTTCTTGTCACCAAGAGTTTCGCCGGTCGTGGAATCTTTCAGTTTGGCGACGGTGCCGATGTCCCCCGCGTGGAGATCGTTCACCGCTGTCGCGGCCTTTCCTTGCATCACCTGGATGTGCTGCAGACGCTCCTGCGTGCTGCGGTTGAAGTTGTTGAGCGTGGCATCGTTTTTCAACACTCCAGACATGACTTTGAAATAGGTGATGCGACCGGCGAAGGGATCAGCCAACGTCTTAAAAACGAAAATCGAAATTGGTTCGGAATCAACGATTTTGCGGTCAATCGTGTCGCCTTTATGGTCTGGCGTTTTGTGGCCTGAAATTTTTCCGCGAACCGCCGGGGCGGGGAAAATCTCGGTTAGAAAATTCAAAATTGCGTCGGTGCCGATGTTATGCAGCGCCGAACTGAGCAGGACGGGAAAAATTCTCTTGGCCAGGACTGCTTCGCGCAGGCCTTTTTTCAGATCGTCAATGGGCAGCGTGCCTTCGTCGAAGAATTCCTGCATCAGGGCATCGTCGCCTTCCGCTACCATCTCGACGAGGGTTTCGTGCGCAGCCTTAGCTTCTTCGGCAAGGACCGCCGGAATGTCCTCGATTTTGGCTTTGCCGTCTCCATCCTGCGTGTAGGTGAGGGCTTTCATGGAGATTAAGTCCACGACACCTCTAAAACCTTTTTCGTGTCCGATGGGCAATTGAATCGGAATGGCGCCACGGCCAAAAACATGCTGGACGGAATCCAGGGCGCGCTCGAAGCTCGCGAGTTCTCGATCCATCCAATTCAGGACGAAGGCGCGCGGCTGATCGTATTCGGTGGCGTAGTCCCAGACTCTTTCGGTGCAAACCTGGACACCTGCGGCGGCGTCCAGCACGATGAGCGAGGCGTCAGCGGCGATGAGCGAGGATTTTGTTTCATTGATGAATGTGGAGTAACCGGGAGTATCGAGGAAATTTATTTTTACTTTTTCCGGCTGGCGCGGCGCTTGCCATTCGGCGAAAGCGAGGCCGGTATTGATGGAGATTTTTCGCGCGATCTCTTCTTCGTCCCAGTCGGTCGTGGTCGAACCATCCTCCACTTTGCCAAGGCGGGGCGTCATCCCAGCGGCGAACAGTAACGACGACACCAGCTGGGTTTTCCCGGTGTCGCCGTGGCCGACAATGCCTACGTTGCGTATCCATTCGGTGTTATACGATTTCATAAATCACCTCACATAGAAGGATCCATTCGTCCGCAAGAGGGCGATGGTTGCAGAAGGAATTTTTCTTAGACGCACGGACTGGAGAATACGCAGCGAAGACGCACACTCGTTCTTCAGGACAGGCATTTCGTGGGGGATTATTGCGGAAGACAGATTCGCGCTTTGCAAGAAGACAGCCATCACGGCGCCGCCCCCGTCGGTTGACGCGCATGACCCTGCGGAAAACCGGATGCTAGCACACGCCGTGCTTTCGGTTCAACTCTTAGACGAGCCAGCGCCGAATCGGCGAGCTCTGCGCCCGATTAGCCGAAAGTTTGTTCGTCGGCTGACGGACCGTAGACCGAAGGAACGGCGACGCCGTTTAGGCGCAGGTAAACGCCGAGCTGTGCGCGGTGATGGACAATGTGATTCATCACAAAGCTGCGCAGAACCGAGACTCGCGGCATGGAGAAAAGGGTTTGACCACCGGAGAGAAGCGTCCAGTTCTTCATCAAGGTTTCATCGCTGGCACCCGAAATTGCAGCGCGCGCCTCAGCCACTTTCTTGTCGAAAACTTCGAGAAGCTGCTTTCGCGAAGTCATCACGGTAGGCGTCGGAGGCGGAGCTCCTACGGGGCGAAAATCCAGCGAGTCTTGGCCGATGATCGTGGCGGCCCAACCAGAAAGCTCAGCGACGTGGCCGGCGAGACGTCCCATTTTCATTGATTTTTCGTGCGGAGCATAGTCAGGTTTGCCTTCGGGCACGCGTTCAAGTGTCTTACGAGTGCTGATCATTTCGTGATCGAATTCGGTGAGGATTGCATCTCTAATTGGCATGATTTTCTCCCTAGGTTCTGAATTTCCTCTATCTATTTTACTTCAGCCGGCTCGCGCCGATGTTCACTTCTTTGGGGAATCCTCTGCGCGCTTTTGCGACCAGACCGGACTCGTAAGTTCGATTCGCCANNGCGGGACCATCGTTCTGCGGGCTTTCCGATTTAACAAAGGCGGGTACCTCGCCCTCCAGAATCCAAACGTGGCTGTCCGGCGGCTGTTTGCCCACGAGCGGCGCGACCAATCCGGCAGCGCCACCGATGTCGACTTTCACGTCATAGCGCACAGCTTTGCGGGCAGAATCGGCTATCGAGAAGGTGTCTTCACCTTCGGGAGAAATCACGAGTTTCACGAGCCGTGGTTTTGGCGTGGCTACGATCAGCGACAATGTGGTTTTTGGCGCATTGACCGGAATATTTTTCAGCATAGTGGGAACGATACCATTCGCGAGGTCCGGAGGCAGCTTAAGGTGGTCGGTGATGACCTTTTCGTTGCCACTTTCGTCCGTGTAGCGAACCGTGACCTGGCCAGTGGAACAATTGATTGAGACGTCCGTAGGACGTTTGAACGCGGGACCCTTCTGGGAAAGATGGTTGCTCAGAAGGCGGAAGCTACCGCGTTGGGAAAACACGGCGGTTTCTTCCTGCGTAGAGCCATCCTTGAAATGGAAGATGAGGTGAGTGGTTATGCGGTCACCTCTGGGAATCTGGGTTAGGTCACCTTCGGCTATCGTCTCGTCATTTAGCGTCCGCAGCACTAGAAAGCCGTGAATTGCGCCTTCCCGATATTTCACAGACACCTGTGCCGAAGAAACAGGAGGATACAGGAACGCGAAGCCCGCCAGCAGGATTGCGACCCATCTGGACTGCATGCGCTTTGTCATCGCTATATGATGAACCACATGCTTTTTCGCTGCAATGAGTCGTCCGCTACGGGGCGATTCGGAAACTGGCGTCGGGCTGGACGTAGCCATAGGCCATGCGTGGCGTGTTAAATGCGGCGGCGGGAAGACCGTCGCGGTCCAGGAGAATCAGGCCGCCGGTGGTGTGCGCCCGATGCGCTAGTTTGCGGATGCAAGCGTCGGCGACGGCTTGCGCCAGCGAGAGCGGGCCGCCTTTCTCTCTGTGCGGCACGAGCACGCGCTGGTCGTGAAGAAGATCGATGGCCATTTTCGCCATTACAATTTTCATGATGCCCTCACCGTGGCCGGTGCACGAGACGCCGCCAGCTTCCGCGTCGGCATAACAGCCGCAGCCGATGAGTGGAGAATCGCCGACGCGTCCGGGGAATTTGCAGCAAGTGCCACCCGTGGAAGTGCCCGCGGCGAGATTTCCGTGGCGATCGATTGCCACGGCGCCTACGGTACCGTGTTCGTGACCGACATGGTGTTCAGCGGCATGCGAATCTTCGAGGCATCGGCGCCAGGCCATGCGTTCGCGCTCATTCACGAGTTCTTCGGGGGCGCAGAGCGGTACACCGTTTTCCTCGGCGAATTTTTCCGCGCCCGCAGCAACGAGCATCATGTGTTCACTTTTTTCCAGGATGCTGCGGGCAAGGCGAATTGGATTTCGCACGCGTTCAACAGCGGCGACTGCGCCTGCTTTCAGTGTGGCTCCGTCCATGACAATGGCATCGAGCTGAACACGACCATCGCGATTTAAGTGGGAGCCGATGCCCGCGTCGAAGGTAGGATCGTCTTCTAGGATTACGACAGCGGCTTCGATGGCGTCCATTGCCGTCCCAGCACCGGATAAAACTTTCCAGCCGGCTTCCAGAGCGCGACGGATTCCTGCGCGGCAATCGTCGACTGCTTCATCGGGGATGTTCCATGCCCCGCCGTGGATGATCAGAGAAGGTTTCAAATTTGCACAGACCGTAAGACTTGATAATACAGCATCGAAAGGAAACCGGACGGGCTCAACGATGGCGTTGCGCAATGCGCAACCTCACGAAACAGGCTTGAGAAGG